>JAQXCL010000160.1 GCA_029251885.1 Opitutales bacterium | reverse complement strand
AATTCCTTGATCATATTGGCCACACCTCCATGAAAAACCTCCACAAACTGAGCGGTTAATTCTTCATCTACCCGGGTAAACGATTCAACATCCGCAAAGAGCATAGTCTTAACTGAACGTAGAGCGGTTACGGTATCACCAAAACTTTTAACGAAGATCGGCTTGGTATCTCCTTTGGGAATAGGGGGCTCATCTATTTGGTCAAGCAACGCCAAGACATCATTTGAATTAATAATCTGCGGCTCTTGAAAAGTATCTTTCCAGGAGTTCGCCACTTCAGATGTTCCCCCCTCTTGACCTTTCTTACCGTCCCAGAATAAAAGTAAGTCGGGCACCTCATCTAATCCGCGACTGCGCATAGCTGCGAAACCAAGCATAACATCGTTACAAAAGGAGAATAATCCGTCATCTCCGTAGTACCCCTCGTTAGTTACATGGTGTACCGAAGTGGCGTCGTCCAAAACTTTTTCAAACCTTGCCACCCAATCCCCACCACCCCGAGCCACACTGGTTTGAATAAACTCATCCTTTGCAAATGGAAGAAACACATGAGTTTCTCCACCTCGCTCGGCCATAGCCTCCAAGAAAATGATATCAGTTCCACAGGCCGCGGAACTGTAGCCACAAGTCGCACCCAGAAAATCGAGTTTTTCCTCAATCTTAGCCCGCACGATTTGTTCAGCCTCTTGGGGGAATCTGCGACTCTTGCCCGGAGTATCGATTAAATGACCGGAGCAGGCAACGATTCCTACAGTCGGAAAAGCTTGGGTAATTTTTTGACGAATATTTTCATCCTCATAAAGCGAACTGATTTGTAACGCCTGCTTTCGAGTACTGGCGATATAGGATGGTTTAGCGTCAGATAAATCTACCGCCAATGCGTAGGCGTCAAGGGCCTCATCTATATTCCCAAGTAAAAGAAAGGCTTCGGCCTGAGTAGCCCTGACCCAGTAATTGTCTTCATCCTTCTCAAGAATCTCCAAACACATTTTACCGGCCGTTGCGGCGTACTCGCGGGCTTTTTCATAGTTCATGCAAACGAAATGCATGAAAGCAATATTTATGCAAGGGTAGTAAAGGTTGTCTGCATCCCCTCCATTAGGATCCATTGACTTTTTCCCGAGGTATGCCTGTTCGTATCGAGCGATTGCCAAGTCAGCATACTCTTGCTTCTTCGTGGAATTATTAGTGCTTTCACAAAGGTCTTTATAAGAACTAGCAAGTAAGCTCTGTGTTTCCACATCATTAATCCCTGAAGATACAAGTTCTTCGAGGATCAAAGTGGCAGTTAAAGGGGAACCAGCCTTACAAAGTGCATGAGCTGCCCGTTGTGCTAAGGATTTGTGATTTGGATGAAGTTTTAGCCCAGCCCTAGCCACATCATGAGCGAGCAAAAATTCACCCACTTGAACCATTCTCTCACACAGTTTAAGAAAAGTTTCAGGTTTAGCATGATCACGATCAAAGAGACGCCATTCTCTTCGAAGACTTATTGAATTTCTCTTTGCTAACTGAGACATAATCTCAATTGCTAGAGGTTTCTCGTCAGGAATACGAGAAAATTTCCGCAAAAGGGAAATTTACATTTTTTCGTAACGGGTACGCAACATTTGAGTGAAAGCGGCAACTTTACGAGCCTCACGATTCTTGTCAGAAGGCTTCGTAAAGTATCGTTTGGCACGAACATCACGGATAGTGCCTTCTCGATCCAGGGCCTTTTTGAGACGACGGATCGCACGATCCATGGGTTCACCTTTGCGTAGTTTAATTTCGATAGACATAATTTTGAATCAAATGATGTATACTATATTGAGCCTGGGATTCGTCAAGTCGGAAGGCTAATTCTTACGGCCATATTTTCTTTCCACTGGAGGATCAGGGGCAAATACACGAATCCTTACCCCCTTTACACAAGGACGATTCCTCCAATTCGAAAAGCTTTCCAATCCTAGCTTTAGCCTAAAACGATCATCTAATTGTACGACCATTCCGTCTCCTTCCTCCTTTTCTGCAAAAGCTACACTTACCTTTGCACTCCCGACACCTCGCTCGCTTTCCTTGTGCAAATCAATTAAAAAGTCTGCAGCATCTGTATGAATAGGATCAATTAACCAGGTAGATTCATCGATGATTTTACCTAGGGAACCGTCGATTGTTTGAACCTTGTCCACGCTAATACGGATTTCCCCGTCTTTTACCGAGGCTACTCCAGTTACTACCATGAGTTCGCCGTCTGCCAAAACTTCTCCATATTTCGTATAAGCTTCGGGAAACATCGGAAAAGATAAATCCCGTTCCTTCGCCAAAAGATTAAAACGTGCCCAAGGCTTAGCATCTTTCTTTGTGTATCTCCGCTCTACTTCGGAAACCACCCCACATAAGCGAAAAGATATTTTTTCGGTCAGGTTTTCCAAGTCTTCATAGCGGAGAGTATCCACTAATGGTCCCAATCCCATTAAAGTATCCACTGGATGGCCGGATAAAAAGAAACCCAGTAGTTCTTTTTCAAACTTCAATTTTTGCAGGTTGTCCATTTCCGGAACAGCGTGATTTCTATTGGGACCAAAGTTCTCGGATGAAGGTTCATCTGTCTCCTCTTCCCCGCCCATCATGTCAAAAAGATTTGCCTGTCCGGCCTCGCGATCTTTTCGGCGTAATTGAGCCTCGCCCATTGCCCTATCCAAATCGGAGAGCAGAGCTGCTCGGTTTTGATAGAGGGCATCAAATCCTCCGGTTTTGATCAAACTTTCCAAGACCCTTTTATTTAAAGCTTTTCCGTCCACCCGCTCGACCAAATCTCCAAAATCTGCAAAAGGCCCATTTTTTAAACGTTCTTCGACAATTAATTTCCCGGCAATATCCCCCACCCCCTTGACTGCGGAAAGTCCAAAACGAATCGATCCCAATCCATCTCCCTCGCCATTTAATGGTGTAAAATTCTCCCCAGATTCATTCACATCAGGACCAAGCACTGATATGCCCATATCATGACAC
>JAQXCL010000144.1 GCA_029251885.1 Opitutales bacterium | reverse complement strand
GCCTTGGTTACCATAGTGTGGATAGTGCCAGAATAGGGGGCGGGCCGATGAGGGTTTCTGCCTGAGTGTAGGAACCAAGCTGATCCCGTCGACCTTCTGTTCTTTGGGGACTCTAATTCCACAGAGTTCAAGCAGAGTGGGGTACCAATCTATTCCGCTGGCCAAAACATCGGTTGTGGATCCGGACTTAGCCACTCCGGGTGCTTTGATGTAGAAAGGCTCACGGATACCGCCTTCCCACTGGCGGCCTTTGCCTCCACGCAGGGGAAGGTTGGAGGTGGCATAAGCATCGCCCGAGGATACGCCTCCGTTGTCGGAGGTGAAGCAAACGATGGTGTTATCCGCGATTCCCAGTTCATCCAGCTTGGCGAGCACAAGGCCAATGGATTGATCGAGCTGTTCCATCATTCCCGCATAGATTGGGTTATCCTGCACCTGTCGAACATTTAACCTGCGGTCGAACAAGTAGCGCTCACCGGCTTTATCCAGTCCCATCTTTTTGGCTTTGGCCCGATACTTTTTATACAGAGCTTCGGTAGTCTGAATGGGGGCGTGCACGGTGTAAAAGGACAGATAGGCAAGGAAGGGCCGGTCGCTTTCTCTTTGCGATTCAATAAAGGCTGCAGTTTCCTGACCGAGTCGGATGGTAAGGGATTCACCATCTGGCCCAGATGTTAAATTTGGGTTCTGATAAGGTGCGAAAAAGCCACCCCTGGGACCTCCGGCGTCAAACCCGCCTTTGTTGATATGAAACCCGTGATCCGTAGGCCAGGAACCTTTGCTGCCCAAGTGCCATTTGCCTGCAAAAAAGGTGTTGTAGCCTGCATCCCGCATCGCTTCAGCGAGGGTGATTTCAGAAGCCCGTAAATTTCTTTCGTATTCGGGGGGAAGGTGGCTGTCGTGGCGTCCTTTGGATCGGTGTGCCTCACCGGAAGGTCCTCCAATGTATTGGGTAATCCCATGATTGGTAGGATATTTCCCTGTAAGAATACTTGCCCGGGAAGGGCTGCAGACCTGGCAACTTGCGTAGCCACGGGTAAACTTCATCCCCTCATAGGCAATACGGTCGATGTTCGGGGTTTCGTAAAAGGTGGAGCCCTCATTGGTGAGGTCGCGGGCACCGAGATCATCGACCAGGATGAAGACCACATTGGGCTGCTTGGCGAGTAAGCCAAGCGGGAGGAGGGTGAGCACAAATAGATTAAGTTTCATAAAAGGGTATGCAAAAGAGCAGGTATGGAGCGGGCAATGGAAAAGGGGTTGGGGAGAAGAAATTTATTCATAATGAGTCCACATTCTTAAAACGAGCACAGTCTTTTCTTCCTCAAATACCTCATAGACCAAGCGGTGCTGGATATTGATCCGCCGGGAATGGCAACCGCGTAAGTCCCCAAGCAAGCTTTCATAAGGAGGTGGGTTTTGAAATGGGTTACTCCGTAATAAATCGATTAGTTTCTGAGCGGATTTCTTTAATTTGCTTCGAGCCAATTTTTTGGCATCCCGCTGAGCTTGACGGGAAAAAACGACCCGGTATTCAGTCACCAATCCAACCCATCACTCGCTTTTTCAATTCCCTCTTTGCGGGCTTGCTGGATCGAATCAACCATGCCGGGAATGGATTGCAGGTGTAGAGTTTCCTGAATTGCCCGCCAATCCGACTCGGCAAGCAATACCGCATTTCCACGCTTCCCGGTGATTTGAATAGGTTCGTGAGATTCATTTGCCTGATCGACCAAGGAATAGAGATTTTTTCGTGCCTGAGTGGCTGTGATGGAGGTCATGTGTATGGAGTACGCAATTACGCGCGTTATGTCAACTTTCCGAATATTAAAGGATCAGCATCGCATCCCCGTAGGAAAAAAAGCGGTATTTCTTTTCGATCGCCTGGTGGTAGACCTCTTTTAATTTTTCCAATCCACTAGAGCAGTCGGGAGTAAGAAAGGCAGAAACTAAGCAAAGCAGAGTGGAGCCGGGTAGGTGAAAATTGGTAAGCAAATGGTCGACACCGAGAAAGGAGTAGGGCGGGCGGATAAATAAACGGGCATCCGTACAGGTGGGGGCAGTAGGATCTATATCATCACTGGCTAAGTAATGTTCAATCGTTCGTACACAGGTGGTCCCAATTGCAAGTCGTTTGGCCGAGGAGTCGTGCAATACAGACTTGGTTGCAGGAGATAAAAAATATTCCTCAGCATGCATGGGATGATCTTCCACCCGTTCGGTTTCGATCGGACGGAAGGTGCCCAAGCCGACCGACAATGTAAGGTCGTGAACTTGATGACCATCCGATTTTAAACGATCAAGGATTTCAGGGGTAAAGTGTAAGCCGGCAGTGGGTGCAGCTACGGCAGTTCGCTTGTCCGCTTTTGCGTAGACGGTTTGGTAGCGCTCCTCATCTGTTAAATCGGCGGGTCGGCGGACATAAGGAGGTAGGGGCAGGGCACCAATACGTTGAGCTAAGGATGGGGCATCACTATCTTTAAAAAGTTCAAATCGGATTAGGTATTCGCCAGAGGGCAAAGAATCCAGAACCTGAGCGTTATATTCCCCGTCTAATCCAAAACTACCGGCCCGAGCAGTCTTCCCACCAGGTTTGAGAAGACAACGCCAGGTGGTGCCGGGTGGATCGTCTGGGCGGAGGAGTAGGCACTCGACTGCACCTCCGGTTGGCCGCTTCCCGGGCAGGCGTGCTTTGAGCACAGAGACATCATTTCGGAGAATCGAAAGCCTGGGAGGGAGCAATTCGGGTAGTTCGTGAAAGTGGTGATGGGCAACCGATTTATCTGATCGGTTGTAAACGAGCAGTCGGGAATGATCCCGCCGTTGGCTGGGGGACTGGGCGATTAAATCGGGTGGAAGTTCGAATTGCAGTTCGCTGGTATGCATGGGAATGGAAAACATCAAAAGCGCATCGACAAGCAATGGGCAATTTCCTAACTTAAAAATTTGTCACTTTTAAATTACAAATTGAATTAACCAGCCCATTATCACGCCATGTCCGATTCTTCTGCCAGTGAACTAGTCCATCCACCCAAAGCCGCATCTAAGGGTGCTTATCTGAAAAGTCATGACGAGTACAAGGCAATGTACGATCGAAGTATTTCTGACCCCGATGGATTTTGGTCGGAAGTCGCAGATGAATTTCATTGGTTTAAAAAGTGGGACAAGGTGCGCTCTTACAATTATGACCGCAGGGAAGGTCCAGTATCGATCGAGTGGTTTGCCGGAGCCAAGACCAATGCATGCTACAATTGTGTGGATCGCCACTTGGAAGTGCGTCCGGACAAGACGGCCATAATCTGGGAAGGTAACGAGCCGGGTGAGGATGCCACCATTTCCTACCGTCAATTACACGAGCAGGTATGCAAATTTGCCAATGTTTTAAAAGCCCGCGGAGTTAAAAAGGGAGATCGGGTATCGATCTACATGCCGATGGTCCCAGAAGCAGCGGTAGCGATGCTTGCCTGTGCCCGTATTGGGGCGGTTCATTCGGTGGTCTTTGGTGGTTTTTCCGCCGAGGCATTGGCCGATCGAATCGTGGATTCAAAGTGTAAAACTTTAATCACTGCCAATGGAACTTTTCGAGGAGCCAAGGCAATCCCCATGAAGCCAAATGCAGATCAGGCAATGGCCAGTGCCAGTGAGCGAATGGGAGAACCGGTGGAAACCTGTATTGTTGTGCGCCGGGTGAGTGAAGATTCTGGGATCGATTGCGAGATGCAGGAGGGGCGCGATTTATGGTGGGGTGAAGTAACCAGAGATGCCTCAACCGATTGTCCGTGCGAGGAAATGGATGCTGAGGATCCTTTATTTATTCTTTATACCTCCGGATCAACTGGCCAACCCAAGGGCGTTATGCACACGACTGGCGGATATATGGTCTACACCGCAACCACTCATAAATATGTTTTCGATTATCATGAGGAGGATGTTTATTTTTGTGCCGCAGATATCGGATGGATAACCGGGCATTCTTACATCGTATATGGTCCCTTGGCCAATGGGGCTACTACCACGATGTTCGAGAGCATACCAACCTATCCTAACCCCGACCGCTATTGGCAAGTGATC
The DNA here is from genome assembly GCA_029251885.1 of Opitutales bacterium. Lineage (GTDB taxonomy): Bacteria > Verrucomicrobiota > Verrucomicrobiia > Opitutales > Seribacteraceae > Chordibacter. Next base: position 21,936 of record JAQXCL010000144.1, on the reverse strand, counting down.
GAAAAGTGGAAGGTTAATCAGTTTTACACCGCTCCCACTGCAATCCGGGCGATTGCAGCTGCGGGAGAGGAATGGCCGAGCAAGTACGATATGCCGAGTTTGCGAATCCTGGGTAGTGTGGGGGAACCAATCAATCCGGAAGCTTGGCGCTGGTATCATCGAAATGCGGGCAAGGAGCGTTGTCCGATTGTCGATACATGGTGGCAGACGGAGACAGGTGGTATTCTCATTACCCCGCTTCCTGGAGCGACTCCACTTAAACCTGGGTCGGCAACTTTTCCTTTTTTTGGAGTAAAACCGGTCTTGCTCGATGCACAGTCAGGAGAACGAATCGAGGGCAATGGAGTAAATGGAATTCTTGTTATGGAGGAACCTTGGCCCGGCCAAATGCGCTCCTTGTATGGAGACCATAAACGATTTGAGGAGACCTATTTTGATCAGTACAAGGGTTATTACTTTACTGGGGATGGCTGTCGTCGGGATGAAGATGGATATTATTGGATTACCGGACGAGTGGACGATGTTATCAATGTATCTGGTCACCGTATGGGAACCGCAGAGGTGGAGAGTGCTCTTGTCGCACATGGATCGGTAGCCGAAGCTGCTGTGGTTGGATTTCCCCACGAGGTAAAGGGCGAAGGGATCTACGCCTATGTCACCCTTAATGCAGATCAGAAATACACCGAGGAATTGCGAAAGGAATTAAAACAGCAGGTAAGATCGGTCATCGGACCGATCGCCACGCCCGATGTTATCCACTGGGCACCCGCTTTGCCCAAAACACGATCGGGAAAGATTATGCGCCGGGTTTTACGCAAGATTGCCACGAACGAAACCGATCAGATTGGAGATACTTCAACTCTGGCTGATCCTTCGGTTGTCGACAACCTGATTGCCAACCGGTGAATAAGATTTTCGCTTGGCGCTCGCCAAGTCGGAAACTTTCCTGCTAATAAAAATTTAGAAGATGAAAATTTATTTAAACGGGGACTATGTTGAAAAGGAAGATGCCAAGGTATCTGTATTCGATCATGGATTGCTCTACGGGGACGGTGTATTTGAAGGAATCCGCATTTATGAGGGATGCGTCTACAAGTTAGACGATCATCTGGAGCGCCTGGAACAATCGGCCAAGGCGATCTTACTCGAATTGCCCATGAACCGGGAGGAATTCACAAAAGTAGTATGTGAGACCTGCCGGCAAAATTCTTTAAATAACGGCTACATCCGACTTATTGTTACCCGAGGACCAGGACATCTTGGACTCACCCCAGATGGATGTGGTCCTCCCACGGTTATCGTGATTGCTGACAATATTCAATTGTATCCCGAGGAATTGTACGAAAATGGCCTAAAGATTATTTCAGTGCCTACGCGTCGGATCAACGCTGCAGCTCTTCCTCCGGCGGTTAAGAGCTTGAATTACCTAAATAACATATTGGCCAAGATCGAGGCTAAACGTGTGGGTTTTTTAGAAGCTTTAATGCTCAATGATAAGGGAGAAATTGCCGAGTGTACGGGCGATAATGTCTTTATTATTCGTAAAGGAATTTTGTATACCCCACCCTTGGATGCCGGTTCTCTGCGTGGAATTACCCGGGCAGCGGTGCTTGATATCGCTGAAGGTATTGGGATTCCGACCAAGGAACAGGCCCTTACCCGTTATGATTTGTGGATTGCGGACGAATGTTTTCTTACTGGTACTGCTGCGGAAGTGATTCCTTGTGTGGAGGTGGACCATCGTCCGATTGGAGATGGGAAACCCGGAGAAATGACCAAGAAATTAATTGGTTTATTTAGGGAAAGCGTAACAAGCGATGGCGTGCACCTGGATACATTGGGTTGATTAAGGAAAGCGCATACTTGGTTCCTATGTCATATTTGGCGCATCATCTGCGTTGTATTTTTCGTGTGTGCTAGGTATAATAAATTAATTAGTTCTATTAAAATATTATGAAGTGCCACCATTGTGACAGCCAAGCCACTGTACATTTGACCCAAATCATTAATGGTCAAATGCATAAGATGGATTTGTGTGAGGCTTGTGCTCAGGAAAAAGGGGTGACAAATCCGGATAATTTATCCATCGGTAATTTATTGGATGAAAATCCTTCCAAAGTTGATGCTTCCACTGCTTCAATGACATGTGAGAGTTGTGGAACTACTCACCAAGATTTTAAAAAAGGAGGCCGTTTGGGCTGCGAAGCCTGTTATCATGTTTTTCGACCGGTTCTTGAACCTCTTCTCGATGGAATGCATGCCGGCGTCAAACACCTCGGCAAAGTGCCTTCTCGAAGTGTTAAGAAAAAAAGCGATGACGACAGCGAGGAATTGTTAAGTAAAGAATTGAAAAAGGCGGTAGAGGAAGAAAATTATGAAAAGGCTGCAAAACTTAGGGACCGTTTAAAAAAATTACAGGCCAAGAGCTCTGCTTCCGCTTAAAGTTATTATGTTTCACGACATCTTTTTCTCTAAATCAAAAAGCAAGGTTCCTAAGCCTTGTCCCATTGCATTGAGTACTAGGGTAAGGTTGGCCAGAAACCTGAGCGAATTCCCTTTTCCCGGAAGAGCAGAATCTGGTCAGAAAAAAGCGGTTCTTAGCAAATGCATGAGTGCTTTGGGAAAAGTTAAGCCCTTGCTGTCATCTACTTCTGTGGAATTAGACGAATTAAGTGAGTTAGACCGTCAGATTTTAGTCGAAAAACACTTAATAAGCCTTGAGTTATCCCAATCCGAAGAATCGGGAGGGGTTGTTCTTTCAAACGATCGCGCCTGCAGTGTGATGGTTAATGAGGAAGATCATTTAAGGATTCAGGTTTTGGCTAATGGATTGGACTTTTCCAAGGTCTGGAAACTTGCAGATTCTTTGGATTCTGGAATCGAATCAAGTTTGGATTATGCTTTTGATTCTCAGTTGGGGTTTCTAACCGCTTGCCCGACTAACTTGGGAACTGGTATGAGGGCATCAGTCATGATGCACCTTCCTGGCTTGGTAATGTCCAAGAATATGGACAAGGTAATCAATGCGGTGAATCACTTGGGCATTGCAGTGCGTGGACTTTTTGGCGAGGGCTCCGATGCAAGCGGTAGTATATTTCAAATTTCCAATCAGCAAACTCTTGGAGAGTCCGAATCTGCAATTCTTGAGAGGTTGGAAATGACATTGGAAAACATTGTTCAACAAGAACGTTTAGCCAGAGAGAAATTAACTGAAGACGATGGCTTGAGATTGACCGATAAAATTAGCCGTGCGGTCGGTTCATTAAAAACCAGTTATTTGATCCAAAGTTCAGAAGCAATGGACCATCTTTCACTTATTCGCTTAGCTGCTGATTTCGGGTATTTACCCGAAAAATTTCGGGCCTTAGCAGATCGAATGTTTATTGAGGTTCAACCGGGGCATGTCCAACTCTCTGCTGGTAAGCCAATCGAACCAGGTGAACGCGACCGATTACGGGCCAAAACCTTGCGCAAAGAATTTTTGCGTATGCCTCAACTAAACTTAAACGCACAAGTTGACTAACCACTTATCAACCATATTCTAAAGTCATGTCTGAACCAATGAGCAATTTCACACCGAGAGCCCAACAAGTGCTCGCTTTGGCACGCAAAGAAGCAGATCGGTTTCATCATAATTACATCGGTACCGAGCATTTGCTCCTTGGTTTGATCAACCTTGGCCAAGGCGTAGCGGTAAATGTTTTACAGAAAATGGGATTGGATCTCGATACTGTAAGACAAGCAGTCGATGAGCAGGTGGGCTTGGGTCCTGAAGCCAAGCCATCTGGAAACATTCCTTACACTCCACGGGTTAAAAAAGTACTTGCTCTTGCTGGCAAGGAGGCGAAGTCACTTAACCACAGTTATGTTGGTACCGAGCACATCCTACTGGGGTTGCTCCGCGAAGGCGAGGGTGTAGCCGCTCGGGTTCTTAAATCTTTAGATGTCGATGTTGACCGTTGCCGAAACGAAATTCTCTCAGAACTTGATCCAAATTTTGCATCCAGCGAGGAGAAAGAATCCTCCGTTGTTGGTGGTGACGCAGATGAACCTGAAGAAAAGGGTAAAGATGTAAAGACTCCTGCCCTGAAGGCTTTTGGGAGGGACCTTACTGAATTGGCAAAAAAAGGTGATTTGGACCCAGTGGTTGGAAGATCTGCGGAAATTCGTCGGGTTACTCAGGTACTTTGCCGGAGGACGAAGAATAATCCCGTACTCATTGGTGAAGCCGGGGTAGGTAAAACTGCCATTGTAGAAGGTTTGGCCCAGCAAATAGCTGGCGGATTAGTGCCTGAAAATTTAATCGATAAAAAAGTCGTAACCTTAGATCTCGCACTTATGGTTGCCGGGACGAAATATCGCGGTCAGTTCGAGGAGCGAATTAAGGCCGTGATGGACGAATTGCGAAAAGCCAAAAACATTATTATTTTTATTGATGAGTTGCACACCATTGTGGGTGCGGGTGCTGCCGAAGGAGCGATGGACGCCTCCAACATTTTCAAGCCTGCACTTAGCCGTGGTGAATTGCAGTGCATTGGTGCAACTACCCTGGCGGAGCATCGAAAATACATAGAGAAAGATTCTGCTTTGGATCGCAGGTTTCAATCGGTCAAGGTGGAGGCACCTTCGATTGAAGATACAGTCAAAATTTTACAAGGGATTCGTTCTAAATACGAAGACCATCACAATGTCAATTATACCGATAAGTCTTTGGAGGCGGCCGCCAAATTGACTGATCGCTATGTCACAGGCAAATTCCTGCCTGATAAAGCAATCGATGCAATCGATGAAGCTGGTGCCCGTTCCCGCATGGAATCGATGCAGCGTCCTCAGGAAATTGAGGATTTATCCGACGAAATTAAAGAAATTTGTGCTTCTAAGGAAAGTGCAATTTCCGATCAAAACTTTGAAGAAGCTGCCGAAGCTCGTGATAAAGAAAAAAAACTCCGAGCCAAGCGCGAACGTGTGCTTGAAAGTTGGAAGAAAGGTCGTGAGCAAAATCGAGCCGATGTTAATGAAGATGATATGCTTCAAGTGGTTGCTGATTGGACAGGAATACCTCTCAACCGTATGGAGTCCAAAGAGAGCAAGAAACTGCTCCAGCTTGAAGAGGATTTACGCGAACAGGTAGTCGGGCAGGATTTTGCCACCCAAGTGGTTTCCAAAGCTCTTCGCCGTTCACGTGCTGATCTTAAAGACCCAAAGCGTCCGATCGGGTCCTTCATGTTTTTGGGACCCACAGGAGTTGGTAAGACTCACTTAGCCAAAGTTTTATCTGAGCGGATTTTTGGAGATCAGGAATCACTTATTCAGGTGGACATGTCCGAATACATGGAAAAACATGCGGTTTCCCGCATGATCGGATCACCTCCCGGATATGTTGGGCATGACGAGGGTGGCCAACTTACGGAGGCGATACGTCGCAGACCATATTCGGTTATCTTGTTTGACGAAATTGAAAAAGCTCACCCCGATGTTGCTCAAATTCTTCTGCAAATTTTAGAGGACGGTCGATTAACGGACAGTTTGGGGAGAAAAGTAGATTTTCGAAATACCATCCTGATCATGACTTCCAATGTCGGTGCAGAAATTCTCCAGCGGAATACCTCGCTTGGTTTTTCGGTTAGCAATGCCGAACAGGACTTCGAAAAAATTAAAGAGAAGATTTTAGAAGAAGCAAAAAAGATTTTTAAGCCAGAATTCCTCAATCGATTGACTGAGATTGTGATATTCCGTCAGTTGTTCAAGGAGCACATGACTGCGATTGTAGAGTTGGAACTTGAAAAAGTGTCTGAGCGGTTAAAAGAGCGTAAGTTAAAACTGGATGTTTCGAAGGAAGCTAAGGATTTTCTAATCGAGCACGGGTACGATAAAAAATTAGGTGCCCGTCCTTTGCGTCGTGCTGTAGAAAGATATTTGGAGGACAATTTGGCTGAGGCGCTCCTTGCTGGCGATATCCGAAAATCTGTTCCTATACAAGTCCTCCTTCATGAAGATGAGAAGGTTGGTCTCAAGTTTGAGCAGGCAAAGAAAGGAAAGAAAAAGGTTAGCGTTCCATCCTCGGATGAGGATAAAGATTCGGATTCCTGATTAAATTTATTTTGCCGGTTCGAAATGGAATCGGTATAGACTCGCAACGATTAAATATTTTTGCATAATACTCCTCCTTTATCCCAAATGGAAAGAACACTAATACTTCTTAAACCCGACTGCTTGGAAAATCAAGTTGCCGGACAAGTCATTTCACGCTTCGAAGAAAAGAACTACGGCATCATTGCTACCCGTATGGTACAATTAGATGATGCTCTACTAGCTGAGCATTATGCTCATGTTGCCGACTTGCCTTTCTTTCCTGAAATTGCAGCTTTTATGAGTTCCCGTCCTGTTTTGGCTATGATTTTAGAAGGACAAAATGTGGTACAGGGAGTTCGCGACCTTTTGGGTCCAACCGACTCCACCACAGCACCAAAAGGTACGATACGTGGGGACTTGGGCACAGATCGGATGCGCAACGTGGCTCACGCATCGGACAGTCCTGAAAATGCTCAGGTGGAAATCGAACGTTTCTTTTCTGACCTACTCGCTACCGCTTAATTGTGGGGTTGGGCAACTGCCCTGAGGCAATAAATTTAGGTTTTAAAAAGTAGGCATACTGCATGGGCAGCAATACCTTCTTCCCTTCCCAGTGATCCAATGCCTTCGTGAGTAGTTGCTTTGATTCCGATACAGTCTTCTGGAATTTGGAGTAATGCGGATAAATTTTTTCTCATTTTCGCTAAGTGTGGAGCTAATTTGGGATGTTGAGCAATTATGGTAAGATCCACATTGCCAACTTTAAAGCCGTTTTCATGACAAAGGCTAACCACTTTTTGCAGAATAATGGAAGAGTTCAGGTTTTTGTTGGCGGGGTCGTCATCGGGGAAATGATGGCCAATATCCGGTAGAGCCAAACCACCAAGGATTGAGTCGGCAAGGGCATGAATTAAGCAATCTGCATCTGAATGACCAAGAAGTCCGAGCGGGTGGGGGATTTCCACGCCTCCAAGAATTAGTTTTCTACCCTCGACCAATTGATGGAGGTCAAAGCCGTGGCCGGTACGAATGGTTGGAGAATTCATGATTGGAAAAGAAATTGTGCGTAGGCAAAATCATCAGGAGTGGTGATTTTTGGGTTTGGGTAGTTTGGTTCGAGTAAGCCGACTGGATGTCCCAGCAATTCCACCGCTGCCATATCATCGGTAAGGACAATGTTTTCATTTTTTGCCATTTCCAATCCTTTAACCAGCCAGGACTTGGGAGCACCCTGTGGGGTTTCCATAAGCCAATGATTAGAACGGTTTAAGGTTTTTGTGGCTCCTGGGTTCAGTGGGTTTTCAAAATTTTCGGTACGCAGGCGCAAGGTATCTTTTAGGGGGCGGGCCAAAGTTATTGCCAGCCCGGTAGCAACTTCAAGAGCACAATCCAAAATGGTTTGAGCTCGGATGAAGGGACGGGCACAGTCGTGAACTAAGACATGAGTTATTTCATCTGGAAATGCGAGCAATCCAGCGTATACGGAATCCTGTCTTTCCATCCCTCCTTGAACCCACAGGACATGTTTCTCATTAGACTTTTCTAGCGTTGAATTCAGTTTATCCCATGAATCCTGTAATCTCAGGAGTTGAGTAGCCGTCCTGTATGTAATTACGAGACAGTCGATCTCTCTGACTTGTAGGAATGAATGACAGCAAAGGGTGAAGGCATTACTGCTACCGATTGGATACAGTAACTTATCTTCAATTTCTCCCTGCATTCGGGATCCGCTGCCTGCGGCAAGAAGAATGGCTCCGATCATAGATTTGTGGAATTCAATTCTTGGAGGATTGAATCAAGAGCATCGCGTGGATTGACTGCCGCAAGAATGGGCCGGCCAATAACCAAAAAATTGGCTCCTGCTTGCTTGGCTTGTCCAGGTGTCATGATTCGCTTTTGATCGCCAACAGCGGAATTGAGTGGTCGGATGCCAGGGGTTACAAGTGCAGTTGAAGCAGGTAATGATTTTCTTAGTAATGGCAGTTCCAAGGGCGAACAGACGATTCCTCCAATTCCCTGATTTACTGCCAAAGAAGCGAGTCGAAGGACTTGATCATCCACAGGGTTATTTACTCCAATGGCATTTAAGCCCTCTTGATTTGTGGATGTAAGCACGGTTACTCCCAATAGAGTAACATTAGGCATGTGTTTGTTGGCAAATCCTGCACATTTCTCCAAGGCTTCTGGACCGGCACATGCATGCAATGTGATAAGCCCAACTGGAAGATCAACCAAACTTTCAAGGGCCTTGGTCATAGTGTTGGGAATGTCGTGAAGTTTAAGATCGAGAAAAACTTTCTTTCCTGAACTAGCTAGTTCTCGTACGAGAGAAGGACCGTCCCGTAAATAACTTTGTAACCCGACTTTTACCCAACTTAAACGATCGCCGGTTTTTTCGAGGACTTGATGAATTTGCTCACGATCTTCTAAATCGAGGGCGAGAATAATTTCGGGTGTTAATGCACTCATGTTCTTGTATTCATCATGCTTGGTCACAGGTTTGAGCCAATTCAATTCTTGTGTCGCTCCTCGATCTTTGCCTCTTTAACATAAAAAAGTTATGATCGAACGAATCAAGAATAGGTCTAAAAGTACGATTGAGCTCTTTGCTCCCGCAAAGGTTAACTTGTTCCTAGCAGTTACAGGGAAGAGAGAAGATGGTTACCATGATCTTTGCACCGTTTTGGCAAAAGTTTCAGTTGGCGATACTTTGGAAATGAAACGAACGGATGAGAATGAAGGAGTGAATTTAAGGTGTCCTGGGTTTGAGGATTTGGAAACTTCAGGCAACTTAATCTCTCAAGCCGTAGATAAGTGGTTCCAACAAAGTGGAGAAAGTTGGGGAGTTGAGATTACATTAAAGAAAAAAATCCCTCCTATGTCCGGCTTGGGGGGCGGAAGTTCGGATGCAGTCTCAGCACTCTTGGGTATGAATGAATTGGGTGATGAATCGTTGCCTGAGGATATGCTTTATAATCTAGCTTCGGAGATTGGATCAGATTGCCCAAGTTTTTTAACTGCGGGTTTATGCTTAGCGGAGGGGAGGGGAGAGCATGTTCGGTCGATTATTGAATCTTTATCTCAACAAATATCTGGACAAAGGGTTTTGCTTTTCCGACCGGACATTGGTTTTTCCACCGCAGATGTGTATGCTCGGCTTGCTAGTAAAAAAAGCTACTCAGCAAAAAAACGGGCACAAGAGCTTGTAAAGTCTTGGGAAAATGGAAATTTACCTATTGAGGAGCTCTTGCACAACGATCTGGAGATTCCTGTATTTGAAAAACACCGATATTTTCTCCCCCTGTTTGAGCAAATTAAACAACAATATGGTATCCAACCTAGACTTTCGGGTAGTGGAAGTTGTTGCTTTGCATTATTGCCATCAGGTTTTGATCAAATTTCGCAGCTGAAAGATTTAATACTTAAAGCATGGGGAGATAAAGTGTTCTTACAGACCTGTGAAATAATTGACTAAAGCTATTATTTATGGGGTCAGAATTTGTTTTCCATGCTGTCACCTTTGAGGCATAATAAAGACTTTGTTAAAATTTTCTACGATGATTGAGGACATTAATAATACTTCTGAGCTTATGCTTTTCGGGATTCCTGCGTCTCCTGGAATTGCTCATGGTCCAGTATTTCGCTTTTTGCATGACGAAGTAAAGATTGCCACCTATGAGGTAGAGGAGTCTGACCAGGCAGAGGAGATCAAACGTTTTCTTGAGGCTTTGGAGATGACTAAATCAGAAATCCGAGAAATACGGGAAGATGTTGCTAAAAATCTTGGTGAAAAGGAAGCGGGTATTTTTGATGCACATATGTTGGTGCTAGAAGATCGTGCCTTGATCGAAGATGTGAAGAAAGAAATTAAAGAGTCAGGTGAAAATGTTGAAAAGTGTGTGCACCGGGTAACCGGGAAATACCTTTCTTTTTTTGACCAACTGGAGGACAAATATTTACGGGAACGAGCCGTTGATTTACGGGATATCTCCCGCAGATTACAAAGGTGTCTTTCTGGCACCACCGCATCAGGTACTGCCTTCCTTGATGAACCTAAGGTATTGGTGTCGGAAGATCTAACTCCATCGGATACGGCGGCTTTAGACCGTACGAAAGTTTTGGGGATTGCCACAGACCTAGGTGGTCAGACCAGTCATGCGGTAATTATGGCACGAGCAAGTGGAGTTCCTGCGGTAGTTGGTTTGCGTGGTTTGACCGAAAAGTTAAGGCAAGGTGATGAACTTTTGATCGATGGTTTTGAAGGGGTGGCCATTATTAACCCCAGTGAAACCACTCTTTTCCGATACGGAAAAGTTGATGTTCAACGTCGTAAACTCATCAATTTGGTCGAGCAGGAGTCTTCCTTACCTTCACAAACAGCTGATGGGAAGGTTCTTAATCTTTGGGCGAACGCAGATACACCTGAAGAGGTAAAAAAGTCAATCGATCTGGGATGTCAAGGAATCGGGCTATACCGTACGGAATCTCTATTTCTTCGAACTAATTCCCTGCCTTCAGAAAATGATCAGTATGAAGAATACGCCAAAATGGTGGAAGCAGCTTCAGGGTTACCCCTTACTATAAGAACCTTGGATCTTGGTGGGGATAAATTACTTGATGGTTTGAACCAACAAAGAGAATCCAATCCATTTATGGGTTTTAGGGCAATTCGTTACTGTCTGAGTAACCCGTCCGTATTTCTAGATCAATTACGAGCAATCTTGCGGGCTAGTGCACATGGAAACATGCGCATCATGTTGCCAATGATTTCAGGAGTTGGAGAGGTTATTCGGACCAAGGAATTTATTGCTCAGGCAAAGCGGGAACTGGACAGTCGTGGAGAAAAATATGATCCAGAGATTCCACTGGGTTGCATGATTGAAACACCCGCTGCAGTTGCAATTTGCGATCTACTCGCCCAGGAATCGGATTTTTTTAGCGTTGGTACAAACGATCTTGTGCAGTATCTATTGGCTGTTGACCGGGTAAATAATGAAATCGCTTTTCTATACGAACCTCATCACCCCGCTGTCATTCGCTCACTTAAGCAAGTTGCATCTGTTGCCGAGGAACAGAATTTACCCGTTACTCTGTGTGGAGAAATCTCTGGAGACCCTCACTTTCTTCCCCTGTTGATTGGATTGGGCTTTGATTCGTTCAGTGCTTCTCCATCAATGGTTTTGGAGATGAAGTTTTTTGCCCGTCGTTTTAATCAACAAGATGTTGAAAAAATTACCCGGGAAGCGGAGAGCAAGTTTCGACCATCTGAAATCAAGGAATTGATTAAGAACTTTTACGAAGATCGGGTTTCAGAAGCCTCGGTTTCAGAAACTATTTAAAAAAGGCTGGCTTATTCGTCCTGAAATTTGGAGGCGAAAAGATCAGACATTTGCTTTTCAAGTTCAGGCGCATCTTCAGGGGTGCATTCAAAGGTAAGTTCTGATCCGCGGGCTGCTGCGAGCATCATAATTCCCATAATGCTTTTCGCATTTACCCGCTCCCCATCTTTTTTGGTTACCCAAATTTCCCCAGAGAAGTGTGATGCAATCCGTACGATCATGGCGGCCGGCCGTGCGTGCACTCCCATTTTATTACTTACCTCGAGGGTAAAAGTATGAGCATTTTCTAAAGGTTGATTAGACACAAATATGATTTAGATCGTTCAGGAGAGAAAAGACAAAGAAAAAGTTCGAGCACCCCAAAGAACTAAAGCCGCGGCTATGGCAGCGAGAAGATCGTCCACCATGACACCAAACCCACGGGGCAGTTTCTGTGCGGAATGAATGATCCAAGGCTTGGTCACATCGAATAAACGAAAAAGAGCGAAACCAAATGCGAGCCAGAAAAAAGTTTCTTTAGTGGGCGGAATCATCCATAAGTCAAAGAGTGGGAGGAAGACGAAAGGAATAACTGTGAATTCATCCCAAATTATTTCTCCCGGGTCGTTTCGATCGAGTAGGATTTCGGCTCGAGAGCAAAGGGGGATTCCAATAACAAAAAGAGGAAGGAAACTTAGGGCAATTAGGTAAGCAGACCAACCCAGAACCAGTGTCATGAAAACATATACGAGCAATCCGACCAAAGAACCCATGGTTCCAGGTGCTGGTAGCTTAGTTCCTACCGGTCCCAAAGTGGCGAGGAAGAGAACAATTCGGTTCATCCTATTAACATTTAAGAGTCCTGGCCTATAAAAACTTTCCAGTATTTCACCAAATAATTTATCCCTGAATAAACCGTGAGAACGCAGGCTATAACTAAGGTAACTTGTGCTGCTTGCCCTATGGGTTCGATCCATGTGGAAGAAGTAGCAAGGAATTCGGTTTGCGAAAGATCATGTACAAGTGCACCTTCGGCGATAAATAAACAAATTGAGGTAATTTGCATGACCGTTTTTACTTTTCCTGCTTTTTCGGCTGCTAGGGTTTTCCCCTGAGCCGCTGCAATCAATCGTAATCCGGTGATAAGAAATTCTCGTGATAAGATTAATAAAATGGGAAATAAAGCCCACAGACCGATTATGCCAAGTGCAAGCATGCTAACAAAAGTACCCATGGTAAATATCTTATCCACCAAGGCATCCATGAATTTTCCAAAATCAGAGACCTGACCAAGGCGGCGTGCTAGCCAACCGTCCAACCAGTCGGTCAAGGCTCCAAAAAGAAAAAGTAATAAGGCAGCCGTCCAAAACCAAGGGATGGTTTTTCCTTCCCATGGATGAAGCAAGGCAACAACTATTACCATAAGTGGAATTCTCGATAGGGTTAATAAATTAGGCAGGTTCATGGATGTGGACAGGGTTTAGATCTTTCCACTAAAATTGGCAACTACAACCCTTGCGTATCCTTGGTTGTGGACTTGTCCGCAGACTACTGTTAGAAAGGAAATAATGGCTGTAGCTTTGTACCCTGGCACTTTTGATCCCGTAACTCATGGACACTTGGATGTGCTTTCCCGAGCTTCCCGGTTGTTCGAGGAAGTAATCGTGGCTGTTGCCTCTGGCAATTCGGCTAAGAGTACCTTGTTTTCTCCAGAAGAGAGGGTCTCCATGGTTGAGGAAAATTTAGGTACTTTCAATAATGTATCAGTGGAATTATTTGATGGGTTACTGGTGGATCATGCTATGCACAAGGGAGCGAATGTTTTGATTCGCGGATTACGAGTGATCTCTGATTTCGAGTACGAATTTCAAATGGCCCAGATGAACAGACATCTTGATTCTTCTTTGGAAACGATCTTTCTTATGCCCAGTCAGAAATATTTCTTCACCAGTTCACAACTTATCAAGCAGGTTCATCGTTATGGCGAACGGGAAACTGGATTGGTTCCTGAAAATGTCAGGCTGGCTTTGAAAAAAAAATCAGTCTTAGAAAGAAACATTAAGGATCTTGAACAATGAGTGATCGCAAGCGTTCCATCTTCGGCGTCGTATTTTTGACCATCTTTTTGGATATGGTGGGATTTTCCATTATTTTCCCGCTTTTTCCTGACATGCTCGACCACTATTTGTTCCTTGAACAGAGCATGGGCGGGGGAATAATTTCTCGTTTCGTTTCTTGGGTAAGTGAATTCGGCCATGACTTGTTGCCAGGGAATCCAAATTTTCGTTTGGAAACCGTAATATTCGGGGGGATTCTTGGCTCACTATATGCAATCCTGCAGTTTTTCTTTGCCCCGATTTGGGGAGGTTTATCTGACCGGTACGGTCGCAGACCAGTGCTTATGATTACACTTGGTGGCACCGCAATCGGGTATTTTCTATGGATCATGGCAGGAGATATTTGGGTTCTTCTGCTCTCCCGTGTGATTGGCGGAATGGCTGGGGGGAACATTTCGGTTGCAACTGCGGCAATTGCAGATGTTACAACTAGGGAAAAGAGATCTAAAGGGATGGCATTTGTTGGTATTGCTTTTGGGTTGGGATTTGTTTTGGGACCAGCGCTTGGAGGTTTGGCGTCGCAATGGGATTGGTCGGGCTCAGAATTGGTGTTTTTTGGTATGCATCCGTTTTCGGCAGCTGCTACAATAAGTTTCGGCCTTGCCGTGATTAATCTGTTATGGCTGGTTTGGGGTTTTTCTGAAACGCTACCTGTAGAAAAAAGAAATCCGACAAATTCTTTTCTTCCAGCTGTTTGCAAGATGACTGAAGTAACAAGTCCGGAAGCTCGACGAACCTGTCTTTGTTACCTGCTTTACATGATTTCTTTTTCAGGCATGGAATTTACCCTTACTTTTTTGGCTGTCGAGCGGTTTGCTTTTTCACCGCAAGATTTGGGAGAGATGTTCTTACTGATCGGGGGTACACTCATTTTGGTTCAGGGCGTTGTGGTTCGTCGATTTGTAGGTCGGATAGGTGAGCGTAATATGGCTCATTTGGGAATTTTTATAGGAGTCTTTGCTTTTTTGGTAATTTCATTTTCTCATTCTTTCTCTTGGTTCTATCCGGGATTATTTCTCATGTCTACTGGAGTTGCCTTGATAAGTCCTACACTAACTGCCCTTACCTCCCTCAGTTCTTCAGAATCTGAACAAGGTGTGAATCTTGGGATCTTTAGGTCATGTGGGTCCATTGCCAGATCTATCGGACCTCTCTCTGCAGGCTTGATTTATTTCACTTATGGATCATCAATTGCCTATTTAATTGGGGCAATCTGGCTAATTTTTCCAGCCCTTGTATTGTTAGGCGTTAAGCAGTCTTCGGGTAGTAGGGGCTTAGCTTCTGCTAATTAGTCTTCTTTTCACTCGCCAATTTTTGCAACTTTGCTAAAGATTAAGTGTCTAAAACTTTGAAACTGAACCTACTTACAGCCTGAATGAATACTGAAGTTATCGATCGTATGGTCGAAAAAGATCCGTCCTTGGAATCCTCACGCCCTGTCTTAGAGTCAATGAATCCAGGAACTTACTGCATACATCGCAGTTGGGGCTTTGGATTGATTGCCGGTTTTGATGATGATCGCGGAATGATTCTGATTAATTTCGAGGAAGATGAAAAAAGCAGTCATGCAATGGATCCTGTATTTTGTATCGATAAGTTAGAATTGCTCCCCGATGATCATATTCTTGCCCAACATCGTAAAAATACTGAGGAAATTGAAAAGTTAGCAAAAAAAGAGCCTGCTGATTTGATCATTAAGATTTTAGAATATGGAAATGACGGGTGCATGAATGCCCGTGAAATTGAAAGAATTCTCGGTTATCTATTTGGTGCTGCCAAGGCTAAGCGTTGGTGGACTGCGACGAAAAAGGTATTGGTAAAAGATCCTCGTATCGCTGTTCCCAACAAAAAGACCGAACCCTACGTATTGCGTGACGAACCAGTAAAACCTGAACAGGAAATCCTACAGGACTTTTTTGAGGAAAAAAGATCCTATGAAAAAATAGTACTGGCAGAAAAACTTTTTGACCTAGCAGCAGAAAAAGAGGATTTACAGGCGGATCTTCCCCAAGTTCTAGCTGATCTCACGGTTGCAATTTTAGAAGCTAAGAATTTAAGCCAAGCTGATCGATTGTATGGTATTTGGGTTCGTAATAATTTAGCTAGAGATGTTGAGGAAGATGTTGAGAAACTAGAACCAACATCTGCTTCTATCCTCAAAGAATGCGAGGATGATTTAGCTGCCTTGGCAGATCTCATGCCAGCTAAGTTTCACAGTCGTTTTCTAGACTTGGTCGCCCGTACATATCCTGATGACTGGAAAAATACTGTGCTCAACTTATTGCAAAACACCACGGTTAAATTTTCCGGTGAATGTGCTCATTTCCTGATAGATCGCGAAGAATCAAAACTCTTGATTTCGACTCTTAATGTTTGGTTGGACGAACAAACCCTCAAGGCTCCTGTTTTGTTATGGATGCTCAAATTCCGTAAGCTTGCAAAATTCCAGGAATTACTCGACAAAATGATCAATCCTCGGCTGTTAACAGCTGTATTTTCTGCAATTGACTATGAGTCTTTGAAAAATGCAACCAGTCGTCGTATTCCTCTCGGAGAAGTCCTTTCAGATGACCGACAATTATTATCAGATATTTTGGATAAAGGCTCCGAGGAAAATGGAAAAGATCTTGCCCAAGCCTTGATGCTTAACCCAGGGTTTGAGGATTTAACCAAGAGATCATTGCTTGCTCGTTTTATTAAGAAGTTCTCCAGTATTCAGGCACTTTTAGACGGACAAAGTAGTTCGCGTACAAGCAGTTCTTCAGGTGCACCGGTTGAGGATACACTGATTGTTTCCAAGGAGAGTTATGACCGCAAACTTGGAGATCTTGATGTCTTGACCAAGGAAAAGATTCCCGAAAATTCTCTCGCTATCGAAAAAGCCAGGGAACACGGAGATTTGAAAGAAAATGCGGAGTATCACATGGCTAAGGACGATCAAAAAATCCTTCTTGCCCGCCAAGCTGAATTGCAAAGTGAATTGATGCGTGCAAAAGCTACTGACTTTACTGAAGCTCCAATCGATTCAATTGGTATAGGATCCATTGTAAAGCTCAAGGACACGGGTTCTGGAGAGCAGATATGTTACACAATTCTTGGTGCTTGGGATGGTGATCCGGACAATAATGTTCTTTCCTACCTTACTCCACTTGGTCAAAGCATTCTTGGTAAAAAAGTGGGCGATGACATTCAAATCGATGTGGAAGGAAATGCTCAATCATTGTTAGTTGAGAGCGTCAGTCGTTGGGTAGATAATAAATAATTTTGTTTATTTCCTCCTTTGGAACAGTTTTTACTGTTCTGAATACCATTTACCTTATTTTTGATTCTAAACTAGTTTTGGATTCTTGGGATTTCCATTGCAGGTAAGCTCAGGTAAATCTACAACCTGTGTGGAATGAAGATTACTGAGGTTTTACAAGTACTTTCAGATCCCACCCGTTTGCGTATGCTCCGATTGTTGGGGCAAGAAGAATTATCGGTTGCAGAATTACAGGAAATTTTGGAGATGGGACAATCTCGAATTTCTTCTCACCTTGGTTTGTTGAGAAGGAATGAACTGGTTAACGACCGCAAGGATGGTAAGCGTACTTATTATGTCTTGGATATCGATCCATCCCCAAAGTATGAGTTCCTTAGGTTGGCCTTATCTGAGGAATCTGATGAGGAGTTTTGGCTTAGTGATCAGTCTGCCCTTTCCCGAATTGTCGATCGTAGAAGGCGTGAATCTGAACGTTATTTTGATGAAGTTGCGGAGCGCTTGGGAAAAAATTATGTCCCCGGAAGAACTTGGGAAGCAATTGGACACTTTCTCTTTCGTCTTGTTCCCTCAATTACCATAGTTGATTTGGGTGCGGGTGAGGGGACAATCTCTCAACTCTTAGCAGATAGGGCAAAGAAAGTAATTTGTATAGATAGTTCAAAAAGCATGGTTCGCTTGGGGACCGATTTGGCAAAAAGAAAAGGACTTGCGAATTTAGAGTATAAGGTTGGCGATTTGGAAAAAGTTCCATTGGCAGCCAATAGCGTTGATCTCGCACTAATGAGTCAATCCTTACATCATGCACAAAAACCCGAAACTGCTCTATCGGAGGCTTTCCGGGTACTTAAACCTGGTGGGCAGCTAATTGTTATCGATTTAAAAAAACACCAGTTTGAAAAAGCTCGTGAATTTTACGGAGATCACTGGTTGGGCTTTGGTCAGAACGAGCTCTATCGAATGATTGATGAGGCAGGCTTTCGTGCAGCAAAAGTAGAGGTAGTTGCTAAAGAAAAGAAAAAGCCCTTTTTTGAAACACTTCTCGCCACTGCAGAAAAGGCTTAATTGGGAAACTAATCCAAACTATTTTGGTTTTTAACCATAAGAGCATTCAACATACTACCCACTTCTTTGGAATCTTCTCTCGGTTGTTCGCAGGCATAATCTCGGCAAAGGAAAAAAGTAGGCTTTTGAGAAGATGTAAAGGCCCTTAAATAGGGTGCTAGTTCTACAATCTTTGACTTTTCAAATTGTTCAGGTAAGTGAATTTGTGTTTTAAAGGGCAGAAAACGTTTGCTTGTTTCCCTTAAGAATTCCTTCGTGTTTTCATCCTCTAAATTTCCGGAAATTACAATTTCGTAAGGTGGGTGGAGGACAAAGGCGAGGGCGTGTAAAAAGTTTTCGGCCCCAGAGGGGTTGGACTCCAAAAATCCAGAGAATGCAGAAAAGGAACGGTTCAAACATTCGCGATACTTTTCATCGCCTGATATCTTCCATATTCTGCAAAGGTTCATCGCCATAACCGAATTCCCAGAAGGTATGGCACCATCATAAATTTCTTTTGGACGGGTAAGTAATTGCTCACCATCCTTGGCGGTGAGGAAAAATCCCCCAGTATTAGAATCCTCAAAAAGTTCACGGGCAAGATCGATCAACTGTTTGGCTTGGTCCAGGTAATGAGGGGTGCAGGTAGCCTCGTACAAGTCAATCAAGCCTTGTGCTAAAAAAGCGTAGTCTTCTAGATGGGCGGGTAGTCCGGCTTTGCCGAGTCGCCAGCGTTTGAGCAACCTACCATTTGGTTGACGAAGTTCGGAAAGGCAGAAGTCAGCTGCTTTTTTGGCCCGGATTACATACTCCTTGTTACCAAAGGCTTGACCGGATTTGGCAAAGGCGGAAATCATGAGGCCGTTCCAGTCTGTTAGTACTTTATCGTCGAGTTGAGGGTGTACCCTACTTTCTCTGGAATTGAAAAGTTTTTTTCGTATATTTTCCAGTTTGTTTTGAAATTCTTTTGGGCTTACATCCTGCGAAAGGGAATACTCAGAAATGGATTTTTTGAGATGTGGAATATTTTTTCCGGTTCGTTGGCGTGTTGCTTCGTCCAAATAATTTCCTGATGATTCGCAACCGAATATATTGATAAAAGTTTTCCCATCCTCATCTCCTAGAACAGAAATCAATTCATCCTTCGTCCAAAGGTAAAATTTCCCTTCCTCTCCTTCGCTGTCCGCATCCTCCGCAGAGTAGAAACCACCCTCGGGGGAGGAGAGTTCACGGGAGACATAATCAAGGGTGTTTTTGCATGCCTCTTTCATCAGAGGATCTTTTGTGAGTTGATAGGTTTCCAGGCAAGCTACAGCAAAGAGAGCTTGGTCATAGAGCATTTTCTCAAAGTGTGGAACCAGCCATTCACGATCAGTCGAATAACGGTGGATACCCCAACCAATTTGGTCATAAGTTCCGCTCAGGCGGATTTGACGCAAGGTGTGGGAAACCATATTTAGGGCCTCTTCTTTTCCAGTTCTTTGATAATAGCGCACTAGAAAGGACAGCGAGTGCGGCGTGGGGAATTTGGGTTGTTGACCAAAGCCTCCATGTTCTGGGTCATAAGCTTGGGAGAGGGCGTCAAAGCATCGGTCAAGGTGACTGGCATTAAGGTCTCCCCCTGCCTGGCTGGATTGAGCCTTAGCTAAATTCTCAATGATTGACCGTCCAACTTCATCAACTTTTTCCCTTTCTTCCTTCCAAATCCGTGAAAAGTGAGGAAGCATGTCGAGCATAGAGGATTTTGGGAAATAAGTGCCCGCGAAGAAAGGAACTTTTTGTGGAGTCATGATCACTGTCATTGGCCAACCTCCACGTCCGGTCATCATTTGGGTGACAGACATGTAAACATTATCGAGATCAGGTCTTTCTTCCCGGTCTACTTTAATACATATATAATTTTCATTAAGCAGACGGGCTACCTCTTCGTCTTCGAATGATTCCCTTTCCATTACATGACACCAATGACAGGTGGTATAGCCAATCGAGAGAAAAATAGGTTTATCTGAAGACAGTGCTAACTTTAAAGCCTCATCTCCCCAAGCCCTCCAATCTATTGGGTTGCGGGCATGCTGAAGTAAATAAGGACTACTCTCAAAGATTAACCGGTTGTATGCACTCCCGCCGTCTGCAGGTAGTTTTGCAATTTGTTCAGTTGTGGGAAGTTTGTATCGCATCAATGAAGTTGCCTCCTTTTTGTCTGAAAACGTTGTTTCTTTCCCCTGTGAATAATCACTGGATGGATTTGTATCCAAGCAGGAGGTAAACGCGAGCAAACATACCCAGTTCAACCAACAGAGGAAGTGTGTCTGTGTGCGGTGAATCCGGAACAAGCGAATGAGCTTAGGTAACGGAGATAAGTTGATTCAAGGAGGCAACCCGTTCTTCAATTTCAGATTTACCAGCTGATTCTAATCGTTCGCAACCAAAGGCCTCAACCGTAAGACTGGCAGTGCAGGTAGCGTAAAGCATAGCTTCCTTGATCGCAGAGAAATCTGAACGGTTTCGAGAAGACAATCTTCCAATAAGGGCACCGGCAAAAGAATCTCCAGCTCCTGTGGGGTCATGCAATTGAGTCACGGGGTAGGCGGGTAGGGCAAACATTCCCTCCTCGTGAAATAGAATAGCTCCGTGTTCTCCCTTTTTGATGATTACGCTTTCTGGACCCATCTGACGAAGTTTTTTGCCGGCAAGAATAACGTTTGATTCACCTGTTAATTCCTCGGCTTCCGAATCATTAATTACAAACAGGCTGACTTTTTTAATCAGGGATAAAAGCGATTCCCGCTCGGTTTCGATCCATAGGTCAATGGTATCTGCAAGTACAAACGAATTTCCAGCTAATTGATCAAGCACATGCATTTGTAGGGCGGGGTGGATGTTGCCCAAGAGTACAAATGAGGAATCTTTGTAGGATTCTGGGAGATCGGGACGGAATTTCTCGAACACATTTAATCGAATATCGAGGGTATCACGCCGGTTGAAATTTTCATGGTACTTGCCCTTCCAAAAAAAAGTGGGTCCAGAATCATCCTTTTTAACGCCTTCAAGATCAATGCCTCTGGCCCGAAGTCGGTCGAGGTCGGATTCTCCGAAATCATTTCCTACCACACCAACCATTCGAACTTGCGTGTAATAACTTGCAGCAAATGAACAGTAGGAGGCGGCACCCCCTAAAATTCTTTCCTGTTCAGCTTGGGGAGTGATAACGTTGTCAAAAGCGACTGAGCCAACAACCAACAACGGGGAAGACTCAGATGAATCGGATGCAATAATATCAGGCATAAAGATATGAAATATAAAATTCGGTTAACTTAAGCAAGGGTACAAGGCTGCAGAAATACGGAAATTAGGAAGGCATTTTTACTTCGATAATTGGAAAGCTACTCGCGAGTACAACTTGTCCGTCAATTTCGATAAGGATCGAAAAGTTTCCGGGGGCATCGAACTTTAATCGTTGTATGTCATTGATTAGATTTATTCGGTGCTGAGGTCCCGGGGACTCGAATTCCCGGTCGATAATTGTACGGGGTTCTTCCTCCGCCATGGGTAAGCCAATAGTCATTTTTAGCTGATGCTTGCCAATGGTCAGGTCGGAAAAAGAAAGAAACCAGACCATTCGTGGATGGACCACAGGAAATTCCTTTGCTCGTAAACTGGAAAAAATTCCAAGCAAAGTATGTTTGCCGGTAGCCGGATCTACATAAACGCTGTCGCAAGTAATCCAGGCTAGGACTTGTGGTTTAGTGGACATATCAAAATGGGGTTATTGGGTAGCAGGGGCCAAACCACTTCGCTTGAGTAGGGCATTGGATTGGGGTGGGCGACCCATAAATTCTTTAAACAATTCTTCGGGCGGACGCGAGTTTCCCTGACTAAGAATAGATTTTCGGAAAGACCGTCCGGTTGCCGGATTCATTACCCCTTCTTTTTGAAACCTGGTAAATGCATCTGCATCTAAAACTTCCGCCCATTTGTAGGAGTAGTATGCAGTGGCGTAGCCCATTGGGCTTCCAAATAAGTGACTGAACCGAAGGGCAATGGTCCGTGGTTTAGTCTTCCGCTTGGGTAGATAATCGTGGAGAACATCCTGCAGGGAGCTTTCCAAGTCTTGGGGTAGGTTTTG
>JAQXCL010000135.1 GCA_029251885.1 Opitutales bacterium | reverse complement strand
CGCAATGCAGCAGGGTCGATTTATATGGATGATGAAGTAAAAGCGGGAGTGCCTTCTTCTCCTTTTTTAATCAATGGATTCCCTCATCGCATGGTTCATTTTGCGACCGATCGGCCAGTCACTATGACTATGCAGGTCGATCGTAAGGGTACAGGAGAGTTTAAAACATATGAGCAAATATCGGTAGATCGGTATGCCTCTCATATTTTTGACCCTGGGTTTGAGGCTCAGTGGATTCGGGTGATGGTTGATGAGGATTGTCGGGCCTCAGTATCCTTTCAGTTTTCTGAGAGTGAATATCGATCTAAAGAAGAAGGGACTGAATTGTTTAAGGGGCTAGTTGAAGTGGGAGAAACCAAGGTCCAGGCTTCGCTGTTATTCCCGAATGCTTCGAATCGTGAACTTTCCGTCTGCTCATCCAATGGATCGACCTATGAGTTGGATCATCTGAAATTTTCCTTCAAGAAATTGATCAAGGAAGCACGGGCGGTGGATTGTATGACAGCAGCAAACCTTGCGAGTCAGGGAGCCAAAGTATCCAAACAAAACCTGGGGGAGAAAACCCTGCGGCAATTCCTCACTCCGAAAGCGGAATTCTCGGTGGATGATGCATCCGTCCTTTTAGTTAGTCGGGAAAATCGTTCGATCGTCGGTAAGAAAGGAAACTACACCATTCTTCGTTTGCCTAAAGGACATCCAGCGTTCGACCAACCCTTTGCATTTGGGCACCCGCGTATGCACCGCGAGTTGGAGTCAGAACGAATGATGGCGAATATACATGGCACTTTCTACGAGGTACCTTTTTGGATCGTCGGTCAGGCTCCACTGTACACCAAGATGAGGCCAGTTAGTAGTCATAAGAAACAAATCTCCGACTTCACAACATGGAATGGACTGTTGGTTATGGGCGGTCTTCAACAAGGAGCACAATCCTCGGAGCATATTTATTTATCAAAGGATGGAGGAGCCTCTCTTTGGCTTGGTGGGATTGATGATCTTTGGAAACTGGGCAAGCCAGTCGGGGAGGGCGGACCATGGAAGAATACTAAGGTGAAGGCAGGGGAACCTTCCGACCCTTATCTGATGACTGGGTATGATCAAAAGACCTTAGTGCTTCAAGCCGATAAGGATTGTAAGATCATAACTGAGATTGATGTGGATCATTGGACTGGCTTTCATCCCTGTAAAACTTTTAATCTTAAAGCGGGGGAAAAGCTAACATATCAATTTCCCAAAGGCTTTGCTGCCCACTGGATACGATTTAGATCAAACCTAGATATCCTCGCTTCCGCTCAGTTAACTTACTGGTAGCGTGCAGAAATAAACTTCAATATTAGACCTAGTTGCCTATCCCATAAAGATTAGGGTGAATTTCCAAAAATAATTGGAGAGATTTGCGATGGCTATGAAAAAAGCCTCAATATTTAAACTCCTTTGGCGTGCTATTTCATAAAAAGTAAAATTATTATCAACACATCGATTGAAGTTAATCGGATGTAAGATAAAATTTCTCCTTCCGATTTGTTTCTGGACTTCTGATTCGTCCCCCAAAGCCCAGATTGTTAAATTCTTGCAGTTTCACTTTCATGGTGAAGTAAATTAAGGATAAATTGATGTCATAAAGTAATAAAGATTTGCTATTAATAGTTTAAACCCCAAAATATACTTCTATGCATTTCATTGCTTTAATGTTTCTGTGCACCTTTCTTTCAAGGACATTTGCTGATATTGATTATGAATCTGATATTTTGCCTCTCTTCGAAGATTACTGTTATGATTGCCATGGCCCTGATAAGCAGAAATCAGGGTTTCGTACGGACAGACGAGCACATCTTTTAAAAGGGGGTGACTCAGGCTTAGCTGCTTTGATTCCCGGAGATCCAAGTGGGAGTTATTTGATGGAAGTAATCACAAGCGATGATCCAGAAATTAGTATGCCGCCAAAGGGCGGGAAATTATTTGAAGATGAAATTGAACTTCTTAAAGAGTGGGTTAAGCAAGGAGCTGTTTGGCCGGGCCAAATGGATGATAAAATTGAAGAGGTGACGGATCATTGGGCCTTTCAAGCAATTACACGCCCAGAAATTCCAGCTAAAGCTAAAAACCCGATTGATTCCTTCCTTAACAAACGCCTAGAGGATCTGGGCATTCCTAAAAATAAACAAGCTGAGCCTTTGGCCCTCATTCGCCGTGCATCTGTTGTTTTGACTGGTTTACCACCGCAACCAGTTAGGGTGAATGATTTCCTTGCCGATTATCAAAAGAATCCAGATCACGCATTTGCATCGTTGGTCGATGAATTGCTCTCATCGCCACATTTTGGGGAAAGGTGGGCTCAGCACTGGTTAGATGTTATTCGATGGGCGGAAACCAACGGTTCGGAGTCCAACCTTTATCGAAAACTAGCTTGGGTTTATCGTGATTATGTAATTCGAGCATTCAATCAAGACCTTCCCTACGACGATTTTATTCGGCAACAATTAGCCGGAGACGGAATGGGTGTGGGGGAAGCACTTGGATTTTTAGTGGCCGGACCCCATGTGCCTGCAGCCACGGTCGGACAAGAGCCCGCTGCTATACGTCAGGCACGGGCAGACCGAATGGATGAAATTATGCAAACCGTTGGGGCATCCATGCTTGGCGTCACCATGAGTTGTGCCCGCTGCCATAATCATAAGTTTGATCCCATTTCGATTCAGGATTACTACTCAATGACTGCTGTATTCCAGGATATTGAATTTGGCAGTCGTTTCCCCGAATTTTCCAAAAATCATCCCCGTAAAACAAAAGCAAATAAAATCTGGCATGAAGTTGCCAAGAATCGAAATAAGATAAGAAATAAAGCCTCTGCCTGGGAAGAGGACTGGGGAGGCTATAAGGAAGTCCACTGGAAACCGCTTGAGGTGGTTGGATTAAAACTGAACTTTTCGTCAGGATATGTCGGTTTGGATGAAGTTGAGATTTTTGGTTTACCCTCAGAAGACTTTAATTTGGCCAGTGCTACCAATGGGACTCAGGTTCGAACCGATTTAGCATTTGCACAACAAGGGGACAGGTTTCCCGTCTCAAGAGTGATTGACGGGAAGTATGGAACCCAGCGTTGGCAGGCGAGTTACAATAAGGAGAAAAAGCAAAAGCCTTGGATTGAATTTACTTTTGAAAAACCTGTAACAGTCGGTCGTCTACGACTGAGTAGCAATCGGGAATATTATTATGAAACTGATTACCTCGAGCAGAAAAATAAATTCAACTTTGATGAGTTCCTGGTCAATGTAAAGTTGTCTGATGGCACCTGGTTAGAAGTTGCGTCCATTGAAAAAATTAGGAATTTGATGAAGCGTGAAAAGTCGTTGAGTGAAGCCGTTGGTGAAATTAATCATTTTGCATACAAGCTATCCGAAGAAGGCCCTCGACCCAGTTTTGTCGGGAGTTTTATCGAACCCATCGTTACTCAAGTTTTACACCGCGGGAGCCCAGAGAACCCCAGAGATGTGGTATTACCTGGAGCCCCTAAAATTCTATCCGGTGTATTGGGCGTAGATAATGATGCCAGTGGTAGGGCAAGACGTGCTAAATTTGCTGAGTGGATGGTGGATGAAAAAAATCCCTTAACTGCGAGGGTAATGGCAAATCGAATTTGGCAACATGTTTTCGGTGCTGGTTTGGTCGTTACTGGTGGTGATTTTGGACGTGCCGGGGCACCTCCAAGTCATCCTGATCTCCTCGATTGGATTGCGGCTGAATTTTCTACGCCATCCCGCCCCGATGGTACTCCCTGGTCGATGAAGGAATTGATTCGATTATTTGTGTTGTCGGATGCTTTTAAAAGAACGAACTTACCTTCTGAGATTGGACTGCAAAAAGATGCGACCAGTTCTTTGCTTTGGCGCTTTCCTCCCAGACGGGTCGAGGCCGAAGTGATTCGCGATGGTATCCTACTTGCTTCAGGGAAACTGAACCGTGAAATGGGCGGACGAAGTTATCGGATTCACAATGTAAAGAAGACTTACGCTCAATGGGAAGTGACGAATAACTTTGGTTCTGAAACTTTTCGTAGAATGATTTACCAGGAAAGAATGCGCCGGGTGGATGACCAAATATTTACCGCTTTTGATTTTCCGGACTGTGGACAAGTCCGGGCGAAAAGGCCCGTTTCCACAACTCCACTGCAAGCACTCAATCTCATGAATAGTCCTTTTGTGGTTACTCAATCAAAGTATCTTGCAGATCGAGCAATGAATGATTCAGAAAAGGGTGATCTTCATGCTGCTATACGAAGATGTTTTGAACTTTTGCTATCCCGCCAACCAGACAAGCAGGAATTCACAGCAGCATTGAAAGTCTCCTCTATGCAAGGTTTGGAAATTGTTTGCCGAGCTCTTATAAATTCTAACGAATTCGCTTACATTCCTTGATTTACACTATGAGCTATCAAGAAGAGAACATATCACCTATAGGACGGTCCTTACTGAGTCGTAGGTCCTTCATGAAACAATCTGGCTTTTCTTTAGGGGCTTTAGGGTTGGCCCAGTTGCTTTCCTCAGACGGATTGCTTGGAGCGTCGGATCCCCAGAGTTTTACTGGTAAAAGCCCGATTCGTCCTAGCATTGATTCAGATAATCCATATGCGACAAGAGATGCCCATTTTGAATCACCTGCTAAACAAGTCTTAGTCATTTATTGTCCCGGTGCAGTTAGTCATGTGGACACTTTTGATTACAAACCTGACTTGGCAAAATACCATGGGCAAAAACCTCCCGGTCTTCCTGCCGTTACATTTGAAGGACCGACGGGAAATATCGCCAAGCCTTTTTGGGATTTTAAACCACGTGGTCAGTCAGGGAAAATGGTTTCTGATTTGGTACCCAACCTAGGAGCGATGTCCGATGACTTTTGTTTCTTACATGCTCTTAACACTCAAACTAGCGCCCATCCCCAGGGAGAAAATTTTCTTAACACCGGATTCACCATGGAGGGCTTTCCCTCATTTGGTTCATGGGTGACCTATGCGTTGGGTTCTGAAAATGAAAACCTTCCGGCCTTCGTGGCTATTAATGATCCTCGCGGGCTTGCTCGTTCCGGAAAAAATAATTTTGGTAGTGCTTTTCTTCCCGCCGCATTTCAAGGTACAGATTTTAGTGCCAAGCAACCTCCTGCAAATTTAAAGAGGCCCGCCTCTTATTCTAAGCAAGATGACAAAACAACCATAGGTCTGCTACAAAAACTCAACGGTAAACATTTGGAGAAATATCCTGGAGATGCCAATTTAGCCGCTCGGATTGCAAGCTATGAATTAGCAGGTAAGATGCAGACATCCATACCTGAAGTTATGGATTTATCTAACGAACCACAGTCGATTAAAAAACTTTACGGTTTAGAATCTGGTTCTGAATTAAAAAAGGAATATGCTAAAAACTGCGTGCTTGCACGTCGCCTGATTGAGAAGGGTGTTCGAGTAGTCCAACTTTTTAATGGGAGTGATTCATCGGGGGGGAATGGAATTAGTAACTGGGATTCTCACAGTAACATTCACAAGACACATGCTATGCAAGCTGAGATTATGGATCAACCAACTGCTGCTTTGATTAAGGACCTTAAAAGTCGTGGTTTGCTAGAAAGTACGCTCATAGTTTGGTGCACAGAATTTGGAAGAATGCCATTTCTTCAAGGAAACGGAACAGGTCGCGATCACAATCCTGATGCATTTACCTGTTTTCTTGCCGGTGCTGGGGTTAAAAAAGGCCACAGTTATGGAGAGAGTGATAATTTTGGCTTTAAGAGCGTCGAGGGAAAATCCTCAATTTACGATTTTAACGCTACTATTCTTCATCTTATGGGTTTAGACCATGAGAGACTTAGTTTTTATCACAATGGGCTAGAGAGAAGACTAACAAATGTCCACGGACATGTGATCAAGGAGGTGCTGTCATGAATATAAACGCTTTATCCCTTATTCTGTACCTTGGACCTATTTTCATTTGTTCGGTTACAGCAAAGAAGCCAAATATCCTCCTGATTGTCTGTGATGATTTAAATGACTATATTGAAACCCTCGGCGGGCACCCTCAAGCCAAGACCCCAAATATTACAAAACTTATAAATAGCGGCGTTTCCTTTACACAGGCTCATTGCAATATTCCTATTTGTAATCCTTCGAGGGCAAGCTTTGTCACCGGTATTTACCCACATAACTCCCAACAGTTCGGTTTTTCAGATTGGGATAAAAACGAGGTTCTTCAAAACTCTCACACAATGATGACCCATTTTGCCTCCTATGGTTATCATACTTTGGGTACTGGTAAAATAATGCATAGCAGAGATCGTCAAGAATGGATGGAATATGGACATCCATCTGATTACGGTCCCTTTGTCTTTAACGGAAAAGACAAAATTCCTAATCTTGATGTACCTACTCCTTTTCGGGATGACTTTGGCATTATTGACGGTAACTTTGGACCCTTGGAGAAAGTGTCTGATCGTGTATCACCTCAAACAGGAAAACCATACTCTTGGGTAACTGGAGGATGGCGCGATCAGCGGGAAATGAAATACGAATCCGATGACAATCGGGACCCTACAGGTGATGAGTTGAATGCACTTTGGGCCGTAAAACGGTTAAAGGAGTTATCATCCCTCAATCAGCAAAAGCCGTTTTTCATGGGGGTTGGCTTTGTTCGTCCGCACACACCTTTGATTGTCCCTCAAAAGTACTTTGATCAATTCCCTCTGGAATCAATCCAACTTCCTAAGATTAAGAAGAATGATGCTCATGATACATTTAAGCGCACAGTAACTTCAATTGAAGATGATCGAAGTGGGGATCGCGGGACTAAAATGTACGATAGCCTCATTGCTTCCTTCAATGGTGATCGCGAACTTGCCCTGAAAAAGTTTATTCAGGCTTATCTAGCCTCTGTGGCATCGGTTGATGACCTGGTGGGTGAAATCCTTGAGGCCCTCGAACAAACGGGTTTAGATAAAAATACTATCGTCGTTTTTACCAGTGACCATGGATGGGGGAATGGAGAAAAGGACTACTTATATAAAAATTCATTGTGGCAAGAAAGCACCCGTGTACCCCTAATCATAAGAGCGCCAGAAATTTCTCAGCAGAGAAAGAAATGTTCTAAGCCGGTTTCCCTTATCGATTTGTTTCCCACTCTGATTGATCTTTGTGATTTGCCTGCAAACACGATGAAAAATGACAAGGGTCGGCCATTGGATGGTTTTTCTCTTAAACCGTTACTGATTAATCCCACAAGAGGTTCCTGGGATGGACCTGATTACGCAATCACTGCACTTTATAAATGGGCTAAATATTATGATCCTGCTAGTCAGAATTATTCTCTGCGGTTTAAGAATTGGAGATACGTTAGGTACGAAAATGGAAATGAGGAATTGTATCATACAGCAAAGGACGATCATGAGTGGACCAATCTGGCACTCAATCCCCAGCACGAACAAAAACTCAAGCAATTTCGAAATAAACTTTTGGATGTCATCCCGAAAAGCATACCCGAAAAACCAAAGAGTGATGAGGATTGGAAGGAGCAGTATTTTAAAAAGAATCCTAAAGCGGATACCAACAAGGATGGTGATCTTTCTTGGTCTGAGTTAAACGCCCATAAGAAATTGAATACTCCCCGAAAAAAAGCTGAAGATTGGAAAGATATTTATTTTAAGAAAAATCCATATTCCGATACCAATCGTGACGGTATTTTAACTTGGCCGGAATTTCATGCTCATAAAAAGGGTAAAGCAATCTCGGATTAACTTCAGATTAACATTAACAATAACCTACCAGAAAAGTATGAGATTCATTACCCTACTATCCCTTGTCTTAATACCGTTTCTCTTCACTTCCTTTTCCTATGCAAAAGAAGAGATAAGCAAATTACAAACAACTGGTATATTTAGTAAAAACGAAAAAGGAGCACTTGTTTTTACCGACGGTGAAGATAAGAAAAAGTACTATGCATTTAACAAAGGAACCAAAGAAAAAGTTGGTGGACTGATCGATCAAAAAGTGAAAATAAATGCCAAGGTCAAAAAGAAGGATGGTGCTAAGATTACTCTTCTCACTTATATTGTTTCAGTTAAGCCTGTTGAATAGCTGATATTTTTTTAAGCCCGATTTACTGATGAGTAAGTCGAGCTTTATTTGTTTTATCTGCTCTATCTCTTATGTTCAGGAAGCCTATACATTTCTTACTCATTTTTCTCTTTCTTGAGGTGGCAAACGGGCAGGTGGAATTCTCGGTTCCTCCAAACATCATCATTTTCTTGATGGATGATATGGGGATTGGCGACTGCAGGGCTTACAATAAGGGAAGTAAAGTGCACTTGCCCAACCTTGAGAAATTGGCAAAGGAAGGAATCCGTTTTACAGATGCACATGCTCCTGCTGCGGTATGTGCTCCGACTCGTTACAGCATTTTGACTGGAAATTATCCGTGGCGAGGACGAAACCCAAATGGAACTTGGTTATTCAATATGCCATCTCAAGTTTTGCCAGGTCAACAGACCATAGGTCAACTATTCAAAAAAGCAGGCTATCACACCGCTTTTTTGGGGAAAGTACATT
This sequence comes from Opitutales bacterium, assembly GCA_029251885.1. GTDB lineage: Bacteria > Verrucomicrobiota > Verrucomicrobiia > Opitutales > Seribacteraceae > Chordibacter. The sequence goes on along the minus strand of JAQXCL010000135.1, from coordinate 7,572 downwards.
TAGGAGGGAAAGTTTTCAGTAAATCCACTGGTAAACCCAAGTTGAGTATGAAAGGCGGTTTTCAGGACTTCGACTTTTCACGTAAAGTGGAAGATTCTCCTGCATCGCTTGGCTTTGATTATGCCTACGAGCTTCCGCAAGGGATTCAGGGCTCTCCTTACATTGCACTTGAGAATGGGATTCTTGTGGGCGAAGAATCAAAACTACGTGAGTGGAAAGCGGGTCAGTATGGGGATTCTGTGATTGAAGCTGACGGGTTTGGCTCTCCTAGTTGGGATTCCTCTAAATTCGGACCCATTCTAACCCAAAAAGCACTTTCCTTTATCAGCAAGCACTTCTCAGAAAATCAATCTAATGGTATTCGGAAACCTTTTTTCATGCATTATAGTAGCCAGTCTTGTCATGTGCCACACACTCCTCCTGAACAGTTGGATGGGGAAAAAATCAAAGGAGTTTCTCCCGATGCACACCTTGATATGATCGTGGAGGCCGATGTTACGCTTGGTAAAATTATTAGCAGACTAAAAAGTGCTGGTGAGTTAGAAAACACCTTGATTATTTTTACCAGTGACAACGGCGGTCTTTCCCGCGGTTCTTTTGGGAAATACCGAGAAGATCATAATTCCAATGAAGGCTTTCGAGGAAGTAAAGCTCAAGTCTATGAGGGAGGTCACCGGGTTCCTTTCATTGCCCGTTGGGGAAATGGCAACAAAGACTCGCCGATTTCTGCTGGCAGTCATTCGGATGCATTGATCGGGCTTCAGGACCTATATGCAACTTTCGCCGAACTGTTAAAACAACCAATGGGTTTAAGAGATGGATTAGACAGTCAATCTTTCCTTGGGTCTCTTGTAGGAGAGAAAATTGTTCCGGGACGGACTTCTCTTTTGATTCAGGCAAACAATGGGAAAAGCCAAGGTCAACAATCCAAAAAAGCTGTGCGAGAAAGTAATTGGAAATTAATTACTACGAAGGAGCTAAAACCCATCGAATTATACGATCTTTCGAACGATCCCTTAGAAAGTAAAAACCGAATTGCTGAGGATGCTCAAATTAGTCGTGTGAGGCGAATGGCGTTCGAGTTAAAAAGAATGATAAACTCATCCCGAAGTACGGAGCCCTTTTTTTTAGCAAAACAGGATAAGGATAAATTGAACCCTCGACCCCATTCATTCGAGCTTCTAACGCCTCGGGCAAATTTAATTTGTAAAATAAATGCACCGAAAAAAGCGAAAGTTCAAAATTGGGGTAAAAAATGGAAAATAGAGGGAACCAGTCCATTGCGATTATCTTTGATTCCCGGGAAGGGCAATAAATGGGATATTTCAGGCTTCAAACTTGTAGGGATCTCCCTGCAAAATTGGGAACCTGGAGTTACTACAATCGAAGGCAGAATGAATAATGGCAACTTGACCAGTTGGTCCAATCATGCGGTTGGCTTTGGGGTGGCTCCTAGTTGGGAGAAGGTAACATTCGGCTTTCCATTCCCAATGATTGAGGAACAATATAAAGGCTCGAATCTCTTTCAGGAACAACTTGCGAAGCCGAATGGGCATCGAGTGCATTGGAGAAAATTCTATCCACAAGATGTGCGGGAAATTATACTGGACCTAACATCATCATCTGGGAGGATTAACGCTTTGCTAGATGCTCCCATTCTTGCCTGGCCTGATAGACCAAAATTGTCCCAAGTACTAGAGTCATTTCCTTATCTCGATGAACTCGGCCAAGTGCGGGCAGTCCAATGGCCCGGTAAAGCAACAAGCCTAAAGGATGCTCGTATCACGATGCAGAACCAATTCAATAAAGTAGCAAAAGAAGCAGAACAAAGAAAACTCAGTAAATTTGGAGGTTGGCTGGAGGGTCCAAAAATTGAGGCAACCGGTCGTTTTCGAACTCAAAAAGTCAATGGTAAGTGGTGGCTCGTTGATCCCGAAGGTTACCTGTTTTTTTCGGTGGGAACTTGTCTGACCGGATGGAAAGCTGAAACCTTGGTTAATCAAAAGAGAAATAAGAATAGATTTTTCACTTATCTCCCTGGAGAGAAGGATTATTTACGATGGGAGGGTATACGGAAATTCGGTGGGAAAACATATGTCAATTTCCCCGCAATTAATTATCGAAGGTATTTTGGTAATAATTGGGCAAAAATAGTCAAACAGGGTACGCACAATAGAATGCGGTCCTGGGGGGTAAATACTTTGGGGTGTTGGTCAGATGATGCCTTGCAGAAAGACAGAAAAACTCCTTATTCGTTGATTTCCTCAATCTGGTGGCAGCAAAGTGGTCATCGTAAATTTCCGTCTCCATTTCGAAAAAACTTTCAAGAAGATTTGGAAAAGAGTCTAAAGAAGTTGTCTTGGTCAAAAGGTGATCCTTTTTGCATGGGAATATTTATTGGTAATGAATTGGAATGGCCAGACAAGATTGGACAGATTATTCAAAACTTACCTGCCGATAGCCCCACTAAAAGATGGGCAGTTTCAGAATTAGAAAAGCTGGGGAAATCTACGAATCCACTGCTAATCAAAGATCTTGATGGTCTTTATTTGCCTTTTGCCAGAGCTTTTTTCGAAAAGTGCAAAGCTGCAATTAATAAAGTTTTACCAGAAACTCTTTATTTAGGTTGTCGAACTCACAGAGGACCTTCTGTTTTGGGAGAAGCAGCCCTTGGCTTAGTAGATGTCTTTTCAGTAAATGTATATGATTCTAGGGTCAGGTCTTGGCAGCTTCCTCAAAACTTGGATATCCCCATCCTTGCAAGTGAGTTCCATTTTGGAGCCGTTGATCGAGGGGTACCTAGTCCCGGACTTTCTGGTTCTTGGAATCAACGACAAAGAGGGTACTCTTTCGCTCATTATTTGGCGTCTGCACTGGCTGATCGACGTTTTGTTGGGGTGCATTGGTTTCAATGGTTGGATCAATCAGCATCAGGTAGAAATGATCGTGAGAACCATCAATGTGGTTTTATTGATGTGGCGGGTCGAGCATATCCAGAATTTACTAAGATTGTTTCCCAGGGAACCCAAAAAATGTATCAAGCCAGACACCAAAAAACTTTGTCTACTGAACAAATTCTGGCTGATTTACTTCATTAAATCTTCGATGCAAGCTGGATAGGTTAATCATATCCTTTATCATTAAAACATTCATATGTACTCAAATATTTTACACTGGATCATTCTAGCAGCTCTATTTAATACGCTTTCCGCCAAGCAACCTAATGTCGTTTTTTTACTTGCTGACGACATGAACCGAGATTCCTGGGGAATCTACGGCAACAAAGATTGTAAAACACCAAATATTGATCGTCTTGCAAAGGATGGCACCCGCTTTGAACGTGCATATTGTTCTGTAGCTATGTGTGGCCCTTTTCGGCAAGAGTTATACAGCGGGCGTTCTCCTTGGCGTACTGACACATTACCCAATCATTCCAAATCTGAGCCGGGTACAAAAAGCATTGTTCATTACCTTAAGCCTCTTGATTATCGAGTTGGCTTGCTTGGTAAATCTCATGTTGGTCCGAAGGAATGCTATCCATTTGAAATACTTGGAGGTGTGAGCAAAAGTGATGATGCCAATCCAGAAATTCTTCGTAGATCCATCACTTTCTTCGATGACTGTAAAAAGAAGCAGCAGTCATTTTGCTTGTTTGTTGCTTCCCATGATTCACATGCACCATTTACTACCGGTGATCCCTCTCGGTATGACCATAATAAGATCTCTGTGCCTTCCTATTGGGTGGACACTCCTGAGCTGCGAAAGGAGATGGTTAAATATTATGCTGAAGTAAGCAATTTTGATTACTTGGTAGGCATGATAAGAGCGGAACTCGAGAGAAGAAACCTATGGAATAATACTATTTTTATCGTCTGTAGTGAGCAAGGAAGCCAACTTCCTTTTGCTAAATGGACGTGTTACGACAATGGACTTCGGACGGGACTTGTTTTGCATTGGCCTGGTTTATCAGAACCCGGTACAAGCATTAAGGAATTGGTCTCCATTGCTGATATCACTCCAACTCTGGTTAAAGGATTAGGCGGGAATTTAATTAGGGGAGCTTGTGATGGGAGAAGTTTTTTATCTCTGCTAAAGGGGGGGGAGGAACCCATCCGAAAATATGTTTATGGAGCCTTTACCAATTGTCGAATTCTGAACAATAAAGATCGCATTTACCCCATACGCTCGATTCGAAATAAGCGGTACTCTTTGCTTTATAACCCCAACTATTCATCAAAGACTTCCAATGTCACTCTCAGTCAAGCCCTGCAACTATTGTATAACCCGAAGGTAACGCCTAAGCAATTTACTCCTGCTGGTTCCTGGGTGGCTAAAAAAAATAATGGCGTAAAGGACAAGATGTTGGTGCAAAAATTGAATCATCGCCCTGAGTATGAATTTTATGACCTTTTAAAAGACCCAGGTGAACTGAAGAATTTAGCAACGGACAAACATTTTAAGGAAGCTTTTGATTTACTGAAAAAAGAACTCCATACAAAACTTAGCGAATATGGTGATACTGACCCGATTGCTACAGAAATGGGTTACCTTGCGAGAACGAGGAAATAGGCCTTTGTTATCACCAAACATTCTAATAAGAGTATTGGATTGTTCTTATGTATTTTAAAGAAAGACTGTTTAAGGCTTTTACTGGTTGGCAATTTTATAGCCTGCCGGTTTGAAAGGCCTTTCTGTCTGATACTGTAACTAGATAATTAACTTTAAATTATGAATTCTTTAACGACCAAAATCTTAAGACTTTTTTTATTATGGCATATGACACTCAGTGCGTTGGTGGGTAAATCGACCAACGATTTGCCAAATATGATTGTAATCATGTGCGATGACCTGGGCTATGCGGATGTTGGGTTTAATGGGTGCAAGGACATTCCCACCCCAAATATAGACTCCATTGCTCAAAATGGTGTAAAATGTACAAGCGGATATGTCGCATATCCCGTTTGTGGACCTTCTCGTGCAGGTTTCATTACTTCTCGATATCCCCAAAGATTTGGATTTGAGAGAAACCCTCAATACAAACCATTCGATCCTGATATGGGACTTACTCGAGAGGAAAAAACCATTGCCGAATTACTCAAGCCTGCTGGGTACCAATCTGGTATTATTGGTAAATGGCATCTCGGAGCTCATATTCCTACAAGTCACCCTATGAAACGTGGTTTTGATGAGTTTTATGGACACTTAGGCGGGGGGCACACTTATTTTCCTGAAAAACTTACCATTCAAAGAAGCCAAGATGCAAAGGATGAACCCCAAAGCTACATTAGTTGGTTACTGAAAGGATATGAACCCGTGCCTCCGAGAAAATACCTAACCGATGATTTTTCTGATGAAGCAGTTTCTTTTGTCGATCGGAATAGGGATTGGCCCTTTTTTCTATTCCTTTCTTATAACGCTCCGCATGGACCTTTGGAGGCAACTCCCAAATACCTAAATCGATTTTCTCATTTGCCAGAAGGTAAGCGTAAAACATATGCCGCTATGGTGAGTGCAGTTGATGATGGGGTGGGGCGATTGCTTAAAAAAGTGCGAGAACATGGATTAGAAGAAAAAACCATGATTGCTTTTCTATCGGACAATGGCGGTCCTAGCTCCAAAAATGGATCAAGCAATGCCCCCCTTCGTGGGAACAAGAGCGACATCTGGGAAGGTGGGTTTCGGGTTCCTTTTGCCATTCAATGGAAAGACCGGTTGCCCGCAGGATTAGTTTTCGAGTATCCAGTATCTGCCCTGGATTTAGGGGCAACGATTGTTGCACACTCAGGAGCCGAAGTACCAAAGAATAAACCTCTGGATGGAGTGAATCTTATACCCTATTTGAAAGGCCAAAAGAAAACATCTCCCCATGAAGCGATCTACCTCAGGAAATTTGATCAAAATCGTTTTGCAGTTCGCCATGGCAATGAAAAGGTAGTGATACCCTGGAAGGGAGCAGACCCTCTGCTGTTTGATCTAAGCACAGATATTTCTGAGACCAATAATTTGGGGGTGGAAAGGCCGGAGCGGGTTAGGAAACTCGAGAAATTGCGCAAGTCATGGAATAAAGAATTAATTGACCCTACATTTGAAGGATTGATGCTTCGAAAGCTTCGAAAAGATTCAAAAAGCAAAAAAAGATGAGTCATGAGCTTCAAGCCGTCGTCTTTGATATGGACGGCGTGGTTATCGATAGTGAGTTTACTCATTACTCTGCAATTTGTGAAGCCATGGGCGAAGGAGCCACCGCGAGTTTCGAGCAGTTTCTTGAGCATTGTACCGGAAGGGATGAAGTCTATGCGATGTCTCGCATGGCCGAACTTTCTGTTATGAACTTTTTGCCCGATGACTTGCCGAAGTGGGGTGTTCGCAAAGGCAAGGCTTATGCAAGACTGGTGGGGGAGCAAGCACGCCCCATTCCTGGTTCGGTTGAACTTGTCCTTTCGGTGGCCAAGGAATTGCCCGTGGGGCTTGCCACCGGATCAAGACGCCATGATGTTGAGTCCGCTCTGCCTGTACTCTCTGGCGGAGTATTAAATGGCGTGTTTTCTTCGATTGTTACCTCGAGTGAAGTGGAGGCACCCAAGCCTCACCCGCAGACTTATATGGAAGTAGTAAAGCAACTTAAAGTTCAGCCGATGGAATGCTGGGCGATTGAGGATTCACCCAACGGGATTATGTCTGCCAAGTCCGCGGGCTTACGAGTGATCGGAGTCTTGGGAACAAACCAAGAAGAGGATTTGCTGAGGATGGGGGCAGAACGATTGGTAACTGATCTTAGGGAACTTTCCTTACCTTTGCTAAAGCATTGGTTTGCGGAGGACACTGGTTCGGTCTCAATTTAGAAATTGTGGTTTTATTTCTTTTTGGACTCGTCTTTGAGCATTAATTTTAGATAAAGAAATATCATTTAAATGATTCGTAAAGCCCTTACAGCCCTTAGTTTAGTAGCCGTATTTTCTTCCGCGAGTCTGCCTTTGGCTGTTTTGCAGGTTGGCGTTTGGGCTAATATGTTTGGTGAATTTTATGGTGAAACCGGTTCTATTGTTGAATCTATGGAATGGACCTTTGATGGTGAAAACAGATGTGATGGGTGTGAACTGGTGAGTTCCCTGAATGGCAAGAATAGTGAAGTTATGGCATGCACTCTCTTGTTGGTTGAGGAGACCAAAGCGATTCCTTGTGATGTAAAAAGATCAAACATTTATGGGCTTCCCGAAAACATTTTTGTTGTTAGTGGACAATTCCCCGTGAAATCCTGGGTGCAGGAGGTGGCTTCACCTCCTCCCAAAAATCTGGTTTAAAACAGCCTTCTTAAGTTTGGCTTCCTTTCTAACAGCCAAACTACTTTTTATTTATCCGTCACTAAGGTGGCGGTGTATTCTTTTGTTTTATTCCAAATTTAGTAATTAATATGAAATTCTTAAAATCTCTTTTACTTAGTCTCTTTATGTCTTCTTCACTTCTCTTTGCTCACGAAGGTCCATGGACTGCTTCAAGACCCGATGGACATGCTCCAATATCTGTAATGGGAGACCATATGCACGCCATGGGCGAATGGATGGTTTCCTATCG
>JAQXCL010000122.1 GCA_029251885.1 Opitutales bacterium | reverse complement strand
ATCGTACCCTCCTGGATGCAAAGGGTTACACCGGGAAATTCTTGAAAGAGAACGAAAAGCTGCAAGATGTAATGGCAAGGAACGAAAGCACTCGAGCGCGTATTCAGAGCATGTCGGATGGAAACGGCAGCACGCGTATGGACCTAAAATAAGCTGTTTAACTGGAGAGAAGAAACGATAAGCATGTATCACGATCAAAAAGGGCAAATTGATAAATCGACTGATGATTGATGATTTGGTCAATGAACTCATTGTACATTTTCTATCGATTGTTTGCCGGTCGGACAAATTTCTCATGCCCATAATAATTAGCCTTTAGTTGGTGGCAGAACGCGATTTCGGAAGAGATTTAGAGCTAATCTCTGAAGTGATTAAGGTTACGATTTCATCCATTATGAGCGGGCCATCAAGATTGGGATTGCTTCGTGAGCGCAACGATACCTTGCCTTCTTCAGCCTCCCTCTTTCCTAAGATTAACATGTGTGGAATCTTGTCAGTTTCGGCTTTGCGGATTTTTGCACCCAATTTTGCGGACTGGCCATCTATGCTTGCTCTGACTCCCTTTGCTTTAAGTTTTTCAAGACAGGATTGGGCATAAGGGATTAGATCGTCATTCATTGGAAGAAGGCGAACCTGTTCCGGTGCAAGCCAAGTTGGGAAATTTCCACCAAAATGTTCGATTAATACACCGCAAAATCGTTCCATTGATCCAAATGGAGCTCGATGGATCATAACTGGGCGATGATTTTGATTGTCTTTACCCACATAGGAAAGATCGAATCGCTCAGGCAAATTGTAGTCCACCTGAACGGTGCCAAGTTGCCATTCTCGCCCAATGACATCTTTGACCACAAAATCGATCTTGGGTCCGTAAAAAGCTGCCTCACCGAGTTCTTCCTCATAATCCACACCCAAAGTCTTGACTGCTTGTCGAAGTGCTGTTTCCGCCTTGTCCCATGCTTCGGGGGCACCGACATACTTGTCAGATTCGGGGTCCCGCAGGCTTACCCGCACCCGGTAGTCATTCATGCCGAGGGTAGAAAATACCAATTTTACCAAGCTTAAACAGCCTTGGATTTCATCCTGTAATTGATCTTCTCGAATAAATAAATGAGCGTCATCCTGAGTGAATCCACGCACACGAGTCATACCATTTAATTCTCCAGATTGTTCCCAACGATATACCGTTCCAAATTCTGCAAGGCGTACGGGTAAATCGCGATAGGAATGCTGTTCCGATTTGAAGATACGAATGTGCATCGGACAATTCATTGGTTTGAGCAGGTATCCGTCAATTTCTCCTTTTTCCAACTTATTCGAGAGTTCCGAACAGGTACATCCCTCCTCAGCCAATTCTTCGAGGCATTCACGATGTATAATCGGAGGATATTGAGAATCCTGATAGTAGGGAAAGTGACCGGATGTTCTGTAGAGGTCGAGTTTTCCAATATGTGGAGTATAGACTTGGGAGTAGCCTTGCAGGTTGAGTTGCTCGGTTATAAAGCCCTCTAACTCCTGACGAATAATCGCACCATTTGGTTTCCAAAGAACTAATCCTTGCCCGACTTGTTCGTCGATATGAAAAAGACCAAGGTCTTTACCTACTACCCGGTGATCCCGGAGTTTGGCTTCTTCGATGCGTTGAAGGTACTGGGAAAGTTCATCTTTGCTGGCAAAGGCAGTACCGTAAATTCTTTGAAGTTGTTTTTGAGAAGAGTCCCCACGGTGGTAAGAACCGGCAATGTTTAGCAATTTGAAAGCCTTGATTTTTTTGGTGTAAGAAACATGGCTACCCGCACAAAGATCAAGAAATTCACCGTTGCGGTAAAATGAAATGGTTTCGCCGGCGGGTATGTCATCCAATCGCCCTAACTTATAGGTGGATTGACCCATCTCTTTAATCATAGAAACCGCTTCCTCGCGGCTCACTTCCAACCGTTCAAAGCGTTGGTTTTCTTTGATTACTTTCTTCATCTCATCCTCAATCTCCAAAAGGATTTCGGGAGTAAACGGGACCTCTGAGTCAAAGTCGTAATAAAAGCCGGAGTCAGTGGGCGGCCCGATATCCAACTGGGTATCGGGATACAACCGAAGAACCGCAGTGGCAAGTACGTGAGCGGCAGAATGGCGGATTTCCTCGACGGGAGACATTTCCTTCATAGCGCAGAATTTATACTTTTTCCTAGGCTGTCCTGCAATGCCAAAGGGTTACTCCGTATAGATCAAGGGAGAGTTTATGCTTTAGGCGTCGAATCCGAGATTGGGGCGTAACCATTTAACCGCTGTTTCAAAGGTCCATCCTTTACGTGTCGCATAGTCCTCCACTTGGTCTCTTCCTAAGCTTCCAACATTGAAATATCTAGCCTCTGGGTGAGAGAAATAGAGACCAGATACAGAGCAGCCAGGATACATAGCCCGAGATTCGGTAAGTTCTAGACCGATGTGCTTCTCTACATCTAAGAGATCCCAAATTAAATCCTTTTCAGTATGATCAGGTTGGCAGGGATAACCAGCGGCCGGCCGGATTCCCCGATACTTTTCCGCAATTAATTCCTTGTTAGTAAGGCCTTCGTTTTTACCAAACCCCCAAAGGTCCCGAACTGTTTTGTGTGCATATTCAGCGGTGGCCTCAGCGAAACGATCTCCAAGTGATTTAATGAGAATAGATGTGTAATCGTCATTATCCACTTTGTATTTTTCGGCCATTTGATCTACCTCGTCTCCAGCACTTACTGCAAAAGCCCCGAGGTAATCCATGCGCTTCGAATCTTTGGGGGCTACAAAATCTGAAAGGCAGAATTGTGATTGATTGGGCAAGACTTGTTGTCGACGAACAAACCTGAAAGCTCCTAAGGATTTTTTCTTGGACAAATTCGTGAATAATTCCACATCATCTTTAAATGAATGAGCAGGCCATATTCCTACCATTGCCTGGCAGGTGAATCTTTTATTCCCGATGATATCTTCCAGTAGTTCCTGAGCATGGTCATATAATTTCCGTGCTTCTTCACCAGTGTTTTTTTTGTCGAAAATTTGAGGATAAGTACCTTTCAATTCCCAAGCCCAGAAAAATGGAGACCAGTCAAAAAACTCTAAAACCTCTTCTAGATTAGGAGTTAGGTGGTGAGTGCCTAGATTATCTGCCAAAGGTTCGGAGATTTCCTGTTTTTCCCAGTCAAAAGACAATCCCTTGGAACGAGCTTCATCCAGTTTAAGGAGCGGACGTTCGCCCTGGGCTTCATGCTGTTCGCGCATCCGGGTCTGTTCGGTCTCTAATGCTTCGATGTAAGCCTTTGACTTTTTAGGGTGCAAAACATCGTTGCATACATTCACTACCAGGGATGCGTCGGGAACTTGTATAACAGGTGCTGAATAATGCTGAGTGATCTTGATCGCAGTATGAGCTCGGCTGGTTGTTGCACCACCAATTAGCAAGGGGATTTTTAATCCAAGCCTTTCCATTTCCTTAGCATTGTGGATCATTTCATCGAGTGATGGAGTAATTAGACCACTCAATCCAAGAACATCAGCACCATGTTCAGCAACTGAATCGAGTATCTTGTCGCAGGAAACCATCACTCCTAAATCAATCACATCCCAATTGTTGCATGCGAGAACCACACCGACGATATTTTTGCCAATGTCGTGAACATCTCCTTTAACAGTCGCAATAACCATAGTTCCACGCTTTTTAGATTCGGAACCATCTTTTTCATCTTCCATGAAGGGCTCGAGGTAAGCTACCGCTTTTTTCATAACCCTAGCACTTTTAACAACTTGAGGAAGGAACATCTTTCCATCTCCGAAGAGGTCACCCACTACTTTCATCCCATCCATTAGAGGTCCTTCGATCACATCTAAAGGGCGCCCCAATTCTTGACGGGCTTCTTCAGCATCTACTTCGGCATAATCGCCAATGCCTTTGACTAAAGAATAACTTAATCGTTCTGAAACTGGTTTTTCTCGCCAGGATAGGTCTGGACCTTCGGATTTTCGATTTTCGTTTAAATCCTTAATACGCTCAGCATGTTCCAATAATTCCTCTCCGGCTCCGGCTGATTTGTTTAAAACCACCGCTTCCACACGATCGCGCAATTCCGGTTCAATTTCGTCATAGACTGCAAGCATGCCCGCATTGACTATTCCCATATCTAAGCCAGCTTGGCAGCTGTGGTAGAGAAAGCATGCATGCATGGCTTCGCGAACATGATTGTTTCCACGAAAAGAAAAAGAAACATTACTGATTCCCCCGCTGGTGCGGGCATGAGGGCAACGTTTTTTAATTTCTCGCAATGCTTCGATGAAATCGATCCCATAGGTATTGTGTTCATCCATGCCTGTTGCCAGCGTGAGAACATTGGGATCAAAGATAATATCCCATGCGGGAAACCCAACTTCATTGACTAAGATTTTGTAAGCCCTTTCGCAAATGCGTACCTTTTCATCAAGGGTTGCAGCCTGTCCTTTTTCATCGAACGCCATCACCACGACCGCAGCACCATAGCTCATGGCCAAACGGGCGTGTTTCTTAAAGGTGTCTTCACCTTCTTTAAGGCTAATTGAGTTGATGATGCACTTTCCTTGGATGACTTTTAGTCCAGCCTCAATTACCGACCATTTCGAACTGTCAATCATGATAGGGACCCGGGAAATATCGGGCTCAGAAACAACGAGATTCAAAAACTTTGTCATGCATTTCTCCCCGTCAAGCAAGGCAGCGTCAAAATTCACATCTATAATATTTGCTCCATTCTCCACCTGTTGCTTGGCAACTTTGAGGGCGGAATCATAATCTCCAGCTTCGATTAATTTACGAAACTTCGGAGAACCAGTAACATTCGTTCGTTCGCCTACCATAATCAACGATTTAGATTGTCCTTTTATTTCAAAGGGCTCCAGGCCGCTTAGTCGCATTGCGGGCTCAACTTGGGCAAGGTTTCTGGGTGCGGCTTCAGCCATTTTTTCGGCGATTGCATGAATGTGGTCGGGAGTAGTACCACAGCATCCACCCGCCATATTTAAAAGGCCTTCATCCGCAAAGGTAAAGAGGGAGCCAGCAGTGTCAGCCGGTTTTTCGTCATAACCAGTAGGAGCCAATGGATTAGGTAGTCCCGCGTTCGGGTAACAATGTACAAAACAATCTGCGTTTTGTGAAAGTGCTTGCAAGTAGGGTCGCATTGCGTCGGCTCCCAATGCACAATTCAGCCCTACTCCCAAGGGCTTTGCATGAGCAATGGAGTTCCAACATGCTTCCGTGGTTTGACCAGACAGAGTACGCCCTGACGCGTCGGTTATTGTAATAGAAAGAATGACTGGCAGCCTTTTTCCGCTTGAATCGAAGAAATGCTCCAAAGCGAAAATGGCTGCTTTTAGGTTGAGTGTGTCAAAGGTTGTTTCCGGCATCAATACATCAACTCCGCCTTCAACAAGGGCGACGATCTGAGCGTGGTATGCTTCCACAAGTTGATCAAAAGTCACATTGCGAAGGGCCGGATCATTCACATCTGGCGAAAGAGAACCTGTGCGATTAGTTGGTCCAATAGCACCGGCAACAAAACGTGGGCGGGACGGATCTAATTTCATTGCCTCATCTGCAGCCTCTCGGGCAAGGCGGGCAGATGCTACATTTAAATCATGTACCACATCTTCTAAGTGGTAGTCTGCCATAGCAATACTTGTGGCGCTAAAAGTATTGGTCTCCACAAGATCGCTCCCCGCCGCGAAATAAGACTGATGGATGTTTCGAATGACATCGGGACGAGTTAGGCTGAGCAAATCGTTATTACCCTTCAATTCACTTTCGTGTTTCTTAAATAATTCTCCTCGGAAATCGAATTCTTCCAATTTCTCCTGCTGTATCATGGTACCCATTGCTCCATCGAGAATAAGAATGCGTTCGTTGAGCAAGTCCCTGAGGTCTTGTTCTTGGGGTCGGGTGCTGGAAAAGTCTTTCATAAACGTATCATCATATCATGATGCGTTGATGCGTTTTGCCAACATTATTTCTCCTCCAAACAAATTGAATCATTAGAAGGATTGGTTTTGCCAAGTGAGAAAAAATAGTTCATGGTATTGTTTTTTTGATCCGGGACGTAGCGTAGTCTGGTTAGCGCGCCTGCTTTGGGAGCAGGAGGCCGAGAGTTCGAATCTCTCCGTCCCGACCATTTTTTCCTTTTTTTAAACCAATAAGGCTTATGGCACTTTTTTAATGGAAAACGACGCATATGGAATTTCCCGATGGGGAGACGGATTAATTGGTGTACTAACAAACGGGAATGTTTGTCTGCATGATCCTTTAAGTACAGATGGTAGCCCGGTTGACTTGGCAGAAGTGATCCAAAAACTTGAACGCCGAGGCATTCAAACTCCCGTTTTACTTCGTGTCTCCAACTTCTTGGAACATCGTATTCGGGCAATTAATGAGGGGTTTAGAAAAGCAATCGAACAAGTGAGTTATCAAGGTGATTACCGTGGGGTTTTTCCTATCAAGGTTAATCAGCAGGCTCATGTTGTGGAAAGAGTCTCAGAATATGGAGAAGAGTTTTATTTTGGTTTAGAAGTAGGCTCAAAGGCAGAATTGCTGATTGCATTATCTCAAAACATTCACCCTCAAGGCTTGATTATTTGTAACGGATACAAGGACTCGGAATTTATCCGCCTGGCTCTTTTATCAACCAAGCTGGGCATGCGTACCGTGATTGTAATGGAAAGTGTGCGCGAATTGAGGCTAATCATTAAAGTCTCCAGGAAGTTAGGTATTCCGCCAACTTTGGGTGTCCGGGTTAAACTGGCAAATGTCGTAAGTGGCAATTGGGCGGCAACTAGCGGAGACCGGTCGTCGTTTGGACTTTCCATTGCCCAAGTTATGGAAGTCGTAGAAACTCTGCGAAACGAAGATCTTCTTGACTGTTTGGTTTTGCAACATTCTCACCTGGGGAGTCAGGTTCCTAACATGGTTGAGATCCGCAAGTTCGCACAGGAAGCCAGCCGGCTATTCATCGAGATAGCCAAGCTTGGAGCTAATCTTAAATTTCTAGATTTGGGGGGTGGTTTGGGCGTTGATTACACAGGGGAGAATTCGTCCAGTGCCAACTCCATTAATTACTCCTTGGAAGAGTATTGTTACAGTTTAGTGGAAACAGTTGGTTTTGAAATGAATGATGCGGGAGTTTCCCATCCTTGTATTGTGACCGAAAGCGGTCGAGCATGCGTTGCCCAATCCTCCATGCTAATTTTTAGCGTACTAGAAAGCACCAGTTATGAAAGAGACGAAATTGTTTTAGCAGAAAAAGACGATCACCCTCTTCTACGATCATTGATTGAAATTTCCGATTCACTAGAACGTGAAAGCCTCTTGGAATCACTAAACGAAGCGACTTATTACCGAGATGAATTGCGTGCCTTATTCCGTAGGGGGCGCCTATCCTTGCCCGTATTGGCACGCGCAGAAAGAGCTCACCAAAAAACTCTGGGCCAAATTCGTAAGATGATGGATGACTTGGATGAAATGGAGTGGAGTGATGAATTAAACCTTAGGGTACAAGGAATGGCAGACATTTATCATTGCAATTTTTCCCTTTTCCAAAGCCTGCCCGATGTTTGGGCAATTGACCAGTTACATCCAATTATACCTATTACTCGATTGCATGAAAAACCCGACCGGAATGCTGTTCTTTGTGATGTAACTTGTGATAGCGATGGTCGGATAGATCGTTTTGTGGTGGCAGACGGAGTGGCGGACTGCCTTCCTCTTCACAGCCTCAACGAGGATGAGGAGTATTACTTAGGAGCATTTTTTGTCGGTGCCTATCAGGAGACTCTGGGGGACTTGCATAATCTTTTTGGGGATACCAATGTGGTCACGATTCGACTTAAGGATTCCGGAGACTTTGAGATTTTAGATGAAGTCGAGGGCGATACGGTCTCCCAAGTACTAAGCTATGTTGAGTATGAGCCTAAGCGATTGCTTGAACGGTTTAAGGCTAGGGCCGAGGATGCGGTAAAAGAACACGGTGCAACTTTGGACGAATTGAAGGAGTTGGTATCCACTTATCGTGAAAGTTTACAAGGATACACATATTACGAATCAGACTGAGAAAGAAAAAAGAATGTCAAAAGTATTAGTTATAGGAGCGGGAGGAGTCGGTTCGGTAGCCGTTCATAAGATGGCTCAATTGCCTAAGGTTTTTTCTTCGATTACATTGGCGAGTCGGCGGGAATCTTCATGCCTGAAAATTGCCAAATCTGTAAAGGAAAGATTTGGGGTACAGATTAAGACCGCCGAGGTGGATGCCGATGAAGTCGATCAAACAGTTAGGCTGTTAGAGCAGGTGAAGCCCGCTCTTTTGGTTAACCTTGCCCTGCCTTACCAGGATCTTGCCCTCATGGACGCATGTTTAAAGTCAGGTGTTCCTTACCTGGATACGGCAAATTATGAACCTAGGGATGAAGCAAAATTTGAATACCGTTGGCAATGGGAATACCAAAACCGTTTCGAGGAGGCGGGATTAATGGCATTGCTTGGATCCGGTTTTGATCCAGGAGTCACCAATGTGTTTACCGCTTGGTTGATCAAGCATCACTTTGACCGGGTGGATACACTCGACATTCTTGATTGCAATGGTGGAGATCATGGTCATCCATTTGCGACCAATTTTAATCCTGAAATCAATATTCGTGAAGTCACTGCCCCGGCTCGTCATTGGGAAAACGGAGACTGGTCGGAAACACCTGCCCTTTTTCAGAAGCAATCATTTTCCTTTCCAGAAGTGGGTGATCGAAACATGTATTTAATGTATCACGAAGAGCTCGAGTCTTTGGTTAAACATTTCCCAGAAATTAAGAGAGCGAGGTTTTGGATGACCTTTGGGGACGCTTATTTACAGCACCTTGAGGTTTTGCAGAATGTCGGACTTACCTCAATTGAACCGATTTATTATGAGGGGAAGGAAATTATTCCTCTGCAGTTTCTCAAGGCCTTGCTTCCTGATCCCGGCGGTTTGGGCGAGCGCACCAAGGGTAAGACATGCATTGGCAATATCGTGACAGGAGAAAAAAATGGAAATTTTTCAACCAAGTATTTATTCAATGTTTGCGATCATGAAGAATGCTACAATGAAGTGGGTAGTCAGGCTGTGAGTTACACAACCGGCGTACCCGCAATGATTGGAGCGGCCCTTATGGTCCAAGGCATTTGGAAGGGCAGGGGAGTTTTTAATATGGAACAACTCGACCCCGATCCATTTATGGACATGTTAAATACCCACGGATTGCCATGGAAGCTACGCAACCTAGAAACTCCGCTTGCTTTCTAATGTTGCCCACCCAAAGCTCGGGTCCCGGAGCCTTCGCTCGTTTGAATCTATCGCGGGTGCCTTCGCCCTGTTTTGTGCTAGATGAGGAAAAAATTCGGTCAAACCTTAAAATACTGGCTGAGATTGGAAAGCTTTCGGGTGCAAAAGTTCTTCTTGCCCTCAAATCCTTTTCGATGTGGTCGCTTGCCAGTCTAATCGAAGAATACTTGGATGGATGTTGTGCTTCTGGTTTGTGGGAGGCGAGGTTAGCGAGGGAAAAAGGATTTACAGGTATAAAAAAACAGAAAATTCTATCCACCTATTGCCCAGCCTTTGAATCAACTGAATTAGAGGAAATTTGCGAGCTTTCCGATCACCTAGTTTTTAATCACCCCCAGGCTTCGGGAGTTGAGTATGCTGCAGCTAGGCAAGTGTCCTTGGGTTTGCGGATTAATCCTGAAATATCACTTGGGCTTGATCCCAAATATGATCCTTGTGCTAAGCAATCCAGGCTAGGCTGGCCTATTAGCAAACTTAGCGAGTCAGATCTTACCCCCTTTGAAGGCTTGCATTTTCATACCCTTTGCGAGCAGAACTTTGCACCTCTTTTCCAAACTTGGAAAAAAATCGAGAATGCGCTGGGCAGTACTTTGAAAAAATTCTCATGGATCAATCTTGGGGGCGGTCACCATTGCACTCGTTCGGATTACGACCGGGATGGTTTGATCGAATTAATCGATGAAATTTCTCAGAAGTATGATTGTCAGGTCTACCTGGAGCCGGGAGAAGCCGTTTCTTTGGATGCGGGTATTCTCGTCGGTGAGGTAATTGACTTAATGCATTCCAATGCCATGCACGCCTTGCTTGATCTTAGTGCAACCTGTCATGCACCGGATGTAATTGAGGCTCCATATCGTCCTGCCCTATTGGGGGATATTCAGGATGGACAGTACCCATACTTATTGGGTGGCTCGAGTTGTTTGACTGCCGATAGTTTTGGTGAATACAGGATGAATAATCCATTACGGATTGGGGATCGTGTGGCTTTCTTGGATCAAGCTCATTATACCATGGTAAAAACCAACACTTTTAATGGAGTGAAACTACCTGCTATTGCAATTTGGAACTCTCAAACTGATAATCTGTCGATGGTTCGAGAGTTTGGATATGAAGAATTTGTGAATCGTCTATCATGAAGGAAATTAAAAGTTTGCAGTTTTTAGGTTCCGAGTTGCATGAGCATGAGAATTTGCAGACCTCTGCAAAGTTTCAAATCGTTCCCTGTCCAATGGAAAAAACCGTTTCCTATGGATCGGGTACTTGCCTCGGTCCAAATGCTATCCTTCATGCCAGTCAGGAACTGGAGAGATCTTCTCTGTGCGAGTCTGGTTTTTTTACCCAACCGCCGATTGATTGTTCTGTTGATCATGAAACTTGCTTGCTTGAACTTCAGGAGCGAAGTGCACGGATTGTTATTGAAAATCATTTCCCGGTTATCCTGGGAGGAGAGCATTCTCTTACATGGGCAGCAGTTAAGGGAGCTTCCGAAGCAATTGGCCAAAAAATTGGTATTGTTCAGATTGATGCGCATGCCGACCTTCGGGACAGTTACCAAGGTATGGTGCATTCACACGCCAGTGTCATGAACCTCCTTGTTCAAGATGGACATCGTCTTGCCTCAATTGGAGTTCGGGCAATTTGCGAGGAGGAAAAAAAGACTCGTGAAAAATATTCTGTATTTTTTCAAGATGCCGGGGAATTGGTGCGAGGCAATGTGTCCTCCATTAAGTTACCGTCTGATTTTCCTGAACTTGTTTACCTAACTTTTGATTTAGATGGGTTAGACCCCTCAGTCATGCTCGCGGTGGGTACTCCCGTGCCAGGCGGACTGAGTTACTACCAATCAATCGATTTGGTGAAGTCTGCTCTTAAGGGCAGAACCTGTGTGGGGATGGACTTGGTTGAACTTTCTCCAAACCAGACAGATATAGTATCCCCCTTTACTGCAGCATCCCTACTGCAAGAATTACTCGCATTGGTTTAGTTCTTTGATCCATTCTGCAGAATATATAATCAAAGGTTTATCCCTTTCTCCTCATCCAGAGGGTGGTTACTTTCGCCGTACATTTGAATCGAGTCATTCTACCCATTCCTCCGAATTCTCCAGACCCTTGGGTACATCTATCTATTATTTGTTGAAAAAGGGAGAGGTCTCTCGCTTGCACTCTCTCGATGCCGATGAAACTTGGTACTTTCATCAAGGTGCTACACTCGATTTGCACCTTTTTGATCGAAATCAATACCATAATGTCAAACTTGGCAGGTTTGCTCCTAGTGAAAATTGCTTGGTCCAGTTTACGGTTCCTGCTGGAACCATTTTTGGGGCAATTCCTAACAGACAGTCAAAGGAAACATATTCCTTCGTTAGTTGTTCGGTCTGTCCGGGTTTCAAGAAGGAGGGTTTTTTTTGGCCGGACATAGCAGAACTTCGAACGAAATTTAAAGCACAACACGAGTTACTTGGAAAATTGTCTAAACCTGTGGAATATTAGTCGAGTATGCAAAAAATATTTTCTTGGGGCGGTGGGAAAATAATCGAGGTCGAACTCCCTGGATTTGAGGATTGGGTGCCGGAATTGTTCGAACAGTTCCACAAAACTCGTGCTACCGCCAAAAAATCTCACAAGATTGGTGGAAGATGGGAAAATTTATACATCGACATCGATGAAGTCCCCGCTGCCCGAAATCCGATTCGTATGGGCAGAGATTTCGGATTGGAAATATTAGAAGTTTCAAGTGTGGTTCTTTTCGAACCTTTACCTGGGTGTGATCATGCTTATCCACCTTTTTGGTTTAACTTGTCAGAACCTGGAGAATCCACAGGTTTGCATGACCATACCCGCAATTCTAAACTTTGTGGTGTATTTTATCTTGCCGCTGAAAATGAATCAGGGAATTTATTTTTTCATAAAGAAGGAGAAGTTGATTTGGAAATCATGCCAAAGGTTGGCAAACTTGTTCTTTTCGAACCCTGGATGCGTCATGGGGTCCGCGAAAATCGTTCGAACAATACTCGCCTTTCGATGGCCTTTAATTTATTTCCCTTTCCTTTACCTATTGAGAATTTGTAATTTTTTCGTCAATTTATATAAAAGTTGTTAACTGCATGCTTTTTTTTCTCGAATTTCGTTGTACACATTACTTTACAACCTCATAGAATAAGTCGTTTTTTACTCAAGTTTCACTTCATCTACAGCAACTAATGACACAAGCAACCGATTCTTTTGAAGAAATAGAATCCGCAGTCGTGCGCTTCGCCGGAGATTCCGGTGATGGAATGCAGACTATCGGTGAACGATTTACTGACTCCAGCGCCTTTGCTGGCAATGACATTGCCACACTTCCTGACTTCCCTGCGGAAATTCGGGCTCCTGCAGGTACCATTGCAGGTGTATCTGGCTATCAATTACAATTTGGTAGCCGTTCTATACTTACACCTGGCGATGAGCCTGATGCGTTGGTGGCCATGAACCCAGCTGCACTCAAGTCAAATGTAAGTGATTTGCCCGAGGGTGGAATGTTAGTGGTAAATGTGGACTCATTCAAAAAAATGAACCTTAAAAAAGCAGGTTATGAGTCCAACCCTTTAGAGGACGAAGAGTTTCGCAAAAAGTACCAGCTAATTGAATTGGATCTGACCACCTTGACAAAGGAGGCTCTTTCGGCAAGTCCCTTAAAACCATCGGATAAGGCTCGTTGTAAAAATTTCTTTGCTCTTGGTTTTATGTGCTATGTTTACGGACGTCCACTTGATCCAACATTGAAGTTTTTTGATCAAAAGTGGGGAAAACGGTTACCCGAAGTTGCAGAAGCTAATTCAACGGCCCTAAAAGCTGGACACAACTTGGGTGATACTATGGAAAGTGCCCGCAATCGCTACCAGTTGGCGAAGGCAGTAGTAAGCCCTGGTGTTTATCGTAAAATTTCTGGAAATGAAGCTTTAGTGTACGGGCTAGTTGCTGGTGCTCAGAGTGCCAACCGTGAACTGCTTTATTCCGGATACCCTATTACTCCAGCATCCCCAGTTTTGGAAGGCCTGTCTGCGCTAAAAAGATTCGGTATTAAGACCGTACAGGCAGAGGATGAGATTGCTGCTATGGGTGTGGCGATTGGTGCAAGTTTTGCTGGAGATTTGTCCGTTGTGGCAACAAGCGGTCCAGGAATGTGTTTGAAAAGCGAATTCATTGGTCTTGCTAGCATTACAGAATTACCCGTTATTATCTGCAATGTTCAACGAGGTGGTCCGAGTACCGGTTTGCCTACCAAGACTGAACAAAGCGATCTTTTGCAAAGCTTGTTTTCTCGCCATGGAGATTGCCCATTACCTGTGATTGCGGCTCATTCTCCATCTGATTGTTTTGAATGTTCGATCGAGGCTTGTCGAATTGCACTTACCTATTGCACTCCTGTTATTTACCTCAGCGATTTATATGTGGCAAATGGAGCTGAGCCTTGGCTTGTTCCCAACGCCGCTGATCTTCCTGCAATAGAGGCAAAGTTTGCTGACCCAGACGAAGAATATATTTCATACAAAAGAAACCCCGAAACCCTCGCACGTACCCAAGCAATACCTGGTCAACCTGGATTGGAGCATCGTATTGGTGGACTTGAGAAGTCTGAAGATGGAGGGGTCAATTATGATCCAGAAAACCATGAACAGATGACTCATTTGCGTGCGGAAAAAGTTGAACGGATCGCAGATACTATACCTCCTACGCAACTACATGGAGAAGCGGATGGGGATTTGTTGGTCATTGGTTGGGGCGGTACTTACGGTGCGATTACATCTGCTACCCAAGCGATGCAAGCAGAAGGTTTCTCTATTTCATCATTGCATTTACGCCATCTCAATCCATTACCCAAGGATTTGGGAGAAATTATTAAAAGGTTTAAGAAAGTGATTGTACCTGAATTAAACCTTGGCCAACTTAGCTTAATTTTGAGGGCCAAATATTTGATCGATGCGATTCCTCTGACTAAAGTTCAGGGAAAACCCTTTAAGGTCTCTGAACTTCGTGACTCTTTCCACAAGGAATTGTCCTAACCAGCAAATATTTATATGAGCACAACGAATACGGAAGAAGGCAGCCTTACCAAAAAGGATTTTGTTACTGAAAATGATGTCCGCTGGTGTCCGGGATGCGGAGATTATGCCATCCTTAACGCAGTTCAAAGAACCTTGCCCGAACTTGGTGTGCCCAAGGAAAAGTTCGTCGTGGTTAGTGGAATCGGATGTTCCAGTCGCTTTCCTTATTACATGAATACCTATGGTTTTCATACCATTCATGGTCGTGCACCAACCGTGGCAACCGGTGTGAAATCTGCAAACCCTGACCTATCCGTGTGGATGGTTACTGGAGATGGAGATGGACTTTCGATCGGGGGGAATCATTTAATGCATTTACTCCGCCGAAACCTTGATATTAATGTTTTGTTGTTCAATAATCGAATTTATGGACTGACCAAGGGTCAGTACAGCCCAACTTCAGAAGTTGGAAAAAAGACGAAAAGTACACCAGTTGGCTCCTTAGATTATCCAATCAATCCTTTACTT
This sequence comes from Opitutales bacterium, assembly GCA_029251885.1. Lineage (GTDB taxonomy): Bacteria > Verrucomicrobiota > Verrucomicrobiia > Opitutales > Seribacteraceae > Chordibacter. Next base: position 541 of record JAQXCL010000122.1, on the reverse strand, counting down.
TTTGCTTTGGGTAGTGAGGCCACTTTTATCGCCCGCACTTCCGATACTGACCAAAAACACATGGTCGAAACCTTCAAAGCTGCCCAAGCACATAAAGGTACATCCTTTATTGAAATTTTTCAAAATTGTGTAATCTTTAATAACAATGCTTTTGATACTGTTACTGGTAGAGAAGTTCGCAGTGAACAGGCATTAATGCTTGAAGAGGGTAAACCATTACGCTTCGGAGAGGATAAAGGCATTCGACTCAATGGATTTGATCCTGAAATCGTTGAATTGAAGGATGGAGATGATGAGTCAGATCTTTTAGTTCATCATTCCAAGACCAACAATCCGGCTTATGCATCTATTCTTGCTCAGATGGCTTATCCTGCCTTTCCTACTCCATTTGGTATACTTCGTCAAATAGAGGGTAGGGAGACCTATGAAGATGCCCTGCACTCCCAAATCAAGGCTTCTCAAGCTAAAGGAGAGGGCAACCTTCAAGAATTATTAACCGGAAAAAATTCCTGGGTTGTTGAATAAAGAATTTCTACTTTTT
>JAQXCL010000121.1 GCA_029251885.1 Opitutales bacterium | reverse complement strand
TTTGAGAAGGTTTCAATAGATGCGTTTTTTTCCATTGTTTCTGCAATAAATACTTTGGGCGGACTACCACCATGAACATTCCAAGCGATATAATCTCCATCTTGCGTAAGCAGGCGAACCTTGTCGGCTAATATGCGGGTATCACCTTTAGTTAAGCAAACATCACCTGTTGCCGTAGCCTCACCCTTTGATCGAATCCAGGTTATTTCTTCTGCGAGTAAAAGAAAATCATCACCTCGAAGTGAGGCTCCGTCATTTGCAGTTACCGTTTTATTCTCATCATCAAAGACAATCGGGCCATCACATTCCAATACCAAGTCAGAAGTAATGCCATCAACGGCAAGCAAGCAGGAGGCCAAAAAAAAGGCAGAGCAAGTTACAAAACTACAGAGTCTTCGATAAAGCACTGTTTGAAAGATGTATTTTTGTCAGAAAGCGACAAGGAATAAATGATCTACTTTCAATCAATCTTGCTTTTTATTACTTCTCACACTCTAAGTGAAACACACAGTGATTATATCCAAGAACGAATTGAGCAATATCATGGATGGGTTTTACCATGACCCCCATCACTTACTGGGCATGCATATTTTGGGAGATGGGCCTGGTTTAGTTGTGCGGACATGGGACCCAGGAGCTAAAAAAATCTCACTTCTTTGTACCGAGAGTGGTGATTCCTATCATATGGAATGTATCGATACTAAAGGCTTTTTCGAACTTGTTCTTCCTTGCCGACTGTCACCTTTCTCTTATCGCTTGCACTCAAGATATGATGGAGGGGAGAGGGAATGGGTTGATCCCTATGTTTTTTTACCAAGCATAAATAACACTGAACTTACAGCATTTAATGAGGGTTGGGAGAGACGCCCGTTTGATAAGCTTGGGGCAATCCCCAAGCTACACCAGGGAACTCAAGGAGTTTCTTTTGTCGTCTGGGCACCTTCTGCAAAATCTGTACATCTTGTTGGCGACTTCAATCATTGGAATCATTACGCTTTACCAATGCGCTCACTTGGCAGTTCGGGATGTCGTGAATTGTTTGTCCCCCATGCCAAAATTGGGGATAAATATAAGTTTAGAATTCTTGGGATTGATGGTGTCCTCCGTGAAAAAGCGGACCCTTTCGGATGGCGGTTCGAACCACCACCAGGAAATTCTTCCATCATTGATGATCGCTCCCTTAAAAGAAGTTCAAAACTTCTCACCAAATCTAAGAACCCTAGATCTCTGCCAATTTCCATTTACGAAATGCACCTTGGTTCATGGCGTTTTCACCCAACAGAAAACCGACCTCTTTCTTTTCTTGAGCTAGCCCGTGAGTTACCTGGTTACTTGGTTAAATTAGGTTTTACTCATGTTGAGTTTTTGCCACTTAATGAGTATCCCTTTGACCCAAGTTGGGGCTATCAGGTAACTGGATATTACGCACCCACTCACAGGTTTGGTCCCGCTGAGGACTTCTTTCAACTTCTTGAAGCATTACAAACTGCTGATATTGGCGTGATCATAGACTGGGTTCCTGCGCACTTTCCTTCTGATGAATTTGCACTCTCCAGGTTTGACGGAACCTGCCTTTTTGAGCATGAAGATCCCCGAAAGGGGATGCATGCAGAGTGGGGCACTCTTTGTTTTAATTACGATCGACCTGAAGTTAGAAGCTTTTTAATTGGAAGTGCCATTGCATGGATGGATAGGTTCGGAATTGATGGTTTCAGAGTCGATGCAGTAGCCTCGATGCTCTACCTTGATTATGCCCGTAAGGATGGGGAGTGGTGCCCGAATCAATTTGGCGGAAACGAAAACTTTGAGGCTATAGATTTCCTCAAACAATTTAACCATGCAATTCACGAAGAGTACCCTGAGGTTATTAGTATAGCGGAGGAGTCGACTTCTTTTCCTCAAATAACCAAACCCCCATTCATGGGTGGGCTAGGGTTTGACTTCAAATGGAACATGGGCTGGATGCATGATGTTCTGGGTTATTTCTCATCTGATCCAAACCACAGGACAAGCAAGCACGACAACTTAACCTTCGGGGCAATCTATCAATTCTCGGAAAACTTCGTCCAAGCCTTTTCCCACGACGAAGTGGTTCATGGGAAAGGTTCGTTGGTTAATAAGATGAATTTAGCTTACGAGGAGGATAGGATCGCTAACCTGAGGGCTTTACTTGCCTTACAGTGGACCTGGCCTGGAAAAAAGACTTTATTTATGGGGTGTGAATTTGGCCAGTGGAAGGAGTGGGACTACCAGGCTGCCTTAGATTGGCAATTGCTTGAGTTCCCTAATCACCAAGGCTTATCCAACCTAATTTCCGACCTTAATGCAATCTATCAAAAACATCCAACTTGGGCTGAATCTGATCATGACGGCACAAAATTCAAATGGATTGATTGCAACGATGCGGAAGGGCAAACCTTAAGCTTTCTCAAGTTTGGAAATTATCCCAATGATACGCTTTTGGTGGCGTGTAATTTCTCGGACTCTTTAAAGCATAGGGACTGGGGGTGTCCACACTCAGGCAAGTGGGAGGTTATTTTAGATACAGACTCCCCGAATTATTCGGGTCACGGCGCTGCCGGATCAACCCGATTTGAAAGTTTTGCTGAACCAAGGAATAACCAACCAAGCGGACTATCTTTTTCAGTTAACCGTTGGAGTGTAAGGATCCTTTCCCTCGTTACTGACCAAACTTAAAGGATCAAATTACACCGCTATCAGCAAAGCTATAATATCCTATTCCCGCAGGACAGTTATTAGGCTCACCTATAATTACATGATCATGAAAATCGATATCCAAAAACCTTGCGGCTTCGGATATTTTTTGCGTCACCTTTAAATCACTCGAACTTGGTGTGGGGTCACCACTTGGATGGTTGTGAGCAAGAACAATTGCCGTGGCTCCCCAACGTATCGCAGGCTTAAAAACTTCACGGGGATGCACAAGGCTGCCTGTTGCCGTGCCAGTAGTGATGTTTTCCAATCTTAATAATTTATTCTTTCGATCCAGGCACAATACCCAGACTTTCTCAACTGACTCAACAAGGGACTCAGGGTAAAGAAGGTTCCAAACCTTTTGCGGTTCATCAAAGAAAACGGCTTCCAATCTATTACCCTGGGAAATTCTTTTGGCAACTTCCACCAGGGCACTTAATTGCAGAGCCTTTACTTTCCCAATCCCAGGAATTTTTCGAAACTCTAAAGCATCCCAGCGTACAAGTCCCGCAAGGGAACC
>JAQXCL010000107.1 GCA_029251885.1 Opitutales bacterium | reverse complement strand
ACACGCCTGTCTCCCTGAAGTTCCATATCCTGACCAGACCAAGTTCCTCCAGTACCTAAACTATTTTTTAAACGTTTGAGCAAACGATCCCGCTTGTTCTTGCCCAACCCAGGAGGTATTCCACGAATCGTTGTAACTGTTTTCCCACCTCTACCGGATTTCTCCCGCCTTATCTCTAATCGTTCTCCATTGCCTAGGCTTTGCTCCTCGAACTTAACCGTAACTTTTACTTCCCTAGTAGATTCCGGCAAGGCCTCAGGTAGACCACTTCCATCTAAGGAACTGAAAGGAAGCGATCCGAAACCAAGATCCGAATCGGTGGAAATTTTCTTCTCTCCTCTATCTCTACGGCTCATTGCCCGCAAATTCCCTTCTCGGGAGTTCCCCCCTCTATCCAAGTCACCGCCTTTAGGTAGCTTCTCTTTTCCAAAAAATGACGCAGGCGGGGATGGATATTCTCCTTTTCCTGAGCCAATAAAATATCCAATCGAGCCAAAGTTTCTCTAAATTCCCCAGGTTTTGCATCCTTCGGGTTTGTAATTACCTGCAAACAGCTTTTGATTTCATCCATGAATTCGTCTATTTTCTCACTCAATTCATTTGCGACAAGCCTAATCCTAATCTTCAAAATTTAATGTCCAGAACATGTATTATTGGTGGTGGTCTGACGGGACTAGTTCAGGCATGGCAGTCCCAACAAGCTGGTCAAAAAGTCGCCTTGCTTGAAGCCAATGATAATGTAGGGGGCGTGCTTCAATCCGAAAGAATCGATGGTTATTTATTGGATTATGGAGCAAACACTCTCAGCCTAAGAAATCAAAAAGTTGCCAGAATCTTGGGAAAACTCGGTATGCTCGATCGATCGATTGATGCCAACCCAGAAGCAAGCCTTCGATTCATCGTCCGATCAGGAAAAGTCGTCTCATTGCCACACAGCCTTGGTTCTTTTTTCTCCAGTCCCTTTCTATCTCCCTTGGGTAAATTGCGTTTACTGCTTGAACCTTTTATACCCAAAGGAAAAAAGGAGGATGAATCCGTGGCAGGATTTATCTCCCGACGCTTAGGAAAAGAAGCTCTGGATTTTGCGGGAAACCCATTTCTTTCTGGGGTATATGCAGCCAATCCCGAGAGCTTGTCTTTAAAATATGCATTTCCCGCCCTCCAAGAAATTGTACAAGAACACGGTTCCCTTTTTCGGGGAATGTTAAAATCAAAAAAGAATCCGGAACGATTGTCCAAGAGTAGATTAATTTCCTTTGCCGGCGGTATGCAGGAGATGCCCAATCGTATCCTCAATCTTTTACCTGCTAACTGCGTACAATTTAAAACGAGGGCTATTAAGGTAGAAAAAGTGAACAACAAATGGAAAGTCACAAGCCAATCAAAAGGATCTCAGAAAACTAAAGAAACATTTGATCAATTGATATGTGCTGTGCCTGCAAGTAAACTCTTGGATATTGAATGGAAAGGTTTAGTTAGCAAAGAACTTCTACCTAATTTGGCAGAAGCCACCCATCATCCCCTTTCTTTGGTTTATCATGGATACGACCGAGCAAACGTGGATCATCCCTTAGACGGCTTTGGGTTTCTCGTTCCAGAAGTGGAAAAAAGAAATATTCTCGGCACCCTTTTTTCTAGCACATTATTTCCTGGAAGAGCACCAGAAAATAAAGTTCTGCTTACCACTTTTGTTGGAGGTGAACGCCAACCCAAACTTGCTAACTTGGAAGACTCCAGGCTACATTCACTCGTATTAAAAGAACACCAACAACTTTTGGGTACACAGGGAAGACCTTGTTTTCAAAAAATAAAACGCTGGCCAAACGCCATTCCCTTACCCGATGCTAAAATGGGCGTTAGGCTTGCCGCTGCTCATAACTTAGAAAAGGAAAACAAAGGATTGTACTTCACTGGTTCCCACCTTTGTGGTGTTTCACTCCCTAACTGCCTGGAAGCTGATATTGGTTGATTTTTATCAGTCATTTCATTTGGAAAGATTGCCTCAGTCAAAATAAACTTTTAAATATGGTTTGCACTTAGGTTTTAATAATCACCATGAATTCTAAAAAATCAGATAACTCAGCTAAAACTCTTGTCGTCCTTCTCAATATGGGTGGCCCTCAAAATAAAGAGGAAATTCACCCCTATCTCAAAGAACTTTTCCAAGACCGAGAACTTTTAAAGTTACCATTTCAAAAAATCCTCGGTCGATTCATTGCTTGGCGAAGAACGCCTAAAATTCAAGAACGCTATGAAGAAATCGGTCAGTATTCCCCGACCAAAGCTATCATGGAAAGCCAGTGCATAGGGATCGCAAATAAACTCGATCAACTTAACCCAGAATCAGCCCCCCATGTTTGTGTCTCCGGATTTCGTTATTGCTCTCCTAGAACTGGGGAAATGATTCAGCAATATAAAGAGGCTAAAAAAATCATTCTTTTTTCCCAGTATCCCCAGCATAGTTGTTGCACCAGTGGTTCATCTTTTTGCGATGCGTATCGATGGTTAGAGGAACAAGATAACTTCGACTATAAAAGTAAAATATCCGTCATTGACCAGTGGTGGGACCGTGCTGATTACTCACAACTATGGGCGATGCTTATCCAAAGAAAGTTTGAGGAAATGAAAAAAGAGCACGGTTTAAAAGATGAAGATATTCGTATCATCTATTCTGCTCATAGCCTTCCCGAATCCTACTGCCTCGAAAAAGGGGATAAATATAATGAGGAAATTCAAGGGTCCGTAAATAGAATCGAAAAAGTTTTACAGGAAACCGGCATGCGTCACGAGGGTGCCTTGGCATGGCAAAGTAAAGTTGGACCACAAAGAACGAAATGGCTCACGCCTTCTACTCCTCATGTAATCGCAGAAACGAAACAGAAAGCTATCCTAATGGTACCGATAGCCTTCACCACCGACCACATTGAAACACTTGATGAAATTGATATTGAATTCCGAGGATATGCCGATGAAGTGGTTGATCATTTTGCAAGAGTTGATTGTTTTAATATGGAAGAGAAGTTTATCGATTTATGCGCCCAGCTTTTAATCGAGCACATAAACGCTAACTACAAATCTTCTATACGTCCTTGCTGTGTAAACTGTGAAGGGACTGATTGTGCATCGATGCGTGAGTATTTTGGGTCCACCCCCGTACACGCAACCGCGTGAACCCGTACTCCAATTGATCTAAACTAACCTTGGGGTGAGCTGATCGCCTAAAAAATAGCCTTATTGAAAAGGCACATAAAATTTCCCACTTCTTAACTGTGGTGGTTTACTCAGTTCGATTCAGAATAGTAAGAGAGCCACGGTTAAATATCATGGAGGTATTCACAATTGACCACCCAAGCACACTCAAATAACGCACAGCGAAGACTGAAGATGTGCATTTGCCAAGGGAGTACATTTTAGCCATATTTGTATGTTGTGATAATTTGATTAGTTAATCCTTTCCATGAATTTAAACGATGTAACCAGCCTCCTATGGATTGCCACATTTTGTTTTGGCATATCCTTTGTACTTGGCATGGTCAAAACTAGACACTCGTTTCCCTATGGATTGCAAGAGTGTCCTTTCATTTTGATCGTTATTGGTTTTTTCCTTCAAACACGTGCACTCTATTTGCGAGGAATGGAAGTTCATGGCTGCCCCTTGGGGAATGGTTTGGAACGTACCCAGTTTATCCTTTGGTCGCTCATTCTTGCTTTTTTACTCCTTCGTTTAGTTTGGCGACTGAATTTACTAGGTACATTTTGTGCAGGAGCTTCTTTATTGCTGGGTTCACTCTCTCTTGGTCTGAAAGATTGGGATGCTCCTTACTGGAAAGCGGAAGGATATACCCGGTTGTTTCAGGATCCTTGGATCGAACTGCACGCATCCCTCGCCATTTTTAGTTACGGTTTATTTTGCCTACTTGCGGTGGTGAGTATTATGTATCTCTCCCAACGTCAAACTCTGCTCTCCCGAAAACCGGGATTTCTTGGGCCCTTTCTCCCACCAATTCAAGAGTTGGAAGTGGCCGCATTTAGACTACTTGCCGTAGGGGTAACTTTTCTTAGTTTATCGATGGTGGTCGGTACCATGCATTGGACCCGCCATCCAGAATTTGTCAGCCAGACAAAGTTAGCTGTTACCACAGCATTATGGATCGGCTACCTCGTCTTACTCGGCATGCGCCTGAGTAATCGACTCTATGGCTCGCGTTTTGCCAAGTGGACAATCGCTCTATTTGCCATTGCCCTACTCTCTCTCTCCCTGGTCAGTTCGAAACAGAAAAAACAGGCGTTTCATGCCCTTCCCCTTCCACCGTTGGCACTTAACCTTAGATGACTACCTCGCCCGACAGTTCACTGTTCCTGCTTGGAACCTCTCATCAAGTTGCCAATTTGAACGAGCGGGAAAGCATTGCCCTGCCCACCGACTCGATCGATTCCTTCTATCGGGGGTTACAAGAATTGGACGGTTTAAAAGAATGCCTAGTATTAAATACCTGTAATCGTACAGAGATTTACGGGGCAGCTGAGGATAATTTAAAGATCGAAGTAGTATCAAATTACCTGGCTGAATTTCGAGAATTGGATCCCGAATTCATCAGTCAAAAGACCTATCGTCGGGCTGGGCCAGAAGTGGTTCGCCATTTGTTCGAAGTAGCATCTGGAATTGATTCTCAAATGGTTGGAGAAACGGAAATTCTTGGCCAATTAAAAAAGGCCTACGATGATGCAACTGAACGGACCTTTACAGGTAAGGTACTCAATCGATTATTTCAAAAAAGTTTTCAGGCTGCAAAATGGGCCCGTACCAACACAGGAATATCCCGCGGGCAAGTAAACCTGGGCAATGTACTTTGCGAATTAGCCCGGCGAATTTTTGGCCAAGTGGGTCAATGCCGACTATTGGTAGTCGGAGCAGGAGAAGTGGCAGAAGGTGCCTTGGAAGCTTTTAAGTCGCGTGGTTCCGAAGCAATTACAGTGACTGGTCGAACCTTTGACTGGTGCCCCCTGAGTCGCAGAAAACCGGATGAATTGGCTCAAAAATTTGACGGTTTTACTCTGGCCTATTCAAATTTTCATGATTCCTTGCA
>JAQXCL010000102.1 GCA_029251885.1 Opitutales bacterium | reverse complement strand
GATTGCGGTCACCTGCACCAATCAAAATACTTGGGTGCAAGGGAACGATATAAAATTGATCGTCCGTAGCGGAATGGCCAGAGGAGTGTAGTTGGTTTTCTTCACATATGGTAGAAATTATTGACTCAATTGAGCTGTTTTTAAAATGATAACTTTTCTTACGTTCGTAGACTACATCGTCTTCAAGAAGAAGTGTAATCTCAAAATCCTCGATATACTCTTTTTTAGAATGATTGGCATTCTTATCCAGTACTTTTCCGACTGCACTTTCCAGATCCCTGAATATTTCTTTAAGGGGAATATCCTGCCAGGAAATATTATCTAGTTTGATATTTTCTGGAAGCCCCCCAGGAAGGCCAAATCGAACATAGGTCAATACTTTCATAGGCAACCTCGCGACTCCCATTTCTATTTGACCTATTTGAAAATTTTGTTGGTTAACCAATAAGCTAAGGGCAAATTTTTGCTCGTACTTTTTTTGAAGTGCTTGGTCGAATTCACTCGGGTCCTTAGCCACAAAAACAGTGTTATCATGATAAAGCCAGCATCCATCGATATAACGAACGCACTGATCAACTGTTCGCTGGATGGTAAAACCAGACAGACCATTGAGAGGAAATGATTGTTGCAGGGCCTGTTCCGAAACCTGCAGCTTGACGTCGTGTGGTTCTAAAATATCTACCAGCTTGCTAATACGCTCATTCCTTAAGTTGAAGTGCTCTACCCGCTCCTCATCAAACTTGGCTGGTAAAATATAGGGAGCTAACGCAGACTCTAGTTTCTTCAGGCGCTCTGTTTCATGGGGGGGAATAGCCGGTGAACAAGAAAGAGACCCAATGAGCATGAATGTGATGAGCAATGAAACAACGAGTAAGCGCATAATCGATAAAGTAGTAACTGATCGATTGAAAGCAAGGTTCACATTGCAGTGTCTTTCAAAGTAGAATGCCGTCGATCAGACGTGCTATTTGGCGTCGCTTGCATGGAATTGTTCGACAAAACTACTCACTCTTTTGAGAAGCTGATTTCATGAAACGGTATGGTGTATTCAACCCTTTGATTCCCACGAATATCCCATATTTCTGCCATCAGGTTGGGTCTGCTCCCCGATAAGGTAATCGTAAGGAGTCCAAAGTGATTGTCCATGATGGGACCCTCGATCCGATTCCTGTTTGGCGTGGCAAACTTCCATGTCTGAGAAAGTCCACTTGCTGTAATATCGAACAGCGGATAACAATCGCCATGTTCAAACTTCGAAATTTCTGCGTAGTGAACATCCCCGCTAAGGGCAACAAGGTGATTGGCCTGTGTTTTATTGATGAGTTGAATAAGGCGTTCTTGCTCATGCGGAAAATTCGCCCACGCCTCATAGCCGTTATAATCGATTCCGAACTGGGTGCCCGAAGCAAGAATTCGACAGTCAGCGGGTTTGCTCAGTTCGTCTTCCAGCCAAGCCCATTGCTTTTCACCCAGGAGGGTTGCTGTTTGGTTCGTATGGGGTGCATAGTCCAAATGATAAAAGAATCGATTAGGTCTGTTGGTCTGGTCCGTCCATTTAATCAGGTCATCCCTGAAGGTGCGACCGTCCAGCAGAATGATCTGTATCGTTTTCTCTCCTACTCTCCGATAGACCGAATGGTAGATGCCTTCATGCTGATACCGCTCTGAATCCTTGGGTTCTTCGAAGAATTCTAAAAATATCTTCTTGGACGCTTCCTTGTGCGGGTAATGCTTGCCAGCATCATTTTGCCCGTAATCGTGGTCGTCCCAGGTCGCGAGAATGTCGGTGTGCTTTTTCAAGTTCTGATACGAGGGTTTGCTCCCTAGTCGCTGATACTTATTGCGGAGCACATCCATATCCATGGTGTCGCCGTAGATATTATCTCCCAGAAAGAGAAATACATCGGGTTGATGCTTTACGACTTCATCAAAGATGGGAAGAGGATGCCCTTGATTGGCGCAGGAGCCAAAGGCAATGGTGAACGAATTGGCTGGACTGGGTTCGCTGTCACCAGATGCACACTGGCAGATGAGAAAAAACAGAGCAAGCAGTTGGCGGGTGTGCATAATATGTTTTGGGTGCCCTTGAGGAAAAGAGTTTAACCGTACAACGGGCCGTAGGCTTCACAGGCACGATAATCTGCACCTTCCAAACCTGCAGTCCCAAAAGCACGCCATGCACTGGGACGGAAAATACGCTTCTCTTCAACATTGTGCATGTAGACGGGAATACGAAGCATCGAAGCAAGCGTCAGGTAGAGGTGGCCCACATGACCGGCAGTCATCACACAATGATTCGCCCCCCAGTTATTCATTACTTCATAGGTGGACTGGAAAGCACCATGCCCACTCAGGCGTGGGGCAAACCAGGTAGTCGGCCAAGTCGGGTTGGTACGCTGATCCAGAGCATCGTGAACCGGATCGGGCAGATCAATGGTAACTCCCTCCGCAACTTGGAGACAAGGGCCGAGACCATCGGCTAGGTTCAAGCGAATCATGGTCGCCGGCATGCCCCCCTTGGTGCGGTAGCGCGTGCTCATTCCCCCGCCAGGAAAATATTCGGTGATCGAGGGGTGCCAACTAGTGTTTTGTAAACTCGCTTGCATCTCCTCATCGGTAATATCCCAAAAGGGTTTCATGGTGGGACTACCCGTTTGATCGGTTTGATCCCCCGTACCATCAAGGGCGGCGGGACCGGAATTGATCAGGTGCAAAAGTCCATCATTGGCCTCTCCTTGGAGTTGGTATCCATCTGCCACGCGGGCCACTGCATCTGCACTCCAGTAAGTACGCAGATCGGCAAAAATCTGAGCACTTTGGGTGAGCAAATATCCAAAGAGCATGCCGGCGGCATTGAGAGCATCATTCTCGGTCGCCAAAATATAAGGGGCGCGCTTCCCATTCCAATCAAAAGAAGAGTTCAGCATGGCCTCCATAAAGTCCCCATTAGGAAAATGGTCTGTCCATTGGCGCTGCCCCTGAAACCCGGCAGCAATTGCATGATGTCCAAGGGATTGTTCACCATGGCCAGCTTCGGCGAGCTTGGGATTGCCCACCATCAGATCGCGGGCGATCAGGGCCATTTTCACGGAGTCTTCCCACTCCTTGTCCAATTGCTGGCGCGGCCTTTGGGTATCTGCTGAATTGTAGTCCTCCCCTTCTTGGCAATGTTCCTTCACCCAGGAAAGGGCCCGTTGGTACTCCTCGGGATCATAAATTCCTTTTTCCATCCGGCCGACAAACTCGGTCATATCGATCGCTTCCACCCGCATACCCAGTGATTTTTCCCAAAAAGAGGAGTCCACTACGGACCCGGCGATGCCCATAGAAGTTCCTCCCATCGAGAGATAGGCTTTTCCCCGCATGCAGGCAACCGCCAGTCCTGCCTGGGCAAAGTTTAAAAGTTTTTCGCGAACGTCTGCGGGGACGGACTCATCACCCGCCTCCTGAACATCCTCTCCATAGATCCCAAAAGCAGGAATCCCTTTTTGGGTATGCCCCGCGAGCGCTGCAGCCAAATAAACCGCTCCCGGGCGCTCCGTACCATTGAAACCCCAGACTGCTTTGGGCCTGGTCTTATCCATATCCATAGTTTCAGATCCGTAGCACCAACAGGGAGTAACGGTTACGCTGAGCCCCACTCCTTCACGTTGAAACTTCTCCTCACAGGCAGCCGCTTCCCGCACCCCACCAATGGTGGAATCGGCAATCACGCACTCAACTGGGGAACCATCGGGTTGGCGAAGCTCGGAAGCATAGAGCGAGGCCAAGCGGTTAGCCATGTCCATGGTTTGCGTTTCGAGGGATTCGCGTACTCCGCCCAAACGACCATCAATGGTCGGGCGGATACCGATCTTAGGATAAGTAAATTGACTATTCATTTAATCCCCTCACTTCAGCCGTGAAAGGAGGTGAAAACAAGCCTATTCTTTCTTTAGTGAGGCAAGTAACTTCTCACACTCTGCCACCCAGCCTTTATTACCTGTAACCGTGGCATTCCATGTCTCCTTACCATCCGACAATAGGTAGAAAATAGTATGCTCAATTGATGAAAGGATTTCTGAGGTCAATGTAAAGTGGACATATTTCCCGGAAAAGAGTCCTCCCTTAAAATTTTCCACTTTAGGATTTTCCTGGGACAGTTTGCCCACCAGTTTTTCCTGAGCCTTTATATGGGTAACAAAGGTGCCGGTCATGGCTTTTAAGAGGGTCTCCTGATCCATCGCCGCACCACCTGGTATCTTCGTTAACATCATGGTTTGCTCAAGATCGGCCGAATCAATCGAATACATTTCGATTCCTCCCACTCCATTGTTAGAGACACTTGCGCCTTCGGGAGGAGTAAAATCGAGAGGACCCTCTATCTTGGCATGCAAATAAGAAAGAAAAAAGACGAGCAAGGAAACAATAGAGAATGAGAATTTCATAATGCGCTGAGGATTAATTCTATTCAGAATGAGAAACTATCCACAAAGATTGGAAAGATAGAATTTAACAAGCGGAATTTTGGATTAGTTCTTAGTGAAAAAAGAAAGGTTCCCTTTCATTTTCTGTACATAAGGTTTGAGCTGGTTATTTTTCGTTCCCTGAATTGCGTCTTGAAAGTACGCAGGGTCTTCATTGAGCCAGGCAATGATATTTAGAACCAACAGGGTTGCGTGCGATTCCTGATGTAACAAATTTAACAGAGTTTTTCTGGCCAAGTCTCTAGCTCCCTTGGCATGCAGAGCATAGGCTGCCATGGCCTGTACAGAATGGGATTCATCCCTCAGTAGTTTGCGAAGTTCTTCCGTAACCTGAGCTGGCTTTTGATCGAGAAGTAAAAGCCCGATCACTCCCCAGTAGCGTATGCCTGAGTCATCACTTTGTAGAAACTGTCTCAGTTCTGTGAGGTGACGAGCGTCACTTTGCAACGCAACATCGGAGGCTTCAAGGTAGGCATCGAGATCATAGGCCTCCGGATCCTTTGCCAATTCGCAAAGAGAGATTCCTAAATCCTCCGCCCGCTTGGCCCGCTCGCACTCAGGGAGCAAGCCTAAGTCTCGTTTTTCTCTCTGCCATCGTAACAACTCTTGCTTGAGCTCATTGGCTTTCTCGGCGTACTTTGGGTCGTCGATCAAATTGATGACATTATCGGGATCCTCCCAGGTGTCGTATAGTTCCTCCGATGGTTTAGGGCGAAACCACCTGCCGGTTATTTTATTGGTCTTGCCCGCATCATGCCAATTCTCCCATGCCCGGGTGGCTTCCATTTTCCAAAGATACTCCAAGCGCTGCCCCCGGGGGACGAAGGGCATGTAGTTGCGAATGTATAGGTAGCGCTTGTTGCGAATCGCCCGCTGGTTATCAAAGCGCCCATCCATCCGCTCGCGGTAGCTTACATGAAAAGGTCTCTCCGCTTCACGGTCCTTACCTAAGAAAATCTTTCCCTGCATAACTTCAGGAACCTGTGCCCCTGCGAGGGACAACCAGGTCTTTGGCATATCGATAAAACTGACCAACCGATCAATTTTGGAACCGGGCGATTCCGCGGGCCACCACGCCTGATATTTTTTAGGGATCCGAATGATCAGGGGGCAATGGGTGCCACTGTTAAATAAATGTCGCTTACTTCGGGGTAAGACGCCACCGTGGTCGGAATTGTAAACCACGATGGTATTTTCATACAGACCATGCTGTTGCAATTGTTTGAGAAACTTACCCACTTCTGAATCCATTCTTTTTACCGCATCGTGGTAATGGGCATAGTTTTTACGAAAGGTGGGAATATCGGGATGATACTTAGCCAACTGGATATCCTCGGGAGAATGTGATGTGCTATTCACCTCTCCAAATGCACGACTCTCATGGGAACTTGCCACATTGATCACCTGAAAAAAGGGCTTTCCTTGTTTGAGCTTCTTCCATTCGAGCTTTGTAGAATCCCAGCAGTCATCATCTGATCGCCCCCCGATGTTGTAATCGGTCTTGCGGACATTTGAGCAGTAGTACCCAGCAGTCTTTAAATAATCCGGATAATATTTAACCTGATCATGTGGGATGGGATAGCGACTTCGCATCGGCAGGGTTCCCAGAGACACTGGGTGAACGCCGGTGATCCACCCACTCCGTGAGGGAGCACAAACAGGGGCATTGGCAAAGCAGTTCATGTATTGAAAGCCCTCGGATGCCAGTTTATCGATGTGGGGTGTATTCGCGTGAGAGTTCCCGTAACACCCAACCCAGTTCACATTGTTGTCCTCACTGGTGATCCAAAGAATATTGGGGCGATCCGACGCATCGCTCGAACAACCGAGAAACAAACCAAAAAGGATTAGCAAACTGGTGAAGCAATTCAACTTGGACATGGGCAGATATTCAGGAAACCGAGTTGCCCAAGCAACCTTTAATGCAAGGGTTGATTCCTTAAATTTTTAGGGTTTTGGAATATACTGCCTGCAATTTTTGATCGGCATTCAAGGAAGGCTTACTTGGGCAGTTACCGGAAAATGATCGGACGGGTACCTTCCCTCTCGGCTGGTTTGCAAAATGGATGCTTCGATTACTTTCATACTGGGTCTTACCATAATGTAATCGATCTTGGATCCATCGGACTGACCAGTAAACCCATTGTATGTACCCACATTTTCTCGATCCGGATAAAGAACTCGAAAGGAGTCCACCATTTGAATACGTAGGTTCTGCCTTGCTTCAGAATTACCTTTGATGATTTTCAAGACCTCACTATCTTCAGGAGCATTAAAATCTCCCATGAATACAAATGGGGATGTTTGGACTTCACCCTGGATGTGTTCCATGATCATACGGGTCCCGTTTTCCCGTGCTTCCCTAGAACCATCATCCATGTGAGTATTATAAATATAAAGGGTTCGGTCAGTTTCTCTAATAAGAAGCTCTGCCCAAGTACAAATTCGGTGATGGGCGCTCCGCCAACTCTTCGATGGTTGGGTTGGGGTTTTCGAAAGCCAAAAACTTCCAGAATCAGTTAGCTTAAATCGTTCCTCTAAAAAAAGAATGGCAGAATGCTGTCCTTTGGAACCGCCCATCGATCCTTCTCCCACTTGTCCGTACTCAGGGAATTCATTGCTTAGTTCTTTCAAATGAAACGAGTTGGCTTCCTGTAGGCCTAGGACATCGGGGGCATAATCTCTGATCACTTCATAAACTAAGCCTTTTCGAGCCTCCCAATCTCTGGCGTGACTGTTTCGAATATTAAAGGACATCACCCGCAGATCCGAGCTATCCTGATCCGATGCCCAAAGAGATAAGCAACCTGTAAAGGTGGATAGAAATAATAGGTGCAACCAAAGAAAGAGTATTCGTTTTAGATTCATATTTTTTTTAGTATCTTTACGGTGTTCTCTATTGGTATGTCAATTGAGCGGTAGCGATTGCATCATCTTGAGTTGTAAACCTAATCCAGTACGCCTGAAAAGCAGACGGAAAAACATACTCTACTACCTCTCCACCCTTTACCTTAAAGGTCTTAAATGTGCACCAATCTCCCTCGCCTGATATATCAACTTCAGCGGTAATAGTTGTACTTTCTGAACTCTTTAGCCTAAGCGACTTTTTGTCGTATCCAGAGATTAAGTAGGGATCTGAATACGTTTGTGCTGCAACTTCTGTATCCATCCATACTCCACCAATCCCGACGGGTTTTCCTAATCCCCAAAGATAATCGGCCAAAGGCTGTCAAAGGAGGCAAGAAACTCCTATTATGTTAAATCCAGGTAGCTAAATTTTTACATACGATTGTATAAATGGGAACATTTGTTTAAATACTCTCTATGACTAAACAACTTTTAACACCCACCCAAATTGGGGATTTACCATTAAAGAACCGAGTTATTCTTGCACCGATGACACGAACTCGAGCTACGCCGGATGGATGTCCCACTGAACTCATGGCAGAATATTACGGACAACGGGCAACAGCTGGGTTGGTCGTTGCGGAAGCAACAGGGGTAGATGGTAGTGCAATTGCCTGGATGAATATGCCAGGCATTTATAACGATGAGCATGTCGAAGGCTGGAAAAAGACGACTCAGGCAGTACATGAAAAAGACGGTAAAATTTTTCTGCAACTTTGGCATCCAGGCCGGGCCACCCACAGTCTATTGATCAATGGCCAGCAACCCGTAGCTCCCTCCGCCATCCGCTTGGAAAATAATGAAACTCATACTCCGGATGGCAGCAAACCCTATGAAGTACCAAGAGCACTTGGGCTCGAAGAAATTCCACAAATCATTGCGATGTTTGTAAAGGCTGCAAAGCTTGCAAAAGAAGCCGATTTCGACGGAATCGAAATACACTCGGCCAACGGATATATACTCGATCAATTTTTACAGTCCAAAACAAATCATCGAACGGATGAATACGGTGGAAGTATCGAAAACCGTTACCGGTTACTCGATGAAGTCGTTCGGGCGGTCGGAGAAGTTTTTGCCTTCAATCGAATAGGTGTCCGCCTTTCGCCCAATGGGGTATTTGATGATATGGGTTCTCCGGATTACCGGGAACAATTTACTTATGCAGCCAAACAACTCAATCAATTTGGCTTATCTTACCTACATGTTATGGATGGCCTAGCTTTTGGATTTCATGAGCTTGGTGAACCCATGACCCTTCAGGAATTCCGTGCGGTTTTTAAAGGACAAATCATAGGTAATTGTGGATACACCGAAGAGACTGCAGAAAAAGCAATAACCGAAGGCCATGCAGATATGATTGCATTTGGTCGCCCCTTCATCAGCAACCCAGACCTTGTGGAACGGTTCGCGTCCAACACTCCGCTTGCAGAAGATGCAGATCCTTCCACCTGGTATAGTTCCTCAACTGCTGAAGGGTACACCGACTTCCCATCCAACACTCAGTAAATTAAAATTCCCTGATCATCTTTTATGAACGATCTTAAAAATAAAATATCCGGACTTCTATTTGGTTCTTACTGTGCAGACGCCCTGTCCCTTGGTGTGCACTGGATTTACGACTCCCAAGAGTTGGTAAAAAAACACGGGCGAGTAACTGAGTACAAGGCACCTGGTGCTGATTCTTACCACCCTCACAAGCAAGCAGGAGATCAGGGGCATGTGGGAGACCAGTCCCTTTGCCTGTTAACATTTCTTTCCAGAGAAAAAAAGTGGAGTGCTCCAAAGTTTATGGAAGACTGGCTTGGGATGTGGCCTGACTATAATGATTATGTGGACGGTGCCACCAAGACCACCTTGGCTAATGTTCAAAATCAGTCAGACAAGATACTTGGTGGAAGTGATTCTGTTGAAATTGCTGGGCCAGCAAGGATTGCTCCGCTAATTGCATTTCTTTCCAAATCTTCTGAAAGTGAAGTGGTGAAAGCAGCGGTTGAACAAACCATGCTCACCCATCGATCCAAGGAGGCCGAAGAAACTGCCATCTTTCTTGCTCAGGCAGGTTACCGTCTGATGCATGGCGCCAATCTGCACGATACCCTCAACGAAACTGCACCCGAATGGGCACTCGAAAAAGCAAACAGTGTTCTCTCAGAAAATGCAGTGGAAGCGATTTCCAAACTTGGACCAGCTTGCTCGATTTCATCCGCCCTTCCCTCCGTTCTTTATCTAGCGATGAAATTCGGAAATGATATTGAAAGTGCATTTATTGAGAATGCCATGGCAGGAGGAGATAATTGCGCCCGCGGATTAGCCTTGGGCATACTCTTGGGTGCGGCCAATGGTCTTTCTTCCATACCAGAGAAATGGGTTAA
>JAQXCL010000089.1 GCA_029251885.1 Opitutales bacterium | reverse complement strand
TTCTTCCGCTATGTAAGAGAGCAACCAAATGTAGATTTCCGGGGGGCGACCCGAGCAAAGAAGAGAATAAGGGTGCCTGTTGTTTTATCCCAAAAGGAAGTGACACGCCTACTGGAATTGTTACCCACTAAATTCCGGCTCATGGGCCGCCTGCAATATGGGGCAGGCTTACGGGTGAACGAATTATTACGGTTGCGGGTTAAGGATTTAGATTTTGATCGCGGTCAGTTATCTATCCGGGGGGGCAAGGGAGATAAAGATCGGGTCTCGGTGCTACCAACTTCTTTGGTTGATTTTTTACAACTACAAGTCGAACAAGCTAGAATTTTGCATGCCAAGGATAACAAAGCTGAATTTGCCGGGGCAAGTATGACCGAAGCACTCGCTCGTAAGTTCAGCGTAGCTCGGAGAGAGCTTAGCTGGCAGTACCTTTTTCCTCATAGCCGACTTGTAAAGAATCCTCGAGGCGAGGAACTCCTTCGGCACCATGCACTTGAAAATTCGTATCAAAATGCAGTACGCAATACGGCGAAAAAAGCGGGTATCGAAAAACGGGTCACACCCCATGTGCTCCGTCATAGCTTTGCCACTCATATGCTGGAGGGTGGGGCAGATATTCGGACAGTGCAAGAGCTCCTGGGGCATGCTTCCGTAGAGACTACCCAAATCTACACTCATGTCATGAAGAAACCTTTCGGAATTATAAGTCCCCTCGATCGCCTATAACAGCGATTTCTAAAAACAAGAAACGATCCTAAAGAATTATTTAAGCTTTCTAAATTTTGCTTATATGTGAATCGCTTCACCATGCACAGAGGCGGCGGCTTCGGCTAAGGCTTCACTCATGGTGGGGTGGGCATGGATGGTCTGGTGAATCTCATCGACTGTAGCTTCCAGCTTCATCCCCAATCCATATTCGGTGATCAACTCGGTGGCGTCCGATCCAATAATATGTGCACCTAAGATTTCCCCATACTTCTCTCCAACGATAATTTTCACAAATCCTTCTGGATGATTGACTGCCACCGCCTTGCCTGATGCAGCGAAGGGAAATTTGCCTACCTTGTAAGCGACTCCCTCTTCCTTGGCCTTTTCCTCGGTCAGCCCAATGCTGGCAACCTGTGGTTGGCAGTAAGTACAGCCGGGAAATGAGTCCAGGGGAATTGGCTTGGCATGCTCAAACATACCATTAACTGCCTGCACCGCACGGAAGGTCGCCACATGAGCCAACCAAGGTGGCCCAACCACATCACCCGTCGCAAAAACTTGAGGGAGAGATGTTTGGTAGTTCTCATCCACTTTTATGTATCCGCGGTCTAATTCAACTTTGCATTTTTCCGAAAATACACCCTGTAAATTGGGCACCACTCCAATCGCCAGCAAAACGGAGTCAACCATTATAGATTCTTCACCCTTTTCTCCATTTAGGGTTAAGGAAACTCCATCTTCTACGACCTCAATCTCATCCACCCGTGTATTTACACGACAAATAATGCCTTGTTTATCAAAAGCGGTGGCCAGAGCCTTGGAGATCTCTGAGTCTTCAACTGGCAGGACCTTGGGCAACATTTCAATCAGAGTAACTTTGCATCCGAAGGCATTAAGAAAATAGGCAAATTCCGCTCCGATGGCACCAGCCCCAAGAATGGCTATACTTGCTGGCATCTCCTTCATTGCTAATGCTTCTCTCGAAGTCATGATACGCTTCCCATCAACAGGCACTTCCTCAAGGGTTCTAGGTTTACACCCGGTCGCAATCATGACCTTGTCAGCTTTTAGTAATGTACCAGCGTGCTTACCATCAACCACCTCAACAACCCCAGGCTCCAATAAATTGGCAGATCCGACAATGTAATCTACCTTATTTTTCTTAAATAAAAATTCGATCCCACCTCCCATTTGATCCGCAACCTTACGGGAACGACCCATTACCTGGGCGAAATCAACTTCAATTTCCTTACAGGTAAAGCCAAAGGTTTCTGAGTGCAGGGCGGCTTGGTAGGCTTCGGCACTTTTCAGCAAAGCCTTGGAAGGTATACACCCCCAGTTCAAACAGGTACCCCCGGCTCTTTCCTTTTCAACAACGAGGGCACGGCGGCCAAGTTGTCCGGCCCGAATGCCCGCCGCGTAACCCGCAGGTCCTCCTCCAATTATAATTAGGTCATATTGGGTATCTAGGTTCATGGGCTTTGATTCGTTGTATAAATTTACTCAACTTTTATATGGTTTGCCCACCTTCGTCAATGAAACGAGATTTCTTTTCCTTGGGCTTGAACTTTTGGCCGAGCAAACTAAATTTGCATTCTTTGTACCACAAATGATAGACGCCTTACACACACTTCATGATTATCGAGAAATCATTTCCCGCCATCTTTTAGAATGCCTAGAGAATACACACCTTGACGGATTCCCAAAGTATCAGGGAAAAGTTAGAGACCGGTATGATCTTGGTAATGAATACGCCCTGATCACCACAGACAGACAATCGGCATTTGACCGAGTTTTGGCAGCCATCCCATTTAAAGGACAAGTACTTAACCAAACCGGTGCATGGTGGTTTGAACAGACGAGGGATATTATGCCCAATCATGTACTGGGTATTCCAGACCCCAATGTTACTCTGGCCAAAAAGTGTAAACCGTTTCCCGTTGAATTTGTGGTGCGTGGATACATGACAGGTAGTTCGAGCACCTCCATTTGGACGCAATACAACTCGGGCATCAGACAATACTGCGGTATCTCCTTTCCCGAGGGAATGCATAAGAACGAAAAATTTCACCAACCCATTCTTACTCCCACCACCAAGGAAGAAGCGCATGACCGCCCAATTTCTCCACTAGACATTGTCAAAGAAGGTTGGATGACTCAGGAGCACTGGGACTACGCCTCTGCACACGCACTAATGCTTTTTGCCCGCGGTCAAAAACTTTCCCGGCAAAACGGACTTATTCTGGTAGATACAAAATATGAAATGGGTCTTTCAGAAAATGGTGAAATCCTCCTCATTGATGAGATTCACACCCCGGACTCTTCAAGGTATTGGCTTGAACCAAGCTACAAGACACGATTTGAACAGAACCTGGAACCCGAAAATGTGGACAAGGAATTCCTCAGGCTTTGGTTTCGCGAAAACTGCGACCCCTATAAAGATAAAACCCTGCCCAAAGCCCCAGATAATCTGGTGGTTGAGTTATCTGCAAGATACATTCATCTGTTCGAGACAATAACCGGCCAAACATTCAAATTCCCAGATCCAAATCAAGGAATTATGAATAGAATTGTTAATTCACTTAACCCCTAGCTTGCCAAAACTCCCCAGCTCAGGAAAAAGGTTGCTAAATTCGGTTAATCTCAGCGAGTACTTTGTTGGCTATTGTTTCATACCGGTTTGTATCAGATTTACCGGGGTCTAGTGTATCAATTTTTAAAAGAGTACCGTATTCCACAACAAGTTTACGACCAATTCGAGGAAAGAGCATTCCTTTACCAAGCACTTTGTTACCTCCCGTAACCCTAGCCGGCAATACATCTACTTGAGATTTGGCAAGTAACAAACCAATACCTTTCTTTCCTTCACCTAAATTACCATCCGCTGAACGGGTACCCTCTGGGAAAAGTAACAAAGGATCACCACCCTTCAAAACTTTCAAAACACGTTTTAAGGTACCTATGTCTAATTGAGAACGATTTACAGGAATGGAGTTAAGATTACGTATAAGAACACCAAGTGGCCAAAAAAATAAAGAATCCCTTGCAAAGTAATGAAGGTTACGAGGCAGTCTACAACCAAGGGCAGGTGGATCGAAGTAACTTGAATGATTAGAAGCCAAAATAAAAGAACCAGACTTAGGAATATTATGAATACCATGAACTTCTAAACAATGAAAAGTTTTGAAATAAAACCAGCTTATATACTGGGCAAAACGATAAAAAATTCTCAAGACAAAGAAGATATATGATTAGATATTAATGAGACGACTTCATTAACTGATAAAATTCCCGTGTTTATGGATATTGCACCATCTGGGCACATGAGAGGCGCTACTTTACGGGTACTATCAATATTGTCACGTTTGGATATGGAATCGTGTTCACCATCAGATAAGCGCCTGCCTTGCCTAACATCGATATCAGCATGTAGAAAAACCTTAAGGTTTGCATCTGGTAATACAACACTGCCAATGTCACGACCATCCATAATTATACCCGAAAATCCATGGTCTAAACCATATTTTACTAATCCACGTTGATATTTTAACAAAAGAGAACGAACCTCAGGAATACGGGCATAGTAAGAAACTTCCTTATTCATACGCTCATTGCGTAGTTCATTCTTAGAAAAGTAAGTCCCTTCGACAAAAAGTTTTACCGAAAATTCATCTAGTTGGGATGTGAGATTTACGGTATCTGAAAGTAAATACTGAGTAACCAATTCAGGAAGTATATTTTTATTTAAGAAAAATAAGGAAAGAGCTCGGTAGTGCAAACCGGTATCAACATGAATATATTTAAATTTCTGACAGATAGCCTGTGCAGTGGTTGATTTACCAGACCCAGCAGCACCGTCTAAAGAAATTGTAATATAATTATATTTATGCATTAGAATCGTTTAAGGCAGTATTTAAGCAGTCGAAAAAGCCGGGGAAAGTTTTCGCACAGCATCCAGGATCCTTTATTTTCAACCATGGCCGACCATCGCCGAATAAATTAAATGAGCCTAAAATAGCAAAGCTCATAGCAAAACGATGATCCTTATAGGTATCAATCTCAACGCCATTGGAAGCAACAGATCTTAATTTATTTAAATCTGACTGAATGATGAGACGGTCAGATTTTTCAGTCACATCTTGCCCTAGTTTGGTTAATTCTCGAGCCATCGCAGATACCCGATCAGTTTCCTGTTTTCGAGTGTGCTCAATTCCATAAATTTCTAATTTTTCATTCAAAAGTGGACTAATTGCCGCCAAAGAAAGGAAAGTGTCAGAAATATCAACAAAATCAAAAGATCCACCAGTTAATGAGCAAAGATTAGTGCTTTTGACTCCCTCATCATCAAAATCTATACAAGCTCCAAGTTCATTGAGGACATTATAATAGCCAATATCACCCTGAAGCATCTCCTCCTTCATTCCTAGCACCTTGCAATTACCGCCAACTACATGGGGTAAGGTTAGAAAATAACTAGCAGCTGTGGCATCGGGTTCTATTTGATAGATAAAATCATTTTTTTTATATTCGGAAACTGGCACTTCAGCAAAATCTCCTGAAAGAGTATAATTAAATGTACCTTTATCAATAAATGTTCGCATCATTTTAAGAGTCATATCAATAAATGGCATAGATACAGTTCCACCAGTAAATTTTACCGTGCAATCGTTATTGAGAACCGGGCATTGCATAAGTAATCCAGAAATATTTTGTCCACTTTTTCGAGCGTCTATCTCGATTTCATTATTACCTATACCACTTGTATTCAAAGTGAAAGGAAAGTGCCCCAAATTTCCATGATATTCAATCTTACAGCCCAAACCTTCTAAACAGTTTAACAACTCAAGCATTGGCCTTTTCCGCATAGCTGGTGTACCATCCATGTGATAAACACCTCCTATTTGTGCAGCGAGTAAGCAGGTTAGAAACCGTGCAATCGTTCCCGCATTACCCACATTTATTGTACACTCTTTTTTATTAATTAATCCTCCATTACCAAAAACTTTTATATTATTTCCATTCTTTTGGATGTTTACACCTAAATGCAGTAAAGCTTGCTGCATTAAATCGACATCCTCACTTTGCAGTAATCCATTAAGTTCAACCTCGCCCTTGCACATAACCGATAATATGAGGGCTCGATTGGAAATACTTTTGGAACCTGGTACTTCAACCACAGCTCTGCATGGATTTACAAATGGTTGAATCAAAATTGATTCTTTTTCAGTTATCATTCAATTGATCCCTTTTGATTTTTGCAGAGTCCAGAAGCTTGTTTATCTTGCCTGAATCTTCAGAAGCTAATGCTGATTTCATATCTTTTAGGTTTTCGATCAGATGATCGATAGATATATTTAAATTTTCACGGTTACCCATAAGAATTTCTGTCCACATCGTTGGATTTCCACTGGCAATTCGTGTCGTATCCTTTAGTCCATTACCAGATAAATTCATCCATGTTGAATCTTTTCCACCAACTGTATTAATCAATACAGAAGCGATTAAATGTGGAAGATGACTGATCCATCCAACAATTTCATCATGTTCCTCGGGGGTTTTTCGGGTCACCTTCATTTCCAGTGTTTCCCACATTCTTTTAATTTTATTTAAATATTTTGAATTTGTTTGTTGGGTCGGAGTAACGATGCAATTTTTCTTCTCCAACATAGATGAGGATGCAAATCTCATACCCGTTTTTTCGGAACCTGCCATAGGATGGGAACCTACAAAGTATATTTTTTTATCTCTAAAAACTTCATCTGCTCTTTGGCATATTTCTTTTTTTAGGCTCCCAACATCCGTAACTATACAACCCGGTTTCAACCAACCAGATACCTTCGTAAGTTGATCTAAAATTAATTCAACTGGTGTGCATAGAATCACCAATTCGGAATCGCCTACTGCATCCTGTAAATCAATCAGTGCTCGATCACACCATTCTGATTGTTCACACAACTCTTTTTTTTGCTCATTTCTCAGCCACACCCAAATCTCTCGGGCAATGCCTTTTTTCTTTAAACTCATAGCTATAGAAGCACCCAATAGACCAGGACCTACTATGGTTACCCGATTAAATGATATTAAATCTTCTTGAGACATTTTCGAAGGCGTGAAAGGTATTAGTTGTGAGCGATGATACTGAAAAAGGGAAGGATGAAGATCTAGACTGGGGAAATCCTCCTTCACCTGACACTCCTGAGAATCGCAAAAAATCACAGCACGCGCAATTGATTATTGTGATCCTTGCTTTAATCGGAATTTTTCTACCTGGTCTGCTCTTTTGGTTGATAAAAGGCTGATTTTACTTATCGCCAATTAACTGAAAGAAAGACAAAGGTAAAAAGATGAAGAATTCTTACGGATATTCCATTATCGAACTTATTCTCTTTCTTTGCATTTCCGGAATACTTGTTTTTTTAGCTATTCCCTTTCTTAAGTCTTTCTCTAATACCTCGCCGATTGAGGCTAATGATGCTTTTACCGTCGATGTTGATTCAGGCACACCTTCAAACTCTCCACTAAACCTCAAGGACAGTAATCAGACCACTTCCTTACCCACTGCTGATTAATGGGTCGCAAACTGCTATGGCTCACCGGAGGAGTACTGGCAGTGTTTGCTCTGCTATTCGGCGTCTACTTTCTATTTCTTGAAATTGGCGGAGAGTCCGCTCGTCTCATGATTGAGGAATTATGGGAAACGACCCGGAATACCCTGACTCATAACGGTCCTCTACTATTTCTTGCTATTGCCGTATTGCCCGGTCTGATATTACCAGTTGCTCCCTTACTCGGACTAGCAGGACTTTGGGGCGGCGAGCATGGCCCGTGGCTTAGCTGTCTTTATTGCACACTTGCCTTGTTTGCTAATCTCTCGTGGACATATTGGCTCGCCCGTGGACCAGCCAGAGGCTTATTGGGTAAACTTCTCGCAAGGACCCGTTTCCACCTGCCTGAATCTCCTCCGGACAATATGCTCGAATGGGCCATCATTTTGCGCCTGACCCCAGGAGTGCCCTTTATCTTTTCCAACTATGGGCTCGGGCTTCTCGGAATGCCCTTTACCCAGTACTTGCTCGTCTCTTTGCCCATTCTCTCCTTTACGGGCTGTGGGTATGTTCTTGCCTTTGCCGGAATTTTTGGGGGCGAATGGAAGTATTTATGGACTGGTGCCTGCATTATTGGGGTCACCGTTTTGTTGGGAAGGTTTGTCCTTAAACGAAAGGGTAAAAGTGCAGACTGAATTGTTTGAACAGGAAGAAGATCGATCTACGGTTTGGTCGATCACTGGCTTGACCCAGGCAATTCGTAAATCTTTGCAAACGCAATTTCCGGTGGTCTGGGTGCGTGGAGAAATCTCCAACCTGAGAGTCCAAGCTAGTGGACATCGGTATTTTTTACTCAAGGATAATAACTGCCAGCTAAAGGCGGTACTTTTTCGCGGAGATGCATCGGGTTCGGCTTATTTACCAGCGGAAGGTGATGAGTGCCTGGCATACGGGGAAATTTCTGTCTACGAGCCAAGAGGAGAATATCAGTTACGAATACGGCATTTGCTACAGGATGGACTCGGTAATTTAAGACTCCAGTTCGATCGGCTCAAAAAAAAGTTGCTAGAGGAAGGATTATTCGAAGAGGAACGAAAACTTACCTTACCCATCTTTGGCCGGACTATTGGTATTGTTACCTCGCCTGACGGAGCAGCTTTGCAGGATTTTATTAGTATTTTAAAACGGCGAAACTGGACAGGGAATATCTGGTTAATTCCTTCTCTGGTTCAAGGCAAAGAAGCCCCCGCTCAAATTATCAGCGGGGTTAAAATAGCTTCAAAAATTCCTGATATCGACTTGCTTATTCTGGCCAGGGGAGGGGGATCGATTGAGGACTTGTGGGCATTTAATGACGAAGCTTTGGTTCGTGCTATTGCAGATTGTCCCATTCCCACCATTTCTGCAATTGGTCATCAGACCGATTTTGTCCTTTCTGATTTCGTGGCCGATTTACGGGCGGAAACTCCCTCTGCTGCTGCTGAATGGATAAGTTCCCAGTACCTCGAACAAATCGAACGCTTTCACCGGCTTGAAGAACGCCTACTTCGTGTACCACAAGATTTTCTTTCCCGGGCATCGGACAAACTTGCCCTGGTTGAAGCGAGTTTAGAAAAATGTTCACCTCAGGCCAAAATGGAACGGCACCAACAGCAATTGGACGATTTGGAACACCGTCTCCAAACCTGTGTGGAAAACCTTTTGGAAAGAACCACCACCAAGCTTAATTCTATCGAGCAAAGATTACAGGCAAACAGCCTGCCTTCAGCACTTAAGCGTGGATTTTCCTATCTTTCCGACAAGGAAGGAAACTTGGTTCGTTCCGTGAAGAATCTTCCCCCGGGCAAACGTATTACTGCTCACTTAGAAGATGGGAAGCGAACTCTCGAAGCACTTGAAGATGAGTTAGGCTAAATCTTGCTCCACAAACCTGCCCAAGGTTTTGCAGCCCATTAATTCATATAAATTGCGAAACCCCTGCCATTCACTGAAAAGTAAACATCCCTTATAACCAGAGGCTTTAGACTCAAGAATCATGCGGTTGAGTAACTCCTCAGCCATTCCTTTGCGGCGTAATTCCCCGGGTACATAAACCATATTGATCACCTGATACCGTTCAGTGGAACGGCCAAACCCGGCCATGGCACAGAATATATTTTCTGAATCTTTCAGAATAAATAAGTTTTTTGCAGCCTGCATTTGCTTGGCCATTTGAGTAATGGCGGCTAAGTCCATCGGAGGGTTCGCTTCCATTGCAAACTGATGAGCCCATACCCTTGCCCTTGGCCATTCTGTGCCTTCAACTCGATGTAGCTCATATCCATCCTGCCTGGTTGGATTTATTTTTGAAGTAGTTTGAAAGAGTTTAAAGTTGCGAGCGGAAATACTTGGTTCATCTTTTGGTTGTAAATTTGCTGACGAAAGAAATTGGTTTACCAAATTTACTGGACCGCTGACTCCATCCAATTTCCACTTCCTTAGATGAACATATTTTCCCAGGGCTTCGACCGCTTTTAAGGATCCATGTGATAGTAGGAGAAAATTAGAGGGTGTTAGGAGGGCAGATAAACGAACCCTTCCCCCTTGGAAAATATTTCCTGCCCAGCTTTTTCTCGAGGATTTTTCTCTGGTCCTAATAATTTGCCAAAAAAGATTGTTCCATCCTTCCTCTTTTCTCAGATAGGGGAGGGCTTTGCACTTCCAAGACGCAAATTCCAAGTATGACTGTACCCTTAATTTCAAATTTTTTTGGTAATTGAACGATCCAAAGTGCTTTCGGATGGTCAAGGGGGCAAGCAAGTAGTAGGAGATAGAATCATGGAAGATTCTCAAAATCGCTACAATCAACGAGGCGTGTCTTCGAGCAAGGAGGAAGTTCACCGCGTGGTGGATCGTATGGACCGTGGATTATTCCCTGGAGCTTTTTGCAAAATTACCCCAGATGCGCTCACCGGTCGTGATAATTTTTGCAATGTCATTCATTCCGATGGGGCAGGCACCAAATCGATACTTGGATATCTTTGGTATCGGGAGACTGGAGATGCCTCTGTATTTAAAGGGATTGCTCAGGATAGTTTGGTCATGAATTTGGATGACTTGGCCTGTGTGGGTTCATGGGAAAGAGTGATGATTTCTAGCACCGTTAACCGGAATGCAAGAAATTTTCCAGCCGACGCTCTGGCCGCTTTGATTGAAGGAACTGAAGAATTTTTACAATCCTTACGGGACTTGGGCATTTCTGTACTCAGCGGGGGTGGGGAGACTGCAGATGTTGGAGACCTCACCGGCACGGTGGCCGTGGACTCTTGTGCCGTAGCGGTGATGGAACGTGACCGGGTGATCGATAATTCCCGAATTTGCCCGGGCTTAGCAATTGTCGGGTTATCCTCCAGCGGACAAGCAAGCTATGAAACGGTTGAAAATAGTGGTATTGGGAGCAATGGACTTACCAGTGCCAGGCACGAACTTTTATCGAAACATTATTTCGAACAATACCCGGAAACCTACGATTCCAAAACCCCTGATGAATACATATACTGCGGGCCCTACCGAATGGCAGACCCACTACCAGGTTCTAGTCTAAGTGTGGGCCAGGCATTGCTCAGCCCCACCCGCACTTATCTACCGGTGGCCAAGGCTATGGCAGAGGAACTTGGCGACCACCTGAAAGGGTTGGTTCATTGTTCAGGCGGTGGACAAACCAAGTGTATGCGCTTCGGCACCGGCGTGAATCATGTTAAGGACAATCTTTTTGCCCCTCCTCCCTTATTCAAAGAGATTCAAAAGGTCTCTGGCACCACGGACGAGGAAATGCACCAAGTTTACAATATGGGACATCGCTTAGAAGCATATTGCCCACCCGAACATGCCGATCGAGTAATTGAAATTTCAAAATCCTTCGGAATTGATGCCCAAGTGGTTGGCCAAACCGAAGCCTCCCTACGCCCAGATCAAGCCAATCATGTAACCATCCGTCGGGATGGGATAGAACTTACTTATGGCTGAAGAAACCCCGTCCCCCTCGCTCTTACAAGCCTGCAAAATTTTGGACGAGACTTGGGGAGATATCCATCCCCACGCTTGTTTAGTTTGCGGTTCCGGATGGGGAGAAATTGTAGACGGACTGTCTCCCATTTCCAGTATACCGTATGAAAAGTTGCCTGGTATGGGCTCAACCACAGTTGATGGGCATGAGGGAAACCTCTGGCTTGCCAGGCCTGGTGGTCTGGATGTTCTGATTTTTCAGGGCCGTAGGCACTTTTACGAAGGTGTTGGCTGGGACCCGGTTATTTTTCCCGCTCTTCTCGCCCACGCACTCGGAGTCAGCACTCTTCTACTGACCAATGCCGCAGGGGGAATTCGGGAAGATTTGCAACCCGGTGACCTCCTGGCTCTTTCTGATCATCTGAACTTCATGGGAAGCAATCCACTAATCGGACAGGGTCCACACCCCTCCATTCCCCGCTTTCCCGACCAATCGAGAGTGTACGATCCAGACCTGCTCCAGAAAATTAAGCAGGTTGGGCACGCAACAAAACAAGAAATTAAGGAGGGCACCTACCTTGCCCTTTCCGGGCCCGCCTTCGAAACACCAGCGGAGATTCGGGCATTTGCCAGCTTAGGTGCAGACGCGGTGGGCATGTCAACCACACCAGAAGCCATGGTGGCAAACGGACTTGGTTTGAAAGTCGGCGCCATTTCATGCATCAGCAACTTGGCGGCTGGTCGGAACAGCGATGCACTTACGCACGAGGATGTCACGCGAACCTCCGAACTAGCCTTACCCCGAATGACCCGACTCCTCGCACACCTGATCCCCGCACTGGCGGAGTAAAGGTTTTTAAAGAAAGCGTGCCGGATCTTCTCCCTGTGGCAGGGAACAAACTTTCTTTTTCCCAAACCACCGATAACGGGCAACTGCAACCATCCGATAAACAAGGTCGCGTAAAGGTTTGGGGACAAGTACAAAAACAACAAAGAACCTCCAAGGCAATTTGAGTTTGCCTGCAATACGCAAACAGGCAGAGGAACGGTCATGAGCTCGTTTATTCTCAATAAAGATCAAGCCATCCAAATAGTTTTCCGGATATCCGTATTTCATTAGCAAAGCTTTACCCGCTTCCGACTGCAA
This sequence comes from Opitutales bacterium, assembly GCA_029251885.1. GTDB lineage: Bacteria > Verrucomicrobiota > Verrucomicrobiia > Opitutales > Seribacteraceae > Chordibacter. The sequence goes on along the minus strand of JAQXCL010000089.1, from coordinate 1,702 downwards.
AGGAGCAAAGCGTAACAACGTGGAATTTTCCCGACGCAAAATAAATCGGACCGCTCCGTCACAGAGGTGGCAAACCCCATCGAAAAGCACGATAGCATATTCTTTATCCGTGGGCATCTTGGTATTATACATAATAAAATTCGGTCAGAGAATACAGACAATTGTAAGAAACAAAGCTTTTCCCAATCGACTATCCGTGCACAACATAGTAATCAAAAAATATGGACCATCACGAACTGGAAAACGGGACCTCCCTCGCCCTCGATTTTAAGAAACTTGCCAAGGTTGTTGCCTGTGGTGAAGACCTCATACCCGCAGTCGCTCAGGATGCGGAAAGCGGGGAGGTCTTAATCGTTGGCTATGCCAATGAATTAGCCCTTAACACAGCCCTCGAGCAAGGCATGGCCACCTTTTGGAGTTCCAGCAGGAATGAATTATGGATCAAGGGAAAAACCTCGGGTGATTATTTAGAGATCGTAGAAGTTCGGGTAAACTGTGAACAAAACTCCATCCTCTACCGTGTAAGCCCAAAAGGGCAGGGTGCATGCCATGTCAAAGATGAGCAGGGTATTGCCAGAAAAGGCTGTTATTATCGAAAAATTACTTCGGACCAATCCCTTCGCTTTTAATTATATCCTATGGGCGGAACTCAGGTTTCTTAAACCGAGTAACTTTGGTGATTTTTAAATCTCCTGACCGTTGCGGAGGATTCGTTGTTCAGTTGGATTCGTATCCCAAAACAGACTCTTCTTTCATTATTTTTTCAATCAGGGAAAGTGGTCGGACCATATTACCAAAAACATTCGAATCAAGAATACCTCTTTTAGTTTTGGGGTTTGAAATATTTTGAATAAGAGCATCCTGGAATTCACTTGGGGGATCTTGAATTTATCGAAAAGTAATCCGAAGGATTGAAAGGTAGCTTTCTTTCTTTTCTTTAGTAATTTGGGTTCTTACAAAGTTCCTGACTTCGATGTTATCAAAGCTTGTTCTACAACGGAAATTAGTTCGGGGTGGGTGCCAAAATCAGCCAGGTCTTTTTTGCTAATATAAAGCTTGAGCGGGCTGTTCCATAATAAGAAAACTTTTTAGAAATTTGATAGAAACCCAAATGAATTTTTAAACTAGTAAAATTGGTTTCTTGGGCATTACCACGCCATGTATACACAAAATTTTCTGCAACTCAGCTATCAAAAAAAACGCGGTAAAATAGGTACTTGGTGCAGATTCGGGTACGAATATTTTGAGCAAATAAATTACAAGCTAATGGCCTTTAAAGAAATAAAAGGGTACAGCTAACAAGATCCGAAAACTCAAAAAAAAGTTCTTTTTTTTTAATAGCCCTATTTCCTTAAACATCTTTCTCCCTTAACCAACGAAATCGAATAATTTTAAATTTTCGACCAAACCTTTGGTTAATTCCCTGATAAGAGATTTGGGAGGTGGATTCAATATCCTCTTCTTGTGGGTCCATCTGTAACTTAAGGTCGGAAAGAAATCCATCCCGATAATCCTTCTCTTTACCAAGCTCTCCAACTCCCGGTAAATCAGGTTGTTGTTGGGTATCTCCATTGCGGTTCAAATCTATCCAATGCTCATTCAATCCGTTATCCCAATACCCATTTAGGTTTATATCTTTTATGGGCTCATGGGGACGATGATGTGGTGCATCCAAGTCTGCTTTTACATAATCTGGAGTTCT
>JAQXCL010000082.1 GCA_029251885.1 Opitutales bacterium | reverse complement strand
AGAATGATGGCATTCCAAATTACAATTAACAAAGCGCCATTTTCCTTGGCATCCCACCCCCAGAACCTACCCCAGGATTGATCCGCCCAGATACCACCAAGTACGGTTCCGACAAGGCTGAAGAATAGGGAGAAACAAGTGACTCCAAAAATCATTGAAACAAGGGTACGGTCGAGATCCTTTCCTTTTTTATTCGATCGGGTAATGGTTCTAAATAGCATGGAGAAAACATAAGCGATTCCAAGGAACCCAGCTAGAAATGTGGTAGAATATCCAATCGTTATGGTAACCACATGCGTGGCCAGCCAGAAGTTTGAATCGAGTACTGCTCTCATCATTTCCATGGTGTCCCCGGATGGATTGAGTGAGGAGTCAATACTTAGGTTGTGAGCCACAACCAATCCACCAAACCCGATCAGCGATCCCATGGCCGATGCAATGCCAAGCCTAAGAAATTTCTCGGTCAAAAAACATAATACTACCGCTCCCCAACTGATAAACAGGGCGGAGGAATAAAGGTTGGTAACCGGTGGGCGTCCCTCGATATACATTCTTCCAGCCAGACCAAAGGTATGGGCAATTAAAACCAGGCCAGTGAGCAGGTATGCACAATTCAATAAGGTCATGGCAGCACCGCTTTGTCCGTCTTTAGGTTTTAAGTAAACCGAGATCAACCAAGATATACAGGCGATCAGGAAGATCCATAAATAGCCAATGGAACTACGGTAAAAAGGCTCGTATCCGTTGTATGTTTTTTCAAATGCAATAGTCGAAATATCTGCCTCCGCCCGTTTGTTTATTTCTTCACGAATCTTTCCGACTGAAATGTTAAAGGTTTTGGCATCCCCACTTTGGTAAGCTCTTTCCAACTGCTCATAGTTTCCGATAATTGGATCAATTCCTTTTCTCAATTTGATGGCCTCTGCATACTGGGCGGCAAAAAGGGCACTAGGATCCAACTTCAGGTTCTGCCTGATGCTTTTTATTTGATCGGGCAGGTCCGCATCTGAACTGGTTACCAATGCCTGGACCGTGGAAATGAAACGGGCCGGATCAATCTTTGCTTTTTCCTTGGATTCCAATGGTTCTGTGCCCACCAGGGACTCTCCAATCTTACGCCATTTCCCACCGCTCTCTCCCAATTCGGGTGGAAGGGGGAAGAACTCGGCATATAAATTGTATCGGGCATAATAATCGATGAAATACATTAACGGACCCATCGCGTCTTTGTTTCCCATTCGTACCTTTTCTGGATTGTTTGCCAGATCAGTAGTCAGGTTGCGAAAGCGCTTATACTCATCACTCCTTACACTGTCTGTTTCCGGGTTATAAAATAGGGGAGATATAAGGCTATGATCATGCACCGCAGAAGGTGGGGCATGAGGGGGCGGTGACAGGGTGGTTTTTAAATTCCGGTAGAGTACGAGCCCGTGGTAGAGCTCGATAATGTTTTGGTGGAAATAATTTCGATTTTCCCTTTCCAACTTGCTTGCTTGTTGTGCACTCTTTTCAATTTCCTCCACAAAAGGTTCGAGATCGAGGTAGGAAAAATACTTACCATCGCTTGCCAGTTTTTTACCAATCAATCCAAGGACTTGGTCATGATCAATGAGGAAAGTCTTGTGTTCGTCTGCCCGTTTTGGAGTAAATAGCAAGTCAGCCAACCATTTAACAGCCGGTATTTTTGTACCATTGCTATCAAGTGCAGTTCGTTTATTGCGCAAAACGAGCAAGGTATTACGGGCTACACTGTCGATTGGTTTTACCCGTCCGCCCCGCAGTACTGGAATACGAGAAAAAGCATCAAGGTTTATTGACTCTTCAACTCCTACTGGTTCTCCTTTGAAAAAATCAAGAAACGAGGCACTTGTATATTTGTTGGGCAGGAAAACAAAGTAGAGTCCGCACAGAACAATCGACCATCCAAGAATGCGTAAACGGGTGGATTTTTTCTTTTCTTTCATACGGCTGCCCGGTTGGCTCCGGAATTTTTGTTGAGAAAGCGAACCAGGTGAAAGCTAAACTGCCAAAGCAGACCAATCGAAACCAGTATGCATGCTATGTATGGAACCAACCAGCTCGGATTGCGGACCACTTGAAAAACAGTATAATCTGCTGACTTATTCATTTGATACTGGTAAAAAGTTTTTCCCTCATGCCGTAGTGGAGTGTTCATATAGACCAATGCCCGTCTACTCTGGTTTTTTTCCATACCCAGAACAATTTCGCTCTCAAAATTAAAAGGAATGTCCGTGCCCTGGTAGAATTCATTGGCAATACCAAGCAGTTTAATGGAGTAGGGCAGGTACTCTCTTTCCGGGCGTAAAGTTGCGCCCCATAAACGACCATTCATCCGGACGGGTTGAAAAGCAAGATCTCCCATTTTTGGATTTATTTGGGCCCACCAATGATTACCTGCCGGGTGGGAAATGGCTGCCCATGTACCCAAGCTTTCTGCACCATCTAGCAATTCAAAAACCACATAGCCAAAGTTCATTCCATCGCTGCTAAAATCCTCAGGCTTTGGACGGATTTCCAAATTGGAAGATTGAATGACTCCACGGTTTACTCCCTCTGTCGGACCCTTTGCTTTTTTGGCAGGTGGTAGAGCATTGAACTCACAATTTGGGCCAAAATCCAGCACCCTTACTTTAAAGGGTAAGTCTTCCGAATAGTGCAGTCCGCCTTTTTCCAACAAGGCTTCGGGCAGGGCGACCACTCGTTCGGTCTCCGCATCCGTTACATCAATAAAGGCAAGTTCAACCCCATGAAAACGTTCGAGGTAATTTTTCGATTCCCCCTTGTTTATTTGCATGCGGGATTCTTCCTGCATTGCCTGGGTGGCAAGTTGGCCGACCAAAAGCATGATGATTCCAAGGTGGATAAATTGAATACCAATTTTTTTTCCAGTCCATTGAAAACGGGTGATAAAAGCGGCGAGCAAATTAAGGATGAGCAAACCACCAAGCAGGTAACCACCAGGTATGGGAATGGGTAAAAAATTCAGGATATCTCCTCCCCAGAACTGTTCTGGATAGTGCCATATTCCATACATCGATTCAAAAAATTCTGCCTGTGCACCCCGTATTCCAATGCGTACCTGTTCCAATGTGGCCACAAAGATTAGAATCATTGAAAAACTGAGCAGGGTCAGGGTGATGCGCAAATTGGCAAACGGGACCAACCAGGCAAAACGTTTCCTGCGCTCACCCAGAGAGGATATTGATTTTTTTGGTTTTTCAGACATCGGAAAAAAAAGAAAAGAATTTATTTAATGGTCGCCCAAGCAGAAGGAATCAATCAACCCGAGGAAATTTTCCTTCTCCGTACGGGCTAGTTTTGCATCGCCCATCAATTTTAAAAACCACGACCTTTCATTATGCACAAGAATGGCAGCGTAAAGTGCCTGCTCTTCTGATTCTGCAAGTACCAGTTTGGCTGGTTTCTCATCGATCATACGATCGCTGAGGTATTGGGAAAGTCCCTGTTCATCTGTCGGGCTAATGCCCACCTGTCCGAGCCAACGGTTTACATTGGCGAGTATGCCACCCACATCACCTGGAAAAGAAGTGATTGAAAAATCGAGAACTTCTCCCGCCTTGTTGGTTACCGCATAGTTACCCACACGCATCTGGGTCGCTGGCTTGCGTTCCCAATGTTTTGGTGCCTCCCAGGTTGGTTGGTGTTTGGAACTGGCAGGTTGGGCAGGGGGAAGACTGGGAGCAATTGCCCGTACTGGAGTTTTTCCTGCCCGCAAGGTGGTTGACTTTAAAAAACCGTAAAAGTTTTCCAGCTCCTCATCGATTAATTTACGGTCGGCAATAAATGGAAATAACCAAGTTTGTAAATTGTGCCTGTAAAGTGCGAGCAGAGCAGTTCTGGGAGGTTCTTCCTCTCCGCTTTTGTCTTCCAATCGAATAATTTCAAAGGATCGATCCCCCAGTTTTTTAGATTCGACCAATGGTTTAACACTCGAATCGTTATAATCCTGATGTCCCAATTCACGGGCAAACATGTTTACAATCTGTGTAGTCTCCACAGATTCCCGAAAGGGCATCACTCCAATACGCCCCCTCGGCCCGTTTGATGTTTTTACATGAAAGGAACCGGCCATCATCCCGCCCATTCCTGGATTTTCTCCCCACTGTTCGGGTAATTCCCAACACACTACAGGTCCCTCGTAATGATTCTCCGCAGTGTAGGAACTCACCTGTGGATCCTCCCCACAGGAAGAAAATAGCATGGCTAAGCCCGCAAGTAAAGAAGCGGGTCTCCAAAGACGGGTATGAGTTGGAAAAGGCATGTAGAAACTACAGAGTATAAAAGGGTAGGGTACAGGCAACCCCAAGAAGGCAGGTTTTAGGCATTACATTTGAAGAGGACAACATCCCCATCGGCAAAAATATACTCCTTGCCCTCCAACCTTAATTTTCCTGCATCCCGGGCGGCAGACATACTTCCTGACGAAATTAAATCATCGTAGGATACCACCTCTGCTTTAATAAATTTCTTTTCAAAATCTGTATGAATCACCCCGGCACACTGCGGTGCGGTCATCCCTTTACGAAATGTCCATGCCTTGGCTTCCATCTCGCCAGCAGTAAGAAAACTTGCCAATCCAAGTAGTTCGTAAGTTCCTTGTATTAAGGAAGTTACTCCAGAATCATTCACCCCCATTGCCTCCAGGTATTCCAGGGCCTCATCGTCTGCCAATTCGGACAACTCTTCTTCCATTTTTGCCGATATTGCACAACAGGCAACATCCTGTTGCGAAGCCGCCCATTCCTGAAAGGCTACAAAACGTTCATTGCTTGTGGGATCGGCAATTTCATCCTCCTTTAAATTACAGGCATAGAGCATTGGTTTTGAACTTAGCAGGTGAAAAGTTTTCAAACGTTCCTTTTCCTCCTCGTCCATCGGTAAAAGATTGGCGGGTTTTCCCTCGTCCAGATGAGGGATTAAACGTTCGAGTAGGGCTACACTGGTGGCAGCATCCTTATCATTGCCCCTGGCTTTTTTCTGGGTTTTTTGATGCTGACTGGTCACGGAATCTGCATCAGCTAGGATCAATTCGGTCATAATTATTTCGGCATCTGCGATCGGATCGACACGGCCCATGTTATGAATAATGTCTTCATCCTCAAAACAACGGACCACATGGACCAGGGCATCCACCTCGCGTACATTAGCAAGGAATTTGTTACCCAGTCCCTCACCCTTACTTGCACCGGCAACCAAACCGGCAATGTCCACCATCTCGATCGCCGCGGGGATCAGGCTGGATGTATTTACCAGTTTGGCCAGAGGTTCGAGCCGTGTATCGGGCACCTGTACAACACCGACATTTGGATCGATGGTACAAAATGGATAGTTGGCTGCCTCCGCCTTGCGGGTCTTAGTCAGGGCGTTAAATAAAGTGCTTTTGCCAACATTGGGCAAACCTAGGATTCCAGCTTGGAGCATAACGAAATAAAAAAAGAAT
>JAQXCL010000043.1 GCA_029251885.1 Opitutales bacterium | reverse complement strand
TCTCCCCCAATTTTAGAAAAGCGTGAACTCCTTCCTTCGATCCAAAGAAACCCGTCACGATCAAGCCTTCCCAAATCGCCAGTTTTAAACCAACCATTCTCATCGAGCACCTTATTCGACTGTTCAGCATCCTGCCAATATCCAGCAAATATATTTGGCCCACGAAAACATAGTATTCCCCCCTCTTCCAAAGGAGTAATATCCCCACTTTCCTGATCTATCGTCTTGCACTCCACATCAGGTAACAATCTTCCAACCGAACCACTCTGCTTACCAGCAGCAGGCCGATTAAAAGAAATAGCTGGAGAGGTTTCCGTGAGTCCATACCCTTCCAGGTATTGGCAATTGGCTTCCCGCTCCCAAAGATCACGAAAAGCTTGCGGACTTTTTTCCGCTCCAGCCACTACAAATTGAATACTTTTGAGTTCTCCCTTCTTTGCTTTTTTTAGATAGCCTCTAAGGAAAGTGGGCGTACCTAAAAGAATTCTTACTTTTTGCTCAGCTATAATTTTGAGATTCAATTTATGGTCTAAAGGAGAGGGTGATGTAACCGGGTACAAACCACGCAAAGTCGAAAAAAGCATACCCACTGTAAAACCAAAGCTGTGAAAAAGTGGGAGATTAACCAATACCTTCGATTGATTCTCGAATAATTCCAAGTCATATAGTTGTCCACAATTAGCCAGCAGATTCGCATGAGTTAATCTTACCCCTTTAGGTTTGCCTGAACTCCCACTGGTAAAAATCAAGACCGCCAAGTCTGACCCTCCGTATTGAGGAACCTCAAATTCTTTACTAGTCCACGAGGGAAATATCCATGCCTTTATAAAAGTTTTCAATATTAAGAACCGTTTACTAGCCAACCCTTTAAAGAAATCATCCACCAAAAGGCAATTTTCTGGCCATGGAAAATCGCTAAACTTTCTCATCATTTTTGAAGCTGTCACTACAGTGGTAACCCCGGCACCTTGTAACACTTCGAGATTTAATTCTTTACCCATCGTAAAGTTAAGATTCACAGGAACCCGACCGCTAAGAAGCAATGCAAAGTTCGAAACAAATCCAGCGATACCTGGAGGTAAAATAACTCCTATCCTAGAACCCTTGGGGAAAATCTTAAAATCTTTCGAAAAGAGAAGAGAGAGTGCGAGAACCAAACCCCGGTTAAAGCTTTTTACCTTAGGTATTCCATAGTCCAATAAATAGGGTTGAAAAGGGGCAGACCTTAATGAATCAAAAATCTCTTTTCCCAGATGACTGGATAAATCAAATCTCATATTCATTAAGAATACACATATTTGTTTGCCGTTGCCAACCTAGGAGAGGTGAGCATTATGTGACTTCTTAAACAATAAAGATGTTTCTTTTTTGTGTATTAATTGATCCGTTCTCTTTTCCCGATTTTTTTATCACCTCATGAGCAAACAAAACGTTTTAATTTACGATACTACCTTGCGAGATGGTTCACAAGCTGAAGGTGTATCTTTCACCGTTGCCTCCAAACTTCGGGTTACTGAAAAACTTGACCAATTTGGAGTTGATTACATTGAGGGTGGCTGGCCTGGCAGTAATCCCCGTGATATGGCATTTTTTGAACAGGTGGGAAGCCTCGATCTTCAGCATGGACGAATCGCCGCTTTTGGATCGACCCGAAGAGCAAAAACCGAAGTAGATCAGGATGCCCAAGTTAAACTACTTTTGGATGCTAATACTCCAGTAGTTACCATATTCGGAAAATCGTGGCTTTTACATGTGACTGATGTTTTACGCACGACTCCGGAAGAAAATCTGCTAATGATCGAAGATACCGTTCGATACTTAAAAGAACAGGGTAAAGAGGTCATCTATGACGCAGAACATTTTTTCGACGGTTTTCACGATAACAAAGATTATGCCCTATCCACCTTGGCAGCCGCCGATCGTGGAGGTGCTGACTTTCTTACTTTGTGCGAAACTAATGGCGGGAAGTTGGTCACTCCTTTTGAAGAAAGCACACGAGTTGTCGTTGAACGCTTCCCAAAATCAAAAATTGGCGTACATTGTCACAACGATGCGGGGGTCGGAGTTGCGGTAAGTTTGGCTGGAGTGGAAGCTGGTGCAGTCATGGTCCAAGGAACGATGAACGGCTATGGCGAGCGTAACGGTAATGCCAACCTCACTACCATCATTCCTAATTTAGAACTCAAAATGGATAGATCGACCAATTGCTCGAAGAATCTTTCCAAGCTTCGAGACCTTTCTCTCTTTATTGACGACTCCACCAATTTGCGGCCTGACATTCGAGCCCCCTATGTGGGAGCTGCTTCTTTCGCTCACAAAGGTGGCGTGCATGCAGATGCTGCTTCTAAGTCAACTCACAGTTACGAGCACATCGACCCGGCAACCGTTGGCAACCGTACAAGAGTTCTTGTATCTGACATGTCTGGTAGAAGCAGTATCATGCTTAAAGCAAAAGAGATGGGCATGGATGTCGATGGAAGGTCTCCTGAAATGAAGTCCTTTTTGGAAGAATTAAAAAGTTTGGAGTTCAAGGGGTACGAATTTGAATCTGCAGATGCTTCTTTTGATCTTTTACTTAGGCGTTTTCTTCGTGGAGAAAATCCAGTCTTTGAGGTTTTACGATTTCATGTTGGAGTCGAAGGATTAAGCAAAGATGATACGACTACCTCCGAAGCTACGGTCAAATTGCGAGTGAAGGAAGAAACCCGACATGTTGTTGCAGAAGGCAACGGTCCAGTCTCAGCCCTCGATCAAGCTCTGCGTAAAGCCTTGGAGAAAGACTTTCCCTATATATCTCAAATCAGCCTAGTCGATTTCAAGGTGCGTATTCTTGAAAGCAACCAAGGCACGAATGCGATCACTCGGGTACATATCGAATCTACTGATGGCCATTTAACTTGGGGAACAGTTGGGGTCAGCGATAATGTGATTACTGCAAGTTGGGAAGCTTTGGTTGACTCGGTGAATTACAAGATTTTACTCGAAACTGAATCCCAATCGTAGATTTCTACTCGGGGGCCTAAAGGACTCCATACCGCAGAAGGAGTTGTACAAAATAGGATTTCAACAGGAATCCCCAAGTTTGCAGCCAAGTGCCCAGGGCCAGAATCGTTGCCAAGGAATTTATCTGCAGTCGAGGCCATTCGGTTTCGGAAATCAAGAATAGAAGCAGGACGAAATAACTGAACTTGTGGATTGTGAACTAAGTTATTCAATTGAAATTTGTGGAATAATTTTTCATCAGCTTCTCCAAATGAAATAACCACTTGTCTGTCTTCACGAGATAACAACCATTGATTAGCTCGGTTTAAGAAATAGGAAATTGGAAGATTCTTATCAACCCCACCACTTCCAGGATGAATCCAAAGGACCTGATCTCCACCCCTCCAATGATTGCCCAAAATGGGCTCGCTTAAAACTCTTTCAGGAATTGACCAACCGATTTCTTCGAGAGCTTGCAGGATGAATAATTGCCCATCTCCCGGTCGTGGATTGAGAGATGTTGTAAAGGACGCTCCTGCATTTAACATTTCCTTTTTCCAATCCGAATCATTCCAAAAACTAACCACTTGAGACCCTTTTAAAATGGGGGGAGCTTTACCGCACAATTCATCGAGGTCTTTTTTCAGGAGCCAATTCCATTCCTTATCTAAAAGAGAAAGGTAATTTTCATTGGCGTACAAACTAACCGAGAAGCCTTGTTGGTAAGCTGCTTTCAATAATGGAAGAGTAAGGACAAAATCACCCAAGCCCCCCCCTCTTAAAAATACAATATCCTTCCTCATTAAGTTCTCATATCCGACCAAAGGACTGGAGAGTTTTTAATACTCTTTTCTTAAAATTTATTCTCGATAAACGAGCGTACGCTTGAAGGGTTAACATCCACCCGGTGCTTGACTGGTTTTCGATCCAGCAATGCTTCAAGCACAGGAGATGTTGGAATTTCTAGTCCAGCATCCTTAAAAACCTGTGGGAATTTTGCCGGATGTGCCGTGGCTAAAACCACCGAAGGTTGATCCTTCGGCAGATCTTTAAAAGCACATGCTGTATGTGGATCAACCAAGTACTGGTATTCATTCCAAACATTGCCAATAATTTCGGGAATCTCCTTATCCGTTGTACAGGAACTGGAAAATCCGGGAATGGAAAAATTTTCGAAAGCGTATCT
>JAQXCL010000031.1 GCA_029251885.1 Opitutales bacterium | reverse complement strand
CCTATAATCGGCAAGATTTGGACTCTGCTCAGATCTACGCCGATTTGGCTCGTCTTTCCGGGCTTGCAGACTCTTCCACAAGCGATCAACAAGCCAATGGGCTGCTTCTCGAAAAAGTTATTCGATTGCGCGAATTTGCCGGGCTTCCCACAAGTTTGTCAGAAGTCGATTGCGTTGCATCCGAATTACCCAAACTTTCCCAAGATGCGGCCGATCAATGGACGGGTACTTTTAATCCACGCCCGCTCAAGGAGAGTGATTGGTTAAAACTTTATCAATCCATTGATGTCCACATGGGCAACATAAACGAAAGATGAAAATCAAACCGTTTATCGTTTTGAGCACCTTGCTTTTTATGTTTACTCGTTGGTGTGCAGCTGATTGGCCGAATCATCGAGGAGGTTCTGAACTGCATGGTATCTCAGCAGAAAAATTAGGAGATGAACTGTTACTCGAATGGACTTTTGAGGCGGGGAAGTTTTTAAAGTCCTCCCCGGTGTTATCGGATGGGAAAATATTTTTGGGTGGTCCTACCGGAATCTTTTATGCATTGGATTTCAAGACTGGCCAGGTGGTATGGAAAAAAGAAACCGGGCTAGGAGTGGACGCTCCTGCATTAGTCCACAATGGTAAAATATATATCGGCACCAAGGATGGATGGTTGTTTTGTCTCGATGCAGAAAGCGGTAAACAAAATTGGGCTTATGAAACCATGGGAGAGATTGTGGGGGCACCAAACCATGCCATTCATCCAACAACAGGTCGTTCGCTGGTGCTCGTTGGAAGCTATGATAATTTTGTGCATTGTGTGGACACAGAGGATGGATCGATAGCTTGGAAGTTTGAGACGATGAATTATGTCAATGGAACTCCAGCAATTTGGGATAAAAAATGGGTGGTGTTTGGAGGGTGTGATGCTCAACTCTATGTCGTTTCTTTGAAGGACGGAAACCTATCCAAACAAGTCGATTTGGGGGCTCCGATCGCCTCCTCAGTAGGGGTATACGATTCCTTTGGCTATGTTGGAAATATGGATCGGGCGGTACAAGCGATCGATTTAAACAGCGGAAAAATTTCCTGGTCTTATGAACCGAAAAGTTTTCCATACTTTTCTTCTCCCGCACTTACCGAAGATTTTGTAATCATTGGTGGGCGGGACAAAGCACTGCATGCTATAAATCGAAAATCTGGCAAACAACATTGGAGGTTCTCTGCCCGGGGGCGTATCGATGGATCCCCTGTGATTGCAGGGGAAAAAGTGGTGGTTGGATCCATGGACGGCAAACTCTACTTAATTGATTTGAATGGGGGCGAAATGATTACTCGTTACGAAATTGGATCTTCGATCTCATCCACATGTGCTGTGGCCAATGGATGGATTTTCGTTGGATGTGAAGATGGAAACCTTTATGCCTTTAGCACTATGAAAAAGCTTCTATGAGCGATTCCACAAAAAATAGTCCCGATCAGAACACTGGTGAGGAAACCAAGGCGGGAAATTATTTTATCGCCAACTATCCGCCCTTTTCTTTTTGGAATGAAAAGGACTTACCCTGCGTAGAGTCATTGCTTAATAGTCCATCTCCGGGAAAGGCACCCCTTGGACTTTATTATCACATTCCATTTTGTAGGAAGCGCTGTCACTTTTGTTATTTCCGCGTCTACACCGATAAAAACTCCGCGGATGTTAGAAGATATCTCGATGCCACGATGAAGGAATTTGAGGCATATGCCGCTTCGCCTTATCTGGCAGGAAGAAAGCCCAAGTTTGTTTATTTTGGGGGAGGTACACCTTCCTATTTGTCAGCTCAGCAATTAACCGAACTTACGGATCGTATGAAAGCGATTTTGCCCTGGGATGAGGCGGAAGAAGTTACCTTTGAGTGCGAGCCCGGTACCCTGACAGAAAAAAAAGTACAGGCGATTCGAGATTTTGGAGTCACCCGTCTGAGTTTGGGAATCGAAAATTTTTCTGACCATGTATTAGAAACTAATGGACGGGCTCACCGGTCTGGAGAAGTCTTTCGTGCTTTCCAATGGGCAAAGGATGCGGGGATCGAAAATATAAACATCGATCTGATTGCCGGTATGCTCGAGGAGACAGATGAAAATTGGTTGGACTGCATTGAACGGGTGGTGGAACTGGCACCCGATTGCGTGACGATCTATCAAATGGAAGTTCCTTATAATACCACCATATACCAAACAATGAAAGAAGAGGGCAAACTTAGTGCCCCAGTTGCAGATTGGCCAACCAAGAGACGCTGGGTGACCGAGGCTTTCAGTCGTTTGGAGTCTGCGGGGTACTCTGTGACCAGTACTTGTACCGCAGTGAAAAACCCACAGCGCACCAAATTTCTTTATCGTGATCAACTTTGGGGAGGTGCTGATATGGTCGCTTTGGGAGTTGCATCTTTTGGGCATCTCGGAGGTATCCATTATCAAAACCTTACCCATTTTGAAGATTATTGTTCTACCATTGAGCGTGGCGAGACGGTACTTCGTCGAGCCTTGCTCACCACCGAGGATGAACGATTTATTCGTGAATTTATATTACAATGGAAACTGGGAAAGATTCGGCCTAGTTATTTCCTGGAAAAGTTTGAGATCAATCTTCAAGAAAGGTACGGTGAAATTCTTAAGGATTGGAAAGAACAGGGAATTTTAAATATGGGAGGGGAGGAATGGACACTTTCCCGGGAAGCCCTGCTAAGGGTGGATTCTTTGCTGGATAAATTTTTTCTTCCCCAACATCAGGATGCCCGTTACGTCTAACCTTACATATGGCTGATCCCTCAAAAAATTTTCCCGGCTTGTTACACCCCTTAACTTTAATGAGACGGGCACGTGGACTTCCTGGCTTGGATTATCAAACGATTGAAGCTACAGAATTACCCGAGCCTTATCGGCAGCTTCTTGCTCATGAGGGGGATATGACGACACGGCTGGAAAATCATCACCGAACTTCTATTGGGGTAAGAAGGTTGCGTTCCTCCAACGATGGGAAGGGATATTTTCGCGAGGTGATTTTGGAAACGGATGGTCCAACGGTCAAGGCGGTTGAATACGGAGCTATTGAAATTCAATTAGCACAGTTACCTCAGGTGGCCATAGATTCAGTAGTTGCAGGTAAAATACCTCTTGGCACCATTCTTAATCAGGGAAGAATTCCTTATTCCTGTTCCTTGCGTGGATTCTTTCGTATAAGCCCAGATGCTTCGATTCGAGAAGCTTTTGGAGTGGAACTGCCCGATACTCTTTACGGGAGGAGCAATCAAATTGTTACCCGTACAAATGAGACGATTGCAAACATCGTGGAAATTTTACCACCCGCATAGCCGAGCATATGTGCTTGAGTTTACTCGCATTGGGAATTGGTTTATATAATATATACCCATGATTTCGTTAAAGACACAGTACGATGCCATCGTGGTGGGAGCCGGACCAGCTGGTTCGACCACAGGTGCCTTGCTCGCTGAAAAGGGCAGGGATGTATTAATCGTAGAGAAAGAAAAATTTCCTCGTTACCATGTGGGAGAATCCCTGATGCCCTTTTGTTATTTCTCTCTGGAACGCTTGGGATTGATCGATCAATTAATGGAATCTGGAAATCCACGAAAATATTGTGTCCAATTTGTCAGGGAAGACGGTTTTCTTTCCCAACCTTTTTATTTTTTCCAACACTTTGATCATCCATCCTCCACAACCTGGCAGGTATGGCGGGAAGAGTTTGACCAAATGATCTTAGATAAAGCTCGGGATAATGGAGCTTCCGTACTTGAACAAACCAAGGCCAATCGATTGATCAAACATGGAGATAAGGTTACGGGGATAAAAGCAAGTTCGCAAGAATTTGGAGATCTTGAATTAACTGCTCCGGTAGTTATTGATGCATCCGGCAGAGATTGTTTTGCCGCTCACAAAGAAAACTGGATGGTTCGCGATCCGGAACTTAAAAAAGTTGCCCTCTGGACCTATTATAAAAATGCAAAGAGAGATCCCGGATTGGATGAAGGGGCAACCACCGTGGCCTATCTGCCGGGGAAGGGCTGGTTTTGGTATATTCCATTAAGTGGAGATATGGTAAGCGTGGGAATCGTAGCTGAACGCGATTACTTGTTTAACGGTTCAACCAAGGACCATGCAGAAATTTTTCAGCGTGAAATTAAAAACAATGTATGGATTGAAGAACACTTACAAGGTGCAGCACAGACTGGTGAATACCGCATAACTGGAGAATATTCTTATCGTAATAAATATTGTTCGATGGATGGATTGGTCCTCGCTGGAGATGCACTTGGTTTTCTTGACCCCGTTTTTTCCTCCGGAGTATTTCTCGCATTAAAAAGCGGCACGATGCTTGCCGATGAAGTAGATAAGGCCCTTTCTACCGGCCCAGTAACTGCACAATCTTTCAAGCAGTATGGTAAGCGTATGCAGTCTTCTATCGAGACGATGAGAAAAATCGTGTATGCATTTTATGATCCCCAATTTAGCTTTGGAGATTTGGTTAAGCGTGGAGATCATCTACGCTCCTCTCTAACCGATTGCTTGATTGGCAATGTGGATGATCAAGACTTTAAGGAACTTTTCGATTCAATGTCAGACCTTGCTCACCTGCCCGATCCGGTGGAGCACGGATTGGCCAAAGTCTCCGGGTGAGGATTGCTTTTCTTACGCCCGGTACGGGCAATTATTACTGCGGTGTATGCATGCGGGATAATTCTTTGGCCCGTCATCTAATCGATGATGGACATGATGTAACCATGTTGCCTGCCTATCTCCCTCATCTATTGGACGAGGAAAATGCGGGTTCGGTCGCCCCAGTTTTTTTGGGAGGGATTAATGTTTATTTGCAGCACAAGTTTCCCTTCTTTCGCAAGACGCCCAAATGGTTGGATTATTGGTTCAATAGCGAATTTTTACTCCGCTGGGTAGCGGGCAAGAGAGGAATG
>JAQXCL010000023.1 GCA_029251885.1 Opitutales bacterium | reverse complement strand
CTGATACAATTTCTTCATTGCATCGATATAGAATAATAAACGTTTGCTTTGCTCGTAAGGTGCCGAAGGCCCAACGAGATTTGGACCCTCATCCCAGTCCAACCCCATGCCCCGCATGTCTTCGATACATGCAGTTGCGTAAGCCGCAGTACAGCGATTGGGGTCAAGGTCATCCATACGAAAAAGTAATTTGCCTTCGTATGCCCGTGCTCGTTTCCACGCTGTTCGGAAAGTAAGTATATGCCCCTCGTGTAAATAGCCGGAGGGAGTCGGAGCTAATCGTCCGCGGTAAGGTGTGGTCGGTTTGTCCTCGCTCATTAATGTAAACTAAGATTATGATCATTCCTTGAAAGAAAAGAAGAGCAAGAAGAAGCCACGCACCACCATCACTCAAAAATATGAAGTTTAGTGAAATGGGCCTTAGCCCTAAAATTTTACAATCCATCGAAGAGATGGGTTATGAAACCCCCACCCCTATTCAGGAAAAATCCATACAACCTATTTTGGAAGGGCGCGACCTTGTCGGATCCGCCCAAACTGGCACAGGAAAAACAGCGGCCTTCGCCCTGCCCTGCCTCCATCGCTTGGGAGAACACGGAGCTTGCCGTGCCCTTGCCCTTGCACCGACCCGTGAACTTGCCATTCAAATTGAGGAAAACTTCAACAAATATGGAAAATTCCTCGATTTACGAATGGCACTCCTTTACGGAGGCGTAAAATACGGGAAACAACTTGAACAGTTAAACAACGAGCCCGATGTAATCGTGGCCACTCCTGGACGATTGCTTGATCATTTAAGCCAGGGAAATTTGAGTCTCCAAAAAATCGAAATTCTCATTCTCGATGAAGTCGATCGTATGCTCGACATGGGGTTTATTGAAGATGTTACCCGGATTATTCAAAAGACTCCCCGATCCAGGCAGACCCTTCTTTTTTCCGCGACTATCCCAGATTCGGTGCGTCGCCTCTCTGATTGGGCTTTGAAAAATCCGGCAGAAGCAAAGATAGATATAAAAATATCTGCTGCCGATACGGTAAGTCATGCTTTGTACCCTGTGCCCGCCATACAAAAATTTGATCTTCTGATCGCCCTGCTCAAACGGATTAAATTCGATAACCTGATTATCTTTTTTCAAACACGCAGAGGAACGGACAAAATCAGCCAGTGGTTGACTGAGCATGGACAAACCGTGTGTGTTTTGCATTCGGATTTAAAACAGCGTGACCGCACCAAGGCCTTGGAAGATTTTAAGGCTGGAAATGTAAAGATTTTATGTGCCACAGACGTGGCATCCAGAGGGTTGGACATTTCCAATGTCACCCATGTTATCAATTACGATGTCCCTCAACACTCGGAGGATTATGTTCACCGGATTGGACGCACCGGACGGGCACGAACCGAGGGTGAAGCTTTTACTCTTTGCAAACCCGAAGATATTTCGATGATTGAATCCATTGAAAAATTGTTGGGCAATCCCCTACCCCGTAAGTTTGTGGACGATTTCCCTTATCGTAATGACCCTGAAAGTCTTACTCCAAGTGCACCGGAGGTTTCGCGCAAGCGCAACCGAGGGTTTGGTAAGCAGTTAACTTTTGGCGGACGTCGCAGACGTTAACGTATTCGAATAACCGGGGTGACCGGTTTGAGTATTTGTGCAGTTTTGCGGATAGGCTTGCCCAACACATCCATCGCTACACCAGCCACCGCTTTCACTGGAGTAGTTACTGCCTTAGTCGCCAAACCGATTGGTTTGGTTACCATGCTGGCACAACTGCTAGTTAATGAGGCCCCGACTAACAGCGTAAAAACCAATAAAACTTCCTTGCTCATGGCATTGACAAGTAGTAATCAGCTAGCCTTCGCAAACAAATTCTCTTCCTCCTTTAATCTTTACCTGATTTAATTACTTAGAAATTTTCCGCAGATGACAGAAAATTCTTCCTTACTTTTTTTACTCCCCTTGATTGCCGCCCTTATTGGATGGGCGACCAATTATTTGGCGATTAAAATGTTGTTCCATCCGCGTGAACCCAAAAAAATACTTGGGCTATCCATACAAGGGGTATTTCCCAAAAGGCAAAACCAAATTGCCGAAAAGCTGGGAACTTTGGTGGCCAACGAATTATTCTCGATGAAAGATATCGGGCAAAGGATCGAAGAATTGTCCACCCAACCAGAAGCAATGGAAGAAGTGGGGAAGAGAATTGAAAAGACGATACGAGGAAAACTTATCTCTGCCTTTCCAATGCTCTCGATGTTTCTGAGCGATGATATGATTGAAAAAGTGACCAACCTTTTTAAAGGAGAGCTGGAAGACTTTATGAAAGCATCCGCTAGCGGGCTAGCTCTTAAAATGGAAGAATCCATAGATGTGGAAGCCTTAGTCCGGGAAAAGGTAAGTACCTTTTCATCCGACAAGGTTGAGGAATTACTGATCGGATTTATGGAGCAAGAATTTCGCTTCATCGAAAAAATTGGGGCGGTACTTGGTTTTTTTATCGGATGTGTCCAAGTTGCATTGGTGCTAGCCATCTGACCCAAACTTTTTACCAGTTGCCAAAAAAGAAAGAACTTTTCAGTTTTGAGGTTGCATGAATGATCTGAGCCTTGCCCTCACCCAAGTGTGGGAAAACGCCTTCCAATTCTGGACGACTCCATCTGCTCGGATTCAGGCGGTAGTCATCGGACTTTCCATTTTTATCGCCTGGATAAGTAGCCAAAGAGCCAAGCCCAAAATCCTTAAATTATTACAAGATGAGACCAGACCGGCATGGATTGAACGTGCGATCCGCATCTTTGCACAGCTTTTACTTCCTCTCATTCTTCTTCTTTGCTCCCTTCTGGCTAGAGGCGTACTCGATCGCTTTGGATTCGCATCGGTAGATTTGCTCAATCCATTTGTTCATGCCACTACTGCATGGTTGATCTACCGTTTGGTGGCAGGCTTAACCCACAACCGATTCTGGCTTCGATTGGCCGCGGTATTGGCATTCGGGATGGCTGCTCTACAAAGCTTTGGTCTCCTTGAACCCACTCTTGATTTTCTAAGTTCTGCATCCTTCGCGATAGGAAAAAGTAAGCTCTCTATACTCGATCTGGTAAATGGGGTTTTTATATTACTCCTTTTATTATGGATGAGTTCTCTTTTAGGGAGTGCAGGAGAAACTCGTATTCGCGAGCTCTCCAACCTTCCCCCATCCTTACAGGTTCTGCTCGCCAAGGTTATACGGGTATTCTTGATTTTTATCAGTTTTCTCGTGGCTATGTCTACCATCGGGCTCGACCTCTCCTCCTTTGCCCTTCTTGGCGGTGCGATTGGTGTAGGAATTGGATTTGGTCTTCAAAAGGTAGTCTCAAATCTTGTAAGCGGATTAATACTCTTACTTGACCGATCGATCAAGCCTGGGGATGTGATTGAAATTGACGATACCTATGGCTGGATCAATTCCCTGAGAGCTCGCTATGCTTCAATCATCACACGGGATGGCAAGGAACATCTAATTCCCAACGAGGACTTAATCGCCAATCGCGTGGTTAATTGGTCCTTCAGCGATAAAAATATCCGAGTACGCGTACCAGTAGGCATCTCCTACGACTCCGACCCCCGCCAGGCTATGCAACTTTGCGTTGATGCTGCCCTTTCATCTGGGCGTGTGCTCAATGATCCTGAACCCCGTTGCCTGGTTAGAGGGTTTGGAGATAATTCAGTAGACCTTGAATTAAGGTTTTGGATTAATGATCCATCCAACGGAGTGGGAAATGCACGAAGTGAGGTATTGCTCAGCATTTGGGATCGCTTTCAAGAGGCTGGAATCTCCATTCCTTTTCCCCAGCGAGACTTACACTTACGAAGTGTTCCGGAGGGATTTGGTGAAAGCCTTAAAAAGTAAAAAGCTACTCATTTTCACCCGGTTTTCAGAGTTTAGCTAAGCTGCCTTCCAAGCTTGCCAATTAGCAAGGCACTATGTTTTATAAAAATTATCTGTCATGACACACTCTAGCTTCGACTCTTCTTCTTTTATTCAAGTGCTTGCGATGGCTCCCACAGGAGACCCGTCATCGCCCGGAGGTGGATTAATGGGTTTTTTACCCATGGTTCTTATCTTCGTAGCCTTCTGGTTTTTATTGATTGCACCACAAAGAAAGAAACAAAAACAGCACGACAAAATGATCCAAGCCCTTGAAAAAGGTGCTAAGGTTAAAACAGTAGGAGGTGTCTTTGGGACAGTGACTGGTGTTAAAGACGATCGGTTTATAGTTCGGATTGCTGAAAATGTGAAGGTTGAGGTCTCCAGAGAGGCGATATCAGCCAAGCTTGACTAATTCTGACCTTCTCTTTGCTGCGGAGTTCCCGCATTTACATCCACACCAGCCTCTAATCGATGAACCGCTCAAACACCTGGAAGCTTTTTTTCACCGCTATTTTAATAGCGGTCAGTATATCCCTAATCCTCCCCTTTGAGGATCGGGTCCTTGGAGAGTATGCCCTCTCCCAAGTAACCTCCGATGCCAATGCTTCGAACCATGCAGGACACGAAAAGTTCTCGGAGGTGATTGATAATTTGCGTCTGCAACTACCCGAAGATCAACCAATCGACTATGCCGCCTTACGAGACTATGGAAAACGCAATCGTCTCGATTACGCTGCCTACTTCGAAGCTCCCAGCGGAGTTATTGGTACTGTAGGGTCAAGGTTGGTTCCCTTTTTAGTTAAGCCAGGAATTCGAGCTGGTCATCTTAAGGATCGTGACAAACGCAACGATTTAATCCTTCGTACACTACTTAAAAATTCTCAGGCTGCGATCAAGCGGGGATTAGACCTGCGTGGTGGTATCGCATTTACTATGGAAGCGAACGACTTAAACATCTCCACAGACTTAGACCAGGCTTCCGGATCCTCGCCCATGGACAAAGTTGTAGAGATCATGAGTGAACGTCTCAATGCCTTTGGAGTTGCCGAGACTGTGGTACGTAAAAAAGGAGACCGGGCGATTGAAGTCCAAATTCCAGACCTTACCACCAAGCAAGATCCAGGAATCATTAATGAATTGCAAAAACCCGCAAAGCTTGAATTTCGTATCGTTAATACAAACAGCGAGGCACCTGTACCCGTGCAGGAAGGAGAGGAGTGGACAGATGATGAAGGCATTCCATACATTGCTCTTCTACGCAGTGATGCCCAACCCAATGAACGGCCGATTTGGGTTCGTAGGTTGTGGTCTGCAGATGGAGAAATTATTGCTGAGGCTTATCCTCGGCAGGACCAAATGGGCGGATGGGAAGTCGGCTTGGACTTTACTCCGGAGGGCGGACAGACTTTTGGAGATCTCACTGGCAAAATTGCCGAGACGGCTGACTTGACTACGGGTATCCCTGGTCGTTTAGCCATCGTGCTTGACGGACAATTAGAAAGTGCACCCACCGTAAAGGAACGCATTGGGGGTGGAAGTGCTGTAATCTCGGGGAACTTTAGCATTCGTGAGGCTAAAATGCTTTCAGACATTCTTAACAATCCACTAAAAGTATCCCTCACCATTGGCGAGCAATATGAAGTCTCCCCCACATTGGCTGCCGGGGCTTTATCAAGTAGCTTAAATGCGTGTTTGCTCGGAGCCGTGCTCGTAGTTGCTTTTATGATTGTATGGTATAAGGCAGGTGGAATGGTTGCCATTTTCTCCGTTGGGTTGAATGTCCTTCTAGTAATAGCCACTTTGGCTGGTATTTTCCAGGCTACCTTTACTTTGCCTGGTATGGCTGCCTTGGTTCTTACCATTGGTATGGCAGTGGATGCCAATATTTTGATCTTTGAACGAATTAGGGAGGAATTAAGGGCGGGCAAGAGTCCGGAAAATGCTCTTGAAGGCGGATATGCCAAAGCTTTCTCAACCATCATTGACGCAAACCTTACGACTCTAATAACAGCAAGTATTTTGATATGGCTAGGTACAGGACCCGTAAAAGGATTCGGTATCACTCTGGCCATCGGTATTGCCACATCTGTATTTTGTGCCCTTTTCGTTAGCCGAATGTTACTCACTTTGCTTGTAAAATCGGGCGTTCGGAACCTCATCAGTTTGCAAAGCATTCAAAAATCTGCTCCTAAAGAAGGAATTGATTTCCACCGGTACCGCAAGGTCGCCTTTCTCACATCTTGGATCATTGTGGGAATTGGTATTTTTTCGGTGTACTCGAAACAAGACACGATTCTTGGAATTGATTTTCGCGGAGGAGAGGAATTAGTTGCCGGATTTTCCCAACCCATTGATGCCGGTACCCTTGACGAATCATTCAAGTCCAATGCAGACCTTGGAGAAGTTCAACATGTCTATCGTTCTGAAGTGGGTTCGGGCGAAGGGGCAAGCCGTTTAGTTTTACAGACGGAAGAAGGAAAATCTCGAAAAGCACTCGCACATTTGCAGGAAAATTTCCCAGAGGTTTCATTGGTCGAAGAAGGACTGAGCAACATTGGAGGATCAGTCAGCGAACAAATAAAGAGCGACGCGATTCTTTCGGTATCAGTCGCCCTGTTTGGTATTCTACTATACGTTGCTTTGCGGTTTGAAATGGGCTATGCCATCGGAGCGGTTGTGGCAACGGTCCACGATATTTTAATGACCGTTGGTTTATTTGTACTCATAGGTCATTTATCAGATGGGATGCTTTGCTCCGGCCAGTTTACTGCTCCCATGCTTGCATCCATCCTCATGATCGTGGGTTACTCAATTAATGATACAATTGTGGTATTTGACCGGATCCGAGAAGAATTGGAACTCAATCCGGTGACCAATCTTCGAAAGATCGTAATGATTGCGATCAATCGCGTACTTTCCCGTTCGATCCTCACAAGTTTTACCACCCTATTGGCTGCTACTTCTTTGTGGATTTTTGGAGCTGGAATTATCAACGATTTCGCTTTTGTATTTGTTATCGGAATTTTAACTGGAACTTTTTCATCCATCTTTATTGCCAGTCCGATCTTCTACTTTTGGCACCGTGGAGACCGAAAGCATGTGGAAGAAGGAGAGTTGTTACCCAAGTACGACTGGCAAACCTCTAAGTAATCAAGAAATTTATATAAGTTTCATAAATTCCGCTCGGTTTTGAAACAATGGACCGAGCGTTCGGCGGAACCAAAATCCGTTGAACTTCTACAACATAAGTTAGGAATCTCCTCTCTTTTGGCCAATCTTTTGGTTAAGCGGGGTCTCTTAAACCCAGACGCAGTCGAACATTTCCTCAGGCCAAAGTTAAGGCACCTAGAAGATCCCTTTGCCTTAGCAAATATGGACTTGGCCATTAATAGAATTTTACAAGCCCGCGAGAAAAAAGAAAAAATCTTACTTATTGGAGATTATGATGTGGACGGAATTACATCTTCTGTAATAACACGTCAGGCCTTGGAGTCTTTGGGTTTAGTTGTAGAAAATATCATCCCTAAGCGTTTGAGTGAAGGATATGGACTGACCCAAAAGGCTCTCGAACGAGGCCTTGGTCATGATAATTTTGGATTGGTCATGGCTTTGGACTGCGGCACCAATTCCGTAACTGAAGGGAAATACCTTAAATCTGAAGGAATTGACTTGATCGTTGTTGATCATCATCAACTCAAGGGAGATGAAGCAGCAGATGCGATTTTGGTCAACCCTCACTTGCAGGAGGATAAGGGAGAACCTTGGCGAAACCTCTGCACCGCAGGACTGTGCTTCAAATTAGTGCATGCACTCTATAAACGGGCTCGTGAATTAAACCTCCCTAATTCTTCTGAACTAACACCCAGAGATTTCCTTCCTCTCTGTGCTATTGGCACATTGGCTGACCTTGTGCCCCTGAAGGATGAAAACCGGATCTTTTCGCGATTTGGAATCAAGCGTTTGTTTATCGATGCTTCACCTGGTTTACTCGCACTGCTCGCTGAATGCGGTCTGGACGATTCCATTGAACCCGAAACCGAAGACATCACTTACAAACTAGCTCCCCGCATCAATGCTTGTGGAAGGTTAAATAAGCCTGAAACTGCTGTTTCCCTTCTTTTAGAAAAAAACGAGAAGGAATGCAAAAACCTAGCCAGGCAACTAACTCAATTTAACGAAGAAAGGAAAGGGATTGAAGCCAAACTAACGACAGAAGCCCTAGTGCAAGCTGAAAAACATTTCGCAAATGAACCTGCCGTAGTGGTTTGTGGAACTGGAGATGCTTGGCACCCAGGAGTGGTAGGCATCGTGGCCGGAAAACTTGCCAACTCTTTGAACAAACCCTGCCTGGTTTTAGCTCAGGCTGAAAGCGGAGAATACTGTGGTTCAGGACGAGGTGTACAAGGGGTAAACTTAGTTAAAATCCTCGCATCCTGCCAAGACAAGCTTACGCACTGGGGTGGACATCCTGTTGCTGTAGGACTTGGACTGAAAGAGGATCAACTCGATGGATTTATTGCGGAATTTTTAAAGGCTGCAAAAAAGATTGAGTCAACAGACGAACAAACTTCTGACCTAATTATAGACGCCTGGGTATCGAAAAACGATTTACGCTATGAATTATTGGACGAAATTAATGGCTTAGGCCCTTTTGGGCAGGATAATCGCGAACCCGTACTAGCTATAAAAAGGGTTTTCTTAGAGTCCCCCGTACGAAAAATTGGAAATGGTGAACATTTTCAATTTTCATTACGCAATTCCAATGGATACATCCGAGGAATTGCTTGGCGAATGGCAGACCGAATACCCGATGAGAATCAATCTATTGACCTGGCCTTTAAACTCAGAAGAAATTATTGGAACGGACGCAGTTCCCTTCAACTAGTCTTAGAGGATTGGAAACCAACTGATTAATGAACCCCTTTAAAAAAACTTCTTAGAAAGGAATAACTCTAGCACTTAGGGGTTTATTTTTTCTTCCAAATAAGCAACCGCTTCGTCCTCAGATAATCTTTCCTGATTCGTGGAATCCCGATCGCGTAAGGTGATTGATCCATCACCTTCTAAAGTATCAAAGTCTACGGTTAATGCATAAGGTACACCTGCTTCATCCGCCCGCCGATAACGGCGACCAATTGCTCCAGACTGATCATACATCACATTCCATTTTCTTTGTAATCGTTGGTAAAGAGATTGAGCCTTCTCCACTAATTCCGGTTTGTTTTTAACCAGAGGAAAAACGGATGCTTTAATGGGTGCGACCCTCGGATGAAATTTCATAACGGTTCGTTTTTCCCCGCCAACTTCGTCAATTTGATAGGCGGCACACAAAACTGCTAGGAATGTACGGTCTACCCCAAGACTGGGTTCAATCACATTTGGCAAGTAACGTTCCTTCAATCCCTCGTCAAAATACTCCAAGCTCTTACCTGAGTGTTCCTGGTGCTGAGTGAGATCAAAGTTCCCTCGAGCGGCAATTCCTTCGAGCTCATGTTCACCAAAGGGAAATTTAAAGGTAATATCTGTACAAGCCTGAGCATAATGGGCGAGTTTGTTTTGGGGATGAACCTCTTCCCCCAACATATCTGAGGTTAATCCAATCGATTGAAACCATTTTTTTCGGGCATCTATCCATTCGCGATGATAGCGAGGCCAATGCTCATCTCCTGGCGGAATGAAGTATTCGATTTCCATCTGTTCAAATTCGCGCGAACGAAAGATAAAATTTCGAGGAGTAATTTCATTACGAAAGGCCTTACCAATTTGAGCAATGCCAAAAGGAACTTTGACGCGGCCCGTATCAACAATATTTTTAAAATTGGCAAAAATCCCCTGAGCTGTTTCGGGACGCAAGTAACATTTGGAAGAACCATCTCTCAAGGCTCCCACATTAGTCTCAAACATCATGTTGAATTCGCGTGGAGGAGTGAGAGAACCCGGCTTGCCCGTTGCTGGGGATGGCACGAGTTGTTGCTGCTCAGTTGACAATTCGTCGTAAGGAAGAAGCTTAAGATCATCCAGTCTTCCTTGTTTGGCTGCTTTTCGCTTAATAGATTCTGCCATTTTAGTTGCATCATTATGCATGGACTCAGATTCAAGCATAGATATCCAACCCAAGGAATCTCCGTCCACCAATACTTCTGCAGCAAAGAGCTGGTCAGCTCGATACCTCATTTTAGACTCCTTACAATCTACCATTGGATCTGTGAATCCGTCCACATGTCCGGATGCCTGCCATATCCTTGGATTCATGATGATGCTCGAATCGAGCCCAACCATGTCGTCCCGGCGACGCACCATATCTTCCCACCAGGCGTCCTTTATATTCTTACGCAACTCCACACCAAGGGGGCCGTAATCAAAGAAACCATTAAAACCGCCGTAAATTTCAGATGATTGAAATACAAATCCGCGCCTTTTGCAGAGGGAAATGATTTCCTCGATCAAGCTATTTTCATTACTCATTTTAAAAATATTACACCCTAGCCATTACACGACTACTGGACAATCTAATAACAAGCCAGTTTTCCAGCAAAGTTCATGTTGACTCCGAGTGAGGAAAAATTTTGTATTAGCTTAGATGGGTAAATACTCGACCATGCAAAAACGGCTTCTTCCTCTTTGCTTACTTGCATTGGTAAGTTTGGCCTCATCTAGTTGTGGACTTAATCCTAAAAAATACTTTTCAAAGAAAGTAAATTTAGCAGGGGTGATAACTCACGAACCTTCTTCCTACACTCCTATCGAAACAGGAACTTTTCGTGTTAGCTCTGATGAGTTAGTGAACAGGAGAGTCCACAAGGGTGGAAAAACCACTCTTTTTTGGGGTTTGTTTACTTACACGGATTATTAGCTCACAGAATTCGCGGGTTTAAACTCGCAACTCCAAGCCTTTCAGGAATTAGAATAATTCCAATTTAGCTTGTGAAGTATCTGAAATTGAATAAGATTATTCTTTCGATGTCTTACTCACTCACATCATTCAGTAAAGATACTTTTAACACAGCTCTTCGTGAAAAAGGCCTTCGGCCTACCAAACAAAGAGCCTGCGTTTACGGAGTGATTCTTGGTAAGCGCGATCATCCGACTGCTGACGATATTTATGACCGAGTTAAGAGGCATTTGCCGGGAACTTCATTTGCTACGGTTTACAACTGCCTCGAGACATTAGTTGGGTGCGGTTTGGTCAAGCAAGTTAACATGGATCGATCCCCCACCCGGTATTGTCCAAATCTTACACCTCACGCTCATTTCAGGTGTACTCAGTCTGGCAAGATTTATGATGTCGAAATCGACAATGATACATTATCTCTCATACAAGCACTTGTACCTGAAGGATTTGAAGCAGAAAACTTGGACCTCTCTTTTTCAGGAACAGGTAAACCTTCAAATAATTAGAGCTAAAACTTTTACACCTACCTACCAATAGTGAACTCATTAAAAATAGATAACCTACAAGCCTCTATAGGCGACAAAAGCATACTCCGCGGACTATCCCTGGAAATACCAAAAGGCGAAGTCCATGCAATAATGGGCCCGAACGGAAGTGGCAAAAGTACTCTAGCCAAAGTGTTGTCTGGTCATCCAGATTATGAAGTATCAGGTGGAACTGCTACCTTAGATGATGACAGCCTGCTTGGGTTGGAGCCTGATGAAATATCAAGGCTAGGATTATTTCTCGCATTTCAATACCCGATGGAAGTTCCAGGGGTAAGTATCGCTAACTTTATAAGAGCTGCTTTAAATGCCCGTCTAAAAGAAGGCGAAAAAATAAAGGCTGTTGAATATTATAAAGATTTGTACGCTCACATGGATGATTTGGGAATGGATCGCAAATTTACTTCCCGTTCACTTAATGACGGATTTTCAGGTGGTGAAAAGAAACGTTGCGAGATCCTGCAAATGTCTATGTTAAGCCCTAAGTATGCGATTTTGGATGAAACAGACAGCGGCTTAGATATTGACGCATTGCGAGTGGTTTCGGACGGGGTTAACAGGATGCGCAACCCAGAGCGAGGAATCCTCGTAATAACGCATTACCAAAGACTTTTAGATTACATCGTGCCAGATTACGTCCATGTCATGTCAGAAGGAAAAATTGTCCGTACCGGCGGCAAGGAACTTGCCCTTGAATTAGAAGATCGCGGATACGACTGGATCAAGCAAGAAGCCGTCGCTTCGTAACCCCCTACCCCTTTTTAAATGATTAGTCCCTCCCAACTCGATGTTGACCGCGATAAAGGTGATTTTCACTACGATACCGATTATTCCTTCGATGCCGGTATTGGTTTATCTGAAGATGTAGTCCGCTACATATCAGAGGTTAAAAAAGAGGAACCTTGGATGCTTGATTTCAGGCTAAAAGCATTATCCACTTTCGAGAAAAAGCCTATGCCTACTCATTGGGCAACCGATGACCTGAAAAACATTAATTTCGATGTTATCCGTTACTACTTGGCAAAAGGTCAGCAACCAAGCCGGACGTGGGACGAGGTGCCGGATGATATCAAAAATACTTTTGAGCGCTTGGGTATCCCTGAGCAGGAAAGAAAATTTCTTGCCGGCGTGGAAGCCCAGTTCGACAGTGAAGCGGCTTACTCGAACATGAAGGAGGACCTAGCAAAAGAAGGGGTTATCTTCGTAGGTTCAACTGAGGGTTTAAAAGAACATCCGGAAATATTCCGCAAATGGTTCGGAAAAGTTATTCCAACATCAGACAACAAATTTTCAGCTCTTAATAGTGCGGTATTCAGCGGAGGTAGTTTTATTTATATTCCACCGGGAGTTAAACTTGCACAGCCTCTTCAGGCTTATTTCCGTATTAATGCAGAAAATTTTGGTCAATTTGAACGCACCTTAATCATTGCAGATGAAGGATCTGAAGTAATGTACATGGAAGGTTGCACCGCACCAAAATTCGAAACCTCAACTCTACACAGTGCTGTGGTTGAGTTGGTCGCATTAAAGGGAGCTAAAATCCAATATGTAACCGTTCAAAACTGGTCCAATAATGTATTCAATTTGGTTACTAAACGTGCAATCGCCGAGGAAGAGGCTGAAGTAAGATGGATCGATTGTAATATCGGTTCTCGCCTAACAATGAAATATCCTGGAGTTATTTTAAAGGGAAGGAAAGCCCGAGGCGAAGTTGTTTCAATAGCCTTGGCAAATGATGGCCAGCATCAGGACACCGGAGCAAAAATGGTTCATGCAGCGGATGAAACAACCAGTAATGTAGTTTCCAAGTCTATTTCTATTGGTGACGGCCGTTCTTCTTACCGCGGACTAGTGCAAATGCCTGGTCATTTAAAGGGCTGTAAAAATAATACCGAATGCGATGCCCTGTTGATTAACAACAAAAGCCAAACGGACACCTATCCTGCCATTACCGTGCAAGGAGATGCTAATTCAGTACAGCATGAAGCCAGTGTTTCTAAGGTCAGTGCCGAGCAAATATTTTACATGAAACAACGCGGATTAAGTGAAGCGGAAGCGATGAGTTTATGCGTAAATGGATTCGTCAATGATCTGATCCGAGAATTCCCGATGGAATACAGTGTGGAACTAAAACGCCTGATTGATCTGGAGATGGAGGGCTCCGTTGGATAATTCGTCGTCATGAGCCAAGAAACTCTTACATCACCGGTTTCCATGCCTCCTTTCTCATTCAATCAACCCCAAACCTTCGAACTCTTTGCTGAAGGCAGGTCCTGGGAACCTGGTTGGTTGGCCGATTACCGCAAAGAATGTTGGGAACAATTCTCCAACCTTCCTGACAGGGTTCTCAAAGATGAGAGATGGCGTTTTTCACCCCGCGCTCGTTTTGGACTTAGCAAAATCGACGGATTGGCAAACGCAAAAGAATCTCTGTTGATCGAATCTGCCAGCACCATGAATGGCATTTCTTTTGATCTTTTGGACAGTTTGATCCTTGATCAAACTCATTCACTTTCGCTGCTTCCTAAAATTCCCGGTCCAAATTTAGGGGCTGATGATTACTCCTTGCTAACCGGGGCATTTGCAGAAACAGGGTTTTTACTTCGTGCCCAAGCTTCAGAACGATCAGATGAACCTGTAATCATTGAGCATCGGGAACCAGAGGCAGGGAAAATCGCGTTTCATCACAACCTCATCGAACTGGAAGCTCATGCAGAGGTCACCTTAATTGAAAAATTTACGGCGAATCCAGATAATCCGGGTGGTCACATTTCCAATCTTTTAAAAGTACGCCTAGGGGAAGGTGCCCGCCTAAACCGAGTAGTCCTGCAAGAATGTTCCCAGAGTTCCTCCCTGGTACAAATGGAAAATTTTATTATTGGGAAAAATGCCAACTTAAACACGGTTAGTTTACATCTTGGATCCGGCCAATCCCGCATTGAGTCTAAAGGTGTTTTGCAGGGAGAAGGGGCTAGTTTTGATTACGGCTCGGTCTACCTTGGTAGGAATGATCAGCTTTTTGACCAACGGACCATCCAGGTACATGAAGCTCCTCACTGCACAAGTAACTTGCTTTGCAAGAATGTTCTGTGCAACCAGTCTAAATCGATCTTTTCAGGATTAATTAAAGTAAAAGAGGAGGCTCAGCATACCGACGCTTATCAAACCAACCGCAACTTGCTTCTTGGATCAGAAGGAAAAGCAGACTCTTTGCCTGGCTTGGAAATCTTAGCAAACGAAGTTAAATGCAGTCATGGTGCCACCACCAGCAGGATTGACCCTCAGGATTTATTCTATCTGCGCAGCCGAGGAATAACTTCAGAAAAATCGGAAAAGTTAATTGCACTTGGTTTCCTTAATGAACCATTGATGGGTATAAACGATGAAAAAACCAGAGAATGGGCTTTGCAATGCCTAGAATCTTCATTTGCGTCCTAGCTATTTTAAAATATGAGCCAACAAGAAGTTGAACTTACCCGTGATGTAGTTGCTACTTTAATTCCACACGGTGAGGAATTTACCTTAGGTCGGGGGGAAAAAGTTACCATCACCCACCGACTCGGTGGAAACTTCACCGTTATGACCCTCCAGGGAATGTACCGGATTGCTGCCCGCGATGCCGATTCCTTGGGCGAAGATCTTAAAGAGGCGTCCAAGCTACCTGATGATGGAAATGCTAAGCCTGCAAGCGTTGAGGAGATTAAAGAAAACCTAAAGACTGTATTCGATCCTGAAATCCCCGTAAATGTTGTTGATCTCGGCTTAATTTACCGGGTGGAATTAGAGGATACAAAGGACCATGGTCGAGTGGCCTATGTGGACCTAACTCTTACCGCTCCAGGTTGTGGCATGGGTCCGGTCATTGCAGATGACTGCAAAGGAAAAGTATTAGAACTTCCAGGCATTGATCATGCAGAGGTGGAAATAGTTTGGGATCCTCCATGGACCCAGGACTTGATTTCCGAGGAAGGTAAAATGGAACTTGGTCTCATCTAGAAGGTATACTCAAACACCTTAAAAGATAATGAAAATAGCTCTCGGTACAGACCATGCTGGATTTAATTATAAAGAAGCTGTCAAAGAACACCTGCAAAATCTTGGGCATGAGGTACAAGACTTTGGAACCTTTTCCGAAGAATCCGTAGACTACCCGGCTTTTGTCCGACCAGCTGCAGAATCTGTTGCCGATGGATCTTGTGATCTTGGCGTAGTTTTTGGAGGAAGTGGTAATGGTGAAGCCATGGCGGCAAATAAAGTAAAGGGGGTACGGTGTGCCCTTTGCTGGAGTGAAGAGACCGCCCGTTTGGCTAAGGAACACAACAATGCTAATGTTCTTTCTATTGGACAAAGACAGATCAGTCAGAAACTTGCATTAAACATTATCGACACTTGGCTAAATGCCGAGTTTGAAGGCGATCGACATATTCGAAGAATCGAGATGCTCGACAAAAACTCATAGTCCGATATACAAATTTACTTTCATGAGCGAAGACAAAGAAAAGGAAAAGAAAGCCGCATCGGTCGCTGAGGCTATACAATCAAAGTTCATTGAAGATCGTAAGATCTTTCTATGGGGAGAAGTTAGTGACAAATCCGCCCGGGATATCACCGAGAAACTTCTCCATCTGGAAGCCACAGATCCAGGAAAAGAAATTACCTTTTATATAAATTCCCCTGGGGGCTCAATCACTGCAGGTATGGCCATTTTTGATACCATGCAATTGATCAGCTCACCGATCAAAGTGGTGGTGACTGGCATGGCAGCAAGTATGGGGTCGATATTGCTCTGCGGGGCATCGAAAGGTAGACGTTTCTTATATCCTCACTCGCGAGTCCTTATCCACCAACCTTTAATTACAGGAAGGATGGTAGCA
This sequence comes from Opitutales bacterium, assembly GCA_029251885.1. Classification (GTDB taxonomy): domain Bacteria; phylum Verrucomicrobiota; class Verrucomicrobiia; order Opitutales; family Seribacteraceae; genus Chordibacter. The sequence goes on along the minus strand of JAQXCL010000023.1, from coordinate 27,354 downwards.
GCTGCTGTGGATATTAATATACAGGCTCAGGAGATGGAGCGTTTACGAGAAGAACTAAATACGATTTTGGCCCGTACCTCAGGACAACCCATGGAAAAAATCCAACAAGATACAGATCGGGATTTTTATCTTAATGCTGAGGAAGCAATTGAATATGGGTTAGCTGACAAGATCGTAGACAAAATCTAATCTTCACCATCTTTTCATTCTACGGTATAATTAGGTTTTCCCATTTCTGACATTGGGATCTTATCTGTTTGAACCCACTCCTTGGGCATCATCGGTCCTAGAAGCTTCTTTTTAACTGCTTGTTTAAGGTATTTTAGGTTCACATCAACAGGGGTGACACGGGCGACAACTCGTTGTCCCCATTTTTGATCGTAAACTCCATATACCAAACAGTTTCCGACAAGACCTGTAGAATGTAGTACCGCCTCTATTTTGGTTGGATCAACCTTTTCTCCTCCAGTATTGATTAGACGATCTAAACGTCCCTCTATAATTAAATTTCCTGAAGAATCGAGTTTTCCAAAATCAGGGGTTTGCAACCATTCATTTGTGGCGAAAGTACGCTTACCCCGCCTAATACAAAGACTTGAAGATTTAATCAAAACTTGGTGATTCTCCTCTGAAAGCCTAACTTCTGCATGGGATAAACAAGAGCCCACTCCATTTATTCCATTAAGAAAAGAACCTGATTCGAGCAAGGTTATCATTCCTGCCGTTTCCGATGAACCATAACATGGACAAACGGGCAAATTAAGGGATCGGGACACAGCAACTAAATGTGAATTCATTCCGGCTCCACCTACAAAAATGCCACGGGCTTCGCTCAATGCAGTTATGGCGGTTGGTGATTTCATAAGTTCATGCAACTGTGCCGGGACCAAAGATATTAAATTCCCGGATACTTTTCCTGCAACCTGTGGATTTTTAAGATCCCGATAATCACAGAAATATACTTTTCCACCAGTACTCCAGGCTCTTTCTAGTTGCATCCATCCACCCACATGCCAAAGGGGTAAACAACAAATGGCGTTCATCGCCTGATCTCCGATACGCGAGGCTAAACCTCCGATAGCTGATTGCAAAGTGTCATGGCTATGCTCCACAAGTTCTGGCTGACCACTGGTACCTCCAGACAAAAAGCGTAACCGTACTTCTTCGCCCGGTTCACCACATTGAACTGCTTCGTCTTGATCAAATTGAACAGAGAAACCCTTTTTCAAAACATCTAATACTTCCTGGGCGTATCTAATCAATTGAAGACCCCGTTTACTAGAGGAAGAAGTCCAATTATCAGGTAAGGTAGCGTAAGGGTTAATCATAGGGCGAAAGTTTTATCCCATAGTTCGACGAGTTTATGGTTCGAAACGCAAGGACTGGTCAGGGTGCCAAGATGATGTTCCATGAATTCATATTGGTTTCCACGAAAGCAAGATCGTTCCAATCCAGGAGTCATTAAAGAATGAGAACACAACCTTAGTAAAGCTTCATAACCAAAGGGACTTTCAAAAGCAGTTGAAAAAATAACCCGCTCGAATTGATCGGTTAATAAATCTAAGGTTTTTCTCCAATTAGGGAATAAAAGCGGTTTGATTACCAAATATAGTTCGGAAGGAAGGTTTACTAACTCATCAAAAGACTTAATCCGCGAAAGTCCCTCATCCAAAGCAATCGGAACGGGGGAATCCTCAGCTAATTTAAATAACCATTCGTCATCGGCGGGTCCTGTCGGTTGCTCAATGAATTGAACTGACTGGTACTCCTGCAAGGCATCTATCCATAACAATAAATCATCTTTGGAAAAACTTTCGTTGGGATCTAAACGAACTTGAATGGGTGTGGCTAAGCTTTCTAACCAATCTACAATCTCAGGAATTTCATTTTGAGGAAGAGAAAGTCCAATCTTTCGCTTGATCACCATCGCATCCTCACAACCTGGCGTACCCCAAAGCCTGGCGGACGAAGGCAGTTTAATTTCCGTAACCCCAACTTCCCAAATATGTGATTCCAAAGAACTTATTGCTGGCCCGATAATCGAAAATTTATCTATGTGTCCGCCTTCCTTACTCCATTGCTCAGCTTCCTTCTGGGCATCCTTAAGATTGAAATCAAAAAATCCAGGAAGAGCAGAAACTTCACCAAAAGAAGTGAATCCATTCTCATGATCTTGTCGAAGCACCAAACTCACTCGATCAGTCCAAACACCTCGTGCAGTCTTTATGGGACAAACAAAGGATTGTCGGAAAAGCATGTATGTTCTTGGTTTGTTCATTAAATATCCTTGAGAATAAAAGCGTATGTATCATTATAAAGCATACTCGATGGACAACGTAAGCACCAATCATGGATAACGATTTATTCCTCGAAGCGGATGAGTTTTTTACCCGTACGCTTCCTAATGGCCTGACTTTTGACGATATTTCATTGGTCACCCGCTATTCAGAAGTTCTTCCTGGACAAGTAAAACTCGATACCAAGTTGTGCGAATCCATCCACCTAAGCCTGCCTATCGTTTCTTCCGATATGGATACCGTTACCGAATCGGAAATGGCAATTGGCATGGCCCTTAATGGCGGTCTTGGTCTGATTCACTACAACATGACTAAGCGCCAGCAAGTCAAAGAGGTTACACGGGTTAAACACCATGTGCATGGCTTAATCCAAGACCCGATTTGCTTCTCAGCAGACAAACGAATCGGAGATGTTCTCAAAACGATAGAAGAAAAGAACTTTCAATTTCGTACCTTTCCCATTGTAAACGAAGATGGAAAATTACAAGGACTTCTACCTGGCAGAGTAGTCAAAGAACGCTACAAGGATCGAAAAGTAACGGATGGAATGCTTTCCCGAGACAAGGTCTTTACTATTCGCGAAACAGAGGTCCATGACGATCCGATTGCCACCGCCGACAAGTTTTTCAGCAAGCACATGGGGATTCATAAGCTCTTGGTGGTCGACGAGGAAGACAGAATGCGCGGTCTTTACACACTTAGTGACATCGAACGGATCATGGACGAATCCAGTGATCACTTAAAACCATCAAGAGATACCAACTTTCGATTACTTTGCGGTGCTGCTGTCTCGGTGCCCCGGGATGATAATGGTTCTATTCTCAGAGATTCTTTGGTTGAACATGTTGGAGAAATGGTAGATCAGGGGTTAAATTTGGTTGCGATCTCAACTGCTCATGGGCACACCAAGGGGGTGGGCGATGCAATTAGTCTCTTAAGAGATGCTTTTCCCGAACTCCCTTTAATGGCAGGAAATGTTACAACTGGAGAAGGTGTAGAATTTTTAGGCTCGGCTGGTGCTAATGTTATAAAGATAGGACAGGGTCCCGGATCAATTTGCACCACCCGTATTGTGGCTGGTGTAGGAACCCCCCAAATGACCGCCCTTTTTGCTGCGTCTAAAGCAAAGAAACAGTCAGGTGTTACCTTGCTAGCCGATGGTGGGATCAATAAATCTGGAGATATTGTAAAAGCTCTTACTTTGGCCGATGGGGTAATTTGCGGTGGTTTACTTGCTGGTTGCAGAGAAGCACCAGGGGGTATCATCGAGATCGAAGGAAAGTATTATAAACAATACCGAGGAATGGGAAGCTTGGAAGCGATGCGAGAAGGATCTGCTGCTCGCTACGGTCACAAAACAACTGATCTCAAGGGTAAAAGTACGGCAGAAGGCATCGAAGCTTTAAAAGAAGTATCCGGTTCACTCCGAGAGATATTAGAAAACCTGGCTGGAGGAATTCGTGCAGGACTTGGATATTTAGGTGCAGATGATCTGACCGAACTCTCAGAAAACGCCAGGTTTATTCGAGTGACTCCTGCAGGTCAACGAGAGTCTGCTCCTCATGATGTTGTAGAAATCAAACGTTCCGACCTCAAGCGTTCCTAACTAATTTATTTTTTATCATGGCTGACATGGATCAATCATTTGTATCTTCTCTGGTTTCAGTAACCGGAATTAGCATGGGGGACGAAGGTAAGGGCCGGGTAGTCCATGAAATCCTCGAACACGAAAAGAAAAGTCTTGGCAGACCAGCTGCTGGAGTGATGAAGGTAAACGGGGGAGCGAATGCAGGGCACACTGCAGCCGGACTTAAGCTCAACTTACTTCCCTCCGGCGTCGGAGATCCTGAAGTGGAAACTTTACTGATTGGATCAGGTGTGGTCGCGGATCCTCGCAAATTTCTCTGGGAAGCAATGCCATTAGAAGCCCGCGGACTTGAAGTGATCGATCGTTTGCTCATTGATCAAAGATGTCAGATAAGTGATTTGAGCCACCGACTCCTTGATTTGGCTTGGGAAAACTACCGGGTTAATCAGTTAGGCATGGAAAGTCGGGGATCTACCGGGCGTGGGATAAGCCCGGCCTACGGAGACGAAACCGGACAATGGCAAATTTTTTATCAAAGCTTCCTGGGAAATAAGGACTCTTTTGCTCAGGCCCTAAGAGAACGTTGCCAACGGGCTTTGGACACCATTCGATGGGTATGCAAAGTAAAGGAGGCTGACTGGCATGGTTTTTTCAAAATACTTACCACTGCCGAGACAAGGGCAAATCAAGCATCCCTGGACGATAAGATTTTTTCAGTCGATGAATTCGACTTTCAACGATTTCAAGGTAACGAACCTTTCTCGCTGAACTTAGACGAATTGATCGAGGTTTATTGGGAAGCAGGAAACAAACTTAAAACCTGTATAGGGGATGGCCGTGACTTTCTTCTTGGTGCTGCCCAGGAGAAGCGTCTGGTGGTGGCCGAGTTCGGACAGGCTTACTGGCTGGACAAAAGACATGGATTCACCCCAAATGTAACTGCATCCCATACCACTAGTGCTGAGCTCTTTCATTCTGGAGGTATCCCAGTGCAACCCATTAACCAAGTTGGCTGTTGTAAAGCATATGATACTAAGGTTGGAACACACCATTTCCTGACCCAAATGGACCATCTGTCCGACCCATGGGGACAGAAACTTGCAAAATTAGAATTTGGAACATCTACAGGCAGACAGCGTATGGTCGGTTGGTTTGATGCTGTAGAAAAAGGTAATGCATTGAGGTATGGAGGCTTTGATCAGATTGTAATCAACAAACTTGATGCCCTTACCCTTGATAGTTCCGTTCCTTCTGAACTTAAGATTTGCACGGCCTACCAACTGGCTGACGGTCAACTTACTCGGGCTGTACCAAGGGATGAAAATTTCAGAAAAAGCCTCAAACCGGTTTATAAAACAATAGCCGGATGGAATGAGAACCTCAAAGGCATGAAGTCTTTTGAACAACTGCCCGCTCAAGCAAAGGAATACATTTCAGAAATGCTTGCCGCCATCATCGAGGTCGCCTACCCCAATGGTTGGTCAAACGTAGCACTTCCTAAGATTCGTTTTATTGGCATTGGACCTGACCCTGGAGAAATTATCTCAGACCTGCCCACAACCCGCCAATTATTGGAATCCGTCTCTCCAGAGCCTCTGCCGGTTGCTTCGTGAGATCTTCCCCTGCCCGACTAAAAGATTTCCGCCAAAAAATATCATGGCGTGAGATCGAACAGTCCGAGTTTTTTTGGAAGCGCCTATTGGCAGGCTGTGTGGAGGAAGATCTCGACATGCCAATTGCTTTGCAGGCATGGAAAGGTGATCTAACATCGTCTCTTTGCTCGCTAAAAGGAAATGGAGCTGCTGAATTAGTAGCTCGCGAACCTCTTGTTCTTTGCGGGATTCAACTACCTAATATTCTTTTCGATGCATTTTCTTGTCACAATCTTGAATTCTCTACTAAGGGAAAAGATGGCGAAAGCTACCAAGCAGGAAACAGCATAGGCACCCTCAGGGGTTCAATCCCTCAACTTTTGGCGGTTGAAAGAACCCTGCTTAATTTCGTGCAGCGTTTGTCTGGAATTGCAACCTATGCGGCAGAATTTGTAAAGATTACGCAGCCTGAAAAAGTTGGCTTGCTTGACACACGCAAAACAACCCCGGGACTACGAATTTTAGAAAAGTATGCCACTGCCTGTGGAGGTTCTTTCAATCATAGGATGGGACTGTTTGATCGGGCTCTTATTAAAGACAATCACCTTGCCGCTGCTGGAATTAAAGACCCGAACTCTTTGGTCAATTTTCTCCGAGCAGTCAGGGAACAGGCGAAGGAAAAATTAATTGAACTGGAAATCGATCATATGGAACAGCTTGAATATGCAATCTTGGGAGGTGTAGATGCGGTATTACTCGATAATTTCACGCCCCAAGAAGTTGCCGAAGCAGTAGAGATTAATCAAAACCGTATTGTACTCGAAGCAAGTGGATGTATAAACCGTGAAAATCTCCACGAATATGCCAAGGCTAAACCTCATTTTATTTCCACGGGTGCTCCGGTTCATTCAGCCAAGTGGGTAGACATTGGATTAGACTGGATTAACTAAATGGCCAAGTACCCAAAAGGAATTAAAAAAACTTACACCCCTAAGTTGAAACAAGGTCGTGTGCGAAAACGAGAGAATCCAGATGTTTATGTTTTGCGCTGCCTGTTGCAAGCTTCCCCGCATTATGTCTCTGGCAATCATCTCGCCGAAAAGTTGAAAATGTCAAGGGTGGGTGTTTGGGCACATGTGGATAAATTGCGCAAAGCTGGTCTATCCATTGAAGCAAGCCAAAATCGTGGCTATCGCCTTGCAGGGGAGCCAGACTTATTGGTTTCACCCTTATTGGAAGCTTGGTTAAAGGAATGCAAGACGGATTGTCCCTTTTACCTTCTACAAAAAACTGATAGTACAAACTCAGAAGCGGAAAGATTATTAGCCGAGGGAACCGAAACTCCTTTTGCCGTACTTAGTCACCAGCAAGATTCAGGACGTGGAAGAATGGGCAGAACTTGGCATAGCCCGAAAGGTGGAAACCTCTACCTTAGCATAGCGCTCAGACCTAATGTGGAATTAGTCAAATTTCGCAACTTTACACTATGGCAGGGAATATCCATTGGAAAATACCTCAAAGATTTTACAGGGATTCAAAACCTGCTCGTTAAATGGCCAAATGACCTGATCTGTGACAATAAAAAATTGGGAGGCATGCTTACCGAAGCCTCAATCGATTGTGATCAGGTAAGATCAATGGTTTTCGGCTTTGGTCTAAATGTAAACTCCAAGCTCGGAGATTTCCCCAAAGACATTCGTGATTCTTCGACCTCTTTACTCGCAGCAAGCGGAACAAGTTGGAGGCTCCATGAATTAGCAGCCAAGCTGATAAAGACCTGTCTCGTAGCAAGTGGAGAATGTTTGGGCAAAGATGCTGATACAAAACTTTTAAAAGAGTGGGAAAAAATGGATTACCTAAAGGGTAAAAAAATTAAAGTTCAAAGTGGCAAGGAAACTTACACTGGTCGGGCTGATGGAATTGATCATTCAGGTGGCTTACGCCTGAAATTACGAAATGGCAGAGACCGAGTTGCTCATGCTGGTGAGGTTTCATTACTTTTATGAGATATTTAAATGAATCTCTCCTCTGCCTTGATCTGGGAAATACAACTTGTAAGATTGGAATTTGGAAAAATGGTAAAATTAGTAAAGAACGGATAATTCCTACTCATACTTTTGTTAATTCGGAGCTACCATGGCTAAATGAATGGTCACAGAAAGACGGTATTGCTTATTGTTCGGTCGTCCCTAACGCAGAATCGTCGCTGCTAAAAGCTCTTGTATCAAGAAAGCTTTCTCCTTACAGCCTAACTGCTAGTACCCAATCGATTCTTCCCATTGGATATCCTAAACCTGAAGAGATTGGTGCCGATCGGATTGCTAACGCCATCGCAGTTTATCAAAATTTTGATTTACCAGCGGTGGTCATTGACTTAGGTACTGCCACTACCTTTGATGTAGTTACGGCAAACGGAGGCTATGTGGGTGGAGTAATTATACCTGGACCTCAGGGAATGCTCGATTTTTTAGGAAACAATACCGCCTTATTGCCCACCCTTAGGCTTTCCCCTGACAAAAACCTCGTTGACCCAATTGGAAAAAGCACATGTGGGGCAATACAAAGTGGCTTGAATTTCGGCTATCCGGCAATGTTACAGGGTATCCTCAATGCACTTGAAGAGCAATTGGAGCAGAAACATGGAAAAATCAAATCGTTGATTCAAACAGGTGGTGAGTCCAATCACTTTCAAATTCAAGGGAGTTCGATTTGTCCATATCTTACTTTGGAAGGACTTGGCTTGGCGTTCGCCAACCAACAAGTTTAAGATGTTACCAACATAACATGAGTGCCGAATCAAAACCCTTGCCAATAGTAGATGTAATCAATCTTCGCAAACGCTACGGCTTGGTTCAGGCCCTTAAGGGTATAAGTTTTTCCATCGGCAAAGGAGAAATTGTTGGATTCCTAGGTCCTAACGGAGCAGGAAAAAGTACAACCCTTCGAATACTTTCAGGTCTTATTCCTGCAGACTCCGGTGAGGCAAAGGTTTGCGGTGTTGACCTCGCGGAAGAGGAAGGAGAGGTTCGTAAACACATTGGTTTCCTCGCCGAAAACAACCCATTGCCAGAAGAACTGAGGGTTGTTGAATACCTTAATTTTCGTGCAAACTTAAAGGGGCTTGAAGGCAGTAGAAAGCGAGAAAGAATTCGCTTAGCCTTAGATGCCTGCGATTTAGAGAGGCGGATTGCAGAACGAAAAATTGGCAATCTGTCAAAGGGCTATCGTCAAAGAGTGGGAATTGCCGACGCCCTTTTGGCGGAACCGAGACTGGTTATTTTGGATGAACCAACGATCGGTTTAGACCCAAGACAATCTGCCATTACCCGAAAAATGATGGAAAGACTTCGCGGAGATGTGTCGTTCCTTCTTTCCAGTCATATACTCTCAGAGGTAGAAGCCTGCTGTGATCGTATGATCATTTTAAGTCACGGACAAATTGTCGCAGAAGGAACCATGAATGATTTACAAAAAATGTTTATCAATAAAACAGTTTTTGAAATTGTTTCCTCCGATAGCAAAATTGACTTACAAAAAGCGATCCGGCGGATCGATCAAAGTTGCGAACTTTTATACGATGATCCTGTAGAAGTTTTATCCAAGCGCAGATTTACCTTTTCGACCAACAAGGGAGAAGAAAAAGCGGAAGAAATATTACGGGCACTAATAAAAAATGAAGAGCTAAGCATTTCAGAGTTTCAAATCTCTAGACCTGATTTGGAGACCATTTTCCTGCGGGCGACCAAGAAAAATTGGGAAGTGCAAGATTATTTAGGTCGAGGAAAGAAAAACCGCCCTGCTAAAACTAATCCTCATAAGCCAAAAACCTCATGAACGGTTATTGGCACATATTAAAACACGAGCTTTTTGGGCTTTTCATATCTCCATCAACCTATGTTGCCAGCTTTTATTTTCTCTCCCTGCTAGGCATTGGTTTTCGCTTTTTCATTGAAGGGTTTACCAATACTGCATGGATTCTTCCTCCCCTTTCATCCTTAGTCGTTGGGTTGACCTTTGGGGCACCTGCACTTGTTCCATTTCTTACCATGCGATCATTTGCTGAAGAAAGAAGGTTGGGCACTCTTGAAACCCTAATGTCCGCTCCTGTTGGTTCCTTTGGCTTGGTGCTTGGGAAATGGACGGCTGCCCTCTTTTTCTTCCTCATTATTTGTGCTCTCGCACTCTGCTTCCCACTTCTTCTATGGTACGGATTTCCTGAGCAAGCAGTAAGCTTGGGTTTTAACGTGTTTGAGCACTGGATTGGCGGATGTGCTTTTTTGGCCATCTTTGGGGCTAGTTTTACCGCGGTTGGAATTTTCGCAAGTTGTCTAACCAAAAATCAAATGGTTGCCGGCATGCTTACATTCACTCTGCTTACTTTATACCTAGCAGTCATGGCTTTTACTTTTGGAGAACACCAAAATATCTCTTCCCCATCTGACTTAAGCCAATTTCTTCAAGTTGGGTTAGGCTCTCTAAATCAGGGATTAAACAAGGCTCAGCATTTTGCAGTTGGAATTATTGATCTCTCGACCCTACTGCATCAAGCCGTACTCACCTTCTTATTCCTCGGATTATCCGCCTTGCAAGTTGAGAGACTCAAGCACTAGGTCATGGATTTCAAACACGCTAAAAGAAATCGCAGGCTCGACCTTTGGATTGTAGTAGCCTTGCTCTTTAGCCTATCCTTTGGTTTTAATTTTCTTGTCTCTGGTATAGATACTCAAATCGATCTGAGCCCCAACAAGAAGTACAGCCTTTCTAGGGAAAGCCTTGCTCTTTTAAATAAAATGGACCAACCGGTTGATCTTATCATTACTTTGCCGGAAAAGGCCAGCATGCCTAAGATAATTCAACGGTTCACTCATGACCTTGACTTGCTTTTGGACGCTTTCGAGAGAGCTGATACCCCCTTCCCGATTAGAGTCCACCGCATGGATGTTCACACTCCTCCATCCCGTGACAATATTTTGGACCGTTACAAAATAACTCAGCCAAACCTCGTACTTGCCGCTTCTCCACTAAATGGAACTCGGATTATCTTTAGATACAAAGAAGAAAAAGGAAGTAATCCATATGATTCCAGTCAAGCGTTTCGCTCAACCGAGTCCCTTGCTCGGCAAGCCATTTGGGAAGCGGGCTTTTATTCCGATTGGAAAGAGGTAAAGAATGGAGTCATGGAACCGGGCAAATTTAGAGGAGAAGAAACTCTCATGCGCTATATCTTGGACTTGGCCAGCCCTGCTATGGAACGTAGAGTGGTATATTTCACAAGAGGTCACGGCGAATCAAGTCCACAAGACCTCGACCCAAGGGAAGGAAACTCGGTGTTAAGGGGACTGATGGAGGACAGGAATATAAAAGTAGCTACACTCGACTTGGGAACAATCGAAAGAATGCCTAATGATGCACTTGCCCTAGTCATTTCTGGGCCCAAAGCCATCTTCCAAGATAAAGAAGTTAAGCTTCTTCGAAATTTCTTAAATCAAAACCGGGGTCGAGTGTTATTGGCTCTAGACCCAGTCGAGGAAATGGCACTGAGCGATCGTCCTGCTCTTGGCTTACGCCCCTTACTTAAAGAATGGGGAATAAGATGTCATGATATGTTAGTTTTTGACCCCAAGCGGGAAAACTTTGACCTCTTTTCTGGTGCCTATTTTTTAAGGACTTACCAAAGAGAAGCTTCCCACCCAGTTGTTAAAAACTTGATGAACGAGGGTTTTTCAATTTTAGCAGATCGTTGCAGACCCGTGGAAATAGAAAATTCCGCACAGTCCCCCTTTATGGGACAAGAGTTAATTTTTTCATCTCGAGATTCCTGGGCTCTTTCAAGTTGGACTGAAAGATCATTTCCTCCTGAAAAAAATACCCTGCTAGATTTAGCCGGGCCAGTACCTGTACTTTCAGTTTCGCAGCCCAATCCTAAACAGGCGTCTCAAGCAGGCTTAACTGCGGCAGGTAAATTAATGGTTCTTGGCTCTTCGAAAATATTATCTAATGAAAAACTTCGATCTGGCGCAGGAAACCAGGCACTTGCCCGCAATATCGTTTACTGGATGGGTGAAAATAATGAAATGTTGGATGTACCTCCAAGAATTTTACAATCTTACAGTGTTTCGATGTCGAAAAATGAGTTTGAACTTCTTTTTTATTACTTTGCCAGTGTACCGCTTATGGTTCTATTTGGTGGAGTTTTTGTGAGTTGGTTAAGAAAGGAATTATGAAAAAATGATCAAAAATCGAACTTTTCTACTTCTGGCGGCAAATGTTTTGTTGGCCGTATTCATTATATTAAATTTGGACGATGAGCCTTCATCCATTGGCAATATTGACGTAAATCTGTCTGAAATGATTGCCAACATGAATGAGATTGCAATTAGACAACCAGTCAGAGGCCAAGAAATTATCCTGAAAAAAAATCAGATGGAATGGTTTCTTACTCAACCCGTTTCCTGGTCTGTAGAACCGATCACATTGGCAAACCTGATTTCTAAAATCTCACATTTGGAGCCCACTTTTATATGTTCAGTCGACGAGCTTCCCAGCAAGGGAGAAATTGAACAAGACTATGGTTTTGATACGAATTCTTCCTCACTTCAATTATCAGCTGGGAGCAAAACCTTAAGTTTTACTTTAGGTGACCTGACTAGGGATCAAAGCAGCCGTTTTTTAATGATCGAAAATTCTGAGGGAAAGGGAATTTGGCGAGCACCACGCCAAATTGAAGATCTGTTAAACCGGACCACAGTTGATTGGACGACGCTTACTTTTTGGAATACCCCCTTGTATGCAGTTGAAGCACTGAAAGTTGTTGAATTCAAACCCGATGAACAAAATATTGAAACTGCTTTTACCAAGCTAAGGGACAGTTGGGAATTTTCATCACCGATCAATGGACCTGCAAACAATGAAGAAGTTTCTTTACTGCTTCATAAAATTGTTTCTAAAAAACTAATTGGGTTTTCCGAGATTAAAGACGATCAGAACTTGTCTAAACTTTTCGATATTTCTCTCCAGGCAATGGGAAAAACTCATACCCTGACACTTTATCAATCTTCTTCGGGCGACGATAGTGAATTGCATGCTTTATTTTCAGGCAAAACACAAGCCTTCCGGGTACAGGCATCATACGCAGAAGTTTTTCAAACTCTATCAACAAAACTGCGTGAAAAAAGATTATTTAACCTGGAAATTGATCAAGTAAAAAGGCTTAGAATGGTCGAGGGCAATCGCTCACTGACTCTTCGGAAAAACGACTTGAATTCCTGGGTTGGCTTAGAAGACAATGGAACCGACTCTTTCACTTTCCAGGCTGATCTTTCTGTTATTGTAGAATTAATCCACAATTTAAACATGGTCGAAGTGAAGGACTTTATTCTTTTTAGCCCAGATCAGTCAGCTTTACATATGCATGGTTTTGAGCATCCTCAATTTAAACTCGAGATCGAGCAAATGGATACAACCCGTCAAAATTTATTGATCAGTAAATCTAATGTAGAGTCCTCCTTATGGAATACCTACGTTGCAGAACAGGCATTGATTTGTTTGGTTAACACGCAATGGAATAAACTTATAGCCACGCGAGCCATTAATTTTAAAAACCGCGAGCTTTTACCTGATCAGTTCATTCCGAATCGCGTGGTCCTAAATTCTATTCCAGAAAAAGAAAATCTTCATGTTTTCTCTTACGAAATGGATGGAGAAGCATATGATAGAATCATGGAGTTCAAGGCTGATTCATTCATTGAACTTTCATATAACGATGAAGGCGTATGGGTGGAGGGAGATTGGCTACCGTGGAAATATTCAGTTGAATTCCAGAGCAATGCCGAAAATGGTGTTAATTCGATTCTTTTTAATTTAACTGACCGGTACGGGGCAACGAAATGGTTTGCGGGGTCTCCAGAGCTTGGACTCGTCTGCAATTTACCGATATCAGTGATTGATGAATTATCAAAGGGGTTGAGTTCAAAACCTCTTGAACCTTAAAGCCACAAGCTTCTACATGAAGCCTGTGCGTGCATATGCCTCCCTTTATAAAGTGAGAAGCAAAGTAAATTTGCTTCTATTCATCTGTTTACTCGCACAAATGTTTTTTCTTTTGACCGGTTCGCAACGGATACCATTCCCAAGTAAATTTGCAGAAATTGTGGTAAATTCTTTTTTGCCAAATGATATCCTTGTAAAATTAGAAAGACCCGAAATCATTGGATTTTCTGTGCTAGAATGTGGGAAAGCAGAAATCTGGGCAAAAGGTTCCAATATTTTAGAAATTAAAGACCTGTCAATCTCTCTCAATCCATCTGGCGCCATAAATAAGGCCCTTTTTTTAATCAATAAAATCAAGTTTTCTTCAGCTGTTTTTTTAAAAGAAGAAAAAGTGGGTCCAGTAATTGAAATTAAGCAATTTTCATTAAAAAACCGATCACAGGAAGAAACATTATTTCTCCAAGGAAATATTTTTTTAGGTTCGTTACAATCATCTATTCATCTTGAACTGAGAAAATTAAGTCGAATCTTTCACCAAGATTTTAGACCAGAGCAAAAACCAATACAACTGGAGAAATTTCTAGAACATGCAATCGCCTTTAAGAAAAACCTTTTATTATGGAATAAGAAAATCCCAATCGTCCATGTGGATACACGAGGAGTAGTAAATGGTCAAATGGGCGAAGTTTTAATTTCACAACAAAAAGGTGAGGGCAAAAAAATAAAAGACCTGCTAGCAAGACTTTCATGGAATAAATCCGAAAGAGGCAAAAACCTAACAGTCGCATCTATTGAAGTAACAGCTGAAAAAATAAATCTTAATAATGCAGGCATGGAATTAATTTTTTCCAAACCATATATAAAAGCAAATAGTCTTATTAATTTGGAAAATTTGAAAATCTCAGGAACAGATTCATTTGCATCGTTCCAAAATCTTTTCCTTCAGGGTAAAATGACCGGTAACCTCAACGAAATATTCATTTATTCCAAAAGTGAAGGAAATTTCACCGATGTCCAAGTTTTATCGGACACAAATAAAACGAGAATTTGTCTAAATGTTAGAAAAGAATCTAACAAATGGGGATTGCAAGGATCGATGAAAATAAACCCTAAAAACTTCGATCTTTTTTACGACCTTCCACAAGGAAATCTCAAAGTTTTAGATGGTGATAAATTCAGTCTTCACTTTTGGAGCAACCCCACTCCAACAAGACAGAATCAACCTGTACAATTCTTACTTGACGCAAAAAAATTCTCTGTACTGGAAACTCCACCTGGTAAGTTTCGTTTAGTTGGAGAAATTGCAGAAGATTTTACTATTTGGGTAAATCAGGCCTATGGAAATCTTGGAAAGAGTGAGGTTACCGGAAAATATTATCAAAAATGGAATCCTCACAAGTACAGATTTTTAATTGAAGGAACTTGCCACCCACCAGACATAAATAATTGGTTAGGACTTTGGTGGAAACCAATTTGGAAAGAGTTTTCATTTTCAGAAACTATTCCGAAAGGTAATTTCTCGATTTCTGGGATTTGGGCTGGTCCTCCTGGGAATTCATTTACGAAGGGTTGGATAAAAACTGACAAATTAGGATACAGGGGCTTTGAATTAGATCGTTCATCAATCGAGGTTGAGGTCGATAAAACAGCAACCCGTTTAAAAGCAAAGAATATAAAGCACGAGTACGGACAGGCGAATGGCACTTTAGTTTTCCCGAGATCTTTGGAAAAATCCAATTTATCGATGGATTTCTCCTTTAAAGGTGACTACCCAGTAAACCAAGCAAAAGAAGTACTGGGAGTTGAGGTTTACCAAGCTATATCCGATGTGAACGCAAGCGTTGTTTACTGTGAGGCAACCGGACAAATTCACGAAAACCAAAAGAACAATGAAATGGATAAAAATGTTTCTTGGTACAAGGTCTACCTTTCCACCAACCATCCTTTTTCATATTCGGGCGTGGAACTTGATTATGCTAGTGGGACGATTAACAGCGTAGAAGGACTGACCAAGGTCAATTTTGACAAAATTGGAATCGCTGGCGGAGAAGGTACGCTGTCTGTCACCAAAATTTCTGAGAAAACCGATCACATCAGTTTAAACATTGACCTTAAAAATGCTGACCGAAACCGCCTGAATCGAAGCTTAAAGAAAAGTTCGCACCTGCAAGACCAAGAAATTGAAGATGCTGATCAGGGTGCGATTAACACTAAAGAAAAATCCAATCAAGGTGGTCGTATCGATTTTTCACTGCAAGCCGAAGGACCTTTATCTGAACCCAGACATTTTGAAGGAAGTGGAAATTTTGACTTTTATGATGTAGAGATTGGAACCATTCATCTGCTAGGAGGGATACGAACAAAGCTGGGAGCATTCAATCTGCCTTTACCATCAGATGCCCTAAGTTTTAACCGTTTAAATGCTCCATTTCTTTTGGATCACGACCGAATTCTTTTTGACAAAGCAACCCTATCCGGTCCCTTGTCCACTTTCGACGCCAAAGGTGAAGTAAACTGGATTAAGTCAGAAGTCGACTTACTGGCAGATTTAAAACTGGCAGGTAATTTGAATATTCCAGTATTAAAACAACTTGTTAATTTGGCCGACCCTCTATCTAGACTAAGTACATTGAAAATTAAAGGTGACTGGGAAAACCCTGAGTGGACTATTCATCTCAAAACCAATCCTCTGACCCCAAAATTCTAATATTTTGAAGAATTCAACAAAAACAAGCATTGCATGTAGTTCCAAATCAGCTTTGATAAAGGGAACATGATAATCTTCAAATTAGGAGGACCATAGATTGGACTTAAGCGAGCTAAAAGGAATTGTTTCATTAATGCAAAAATCGGATCTCACAGAACTTGAGATCGAAGTAAAAGACTTGAAGCTGAGGCTGGCACGTCCAGGATCTAATCAAGGCTCCATTTCCCATCGGGAAGTTGTGGTTCATCCGCAACCAATCCAGGCACAATCTCCCGATACCCCTGCATCTAGCAAATCCACAGATGCAACTAAAGATAAGGAAGACGCCAATTCATTTGTATCTCCCATGGTTGGAACCTTTTACCGGCGCCCCTCTCCTGATGATCCCGAATTTATCAAAGTCGGAGATAAAATCAAAAAAGGCGATACCTTGTGCATTATTGAGGCAATGAAAGTAATGAATGAAATTCAATCTGATGTATCTGGTGAACTTTTAGAAATCTTAGTCGAAGATGGCGTGAGCGTTGAGTTTGGCCAGGCGTTGTACAAGATCCGTCCATCCTAGTCTCCCCATGATTCGAAAGATCCTCATTGCCAACAGGGGAGAAATCGCCCTTCGCATAGTCCGTGCTTGTCGTGAACTTGGAATTCAAACACTTGCAGTTTATTCGGAAGCCGATGAACAGTCACTTCATGTACAACTTGCAGATGAAGCAATTTGTATTGGCCCAGCTTCGGGAGCTGAAAGTTATCTCCGAGCAGACCGCATTTTAAGTGCTGCTGAAATTGCTGATGTCGATGCAATTCATCCCGGATACGGTTTCTTATCGGAAAACGAAGAATTTGCCGAGCAATGTGCCTCATGCAATATCAATTTCATAGGTCCTAAAGCCGAAACTATTGGTAAAATGGGGGACAAAGCAATGGCCCGTGAAACGGTCAGCAAAGCGGGTGTGCCCATTATTCCCGGAAGTGATGGTCCTATTGAGAATGAAAAAGATGCGATTAAGATTGCTCAAAAAATTGGTTTTCCGGTTATTATAAAAGCTGTTGCAGGAGGTGGCGGTCGCGGAATGCGAATAGCCCACAACGCGGTGAGCTTTGCTAAGGAATTTCAATCTGCCCGACTAGAAGCTACCAAAGCGTTTGGTAATGGTGCTCTTTATGTTGAAAAATATTTGGAGAATCCAAGACATATCGAGTTTCAAGTATTAGCTGACAAACATGGAAATGTTATCCACCTTGGCGAAAGAGATTGTTCTGTGCAAAGAAGGCACCAAAAAGTCATCGAAGAAGCACCATCTCCCTTCTTGGATAAAAATTTGCGTGCCCGCATGGGAAAGGCTGCAATTAAGGCAACAAACGCAGCAGATTACATAAATGCAGGCACCATCGAATTCTTAGTTGATTCAAAGGGAAATTTTTATTTTATCGAAATGAACACCCGTATTCAGGTGGAACATGCAGTTACTGAGGAAGTTACTGGAATCGATTTAATTAAAGAACAAATTAATATAGCTTCTGGAAATCGTCTCAGCATATCTCAAAAAGAAGTCACATATGATAAGCACGCCATCGAATGTCGTATTTGTGCGGAAAACCCATCTAACGGATTTGCTCCATCCCCTGGAACTATAGGTCTTTATTATGCACCTGGCGGACACGGTGTGCGGGTAGACTCCCATGTCTATGGTGGTTACACAGTTTCCCCTTACTACGATAGCATGATTGCCAAGCTGGTTACCTATGGCAGAACGCGAAAAATTGCATTGGATAGAATGTACCGGGCACTCAGCGAATATATAATCCGGGGAATTGATACAAATATCGAATTTCTCAAGGCCATAGTATTGGATCCAGGATTCCGCCAAGGTGAGGCTACTACTTCGTATGTGGAAGAATTTTTGGCCCGGGCACCCAAGGATGTTTTTAAAAAATCTCAGTAGGAGAAAATCAGCATGACTAAAAAGAAAACAAATTCAGATTCTGAAGAAAGTATCCCAACGTTCTCTGAAGAAAGCGGGAACTTAGGAACCATTCGGATTAATCACAGTGTGGTTGCGGGCATTGTAAGGCTTGCTACCCAATCGGTGAAAGGCGTTATTAATGTTGGCGGAGCAGGTGTAGTCGAAGGCTTGACTGATTTTTTCGCTAAAAAAGAATCAGAGCGCGGAGTCTCGGTTACCGAAGGAGAAGACGGAACTTATCAAATCGAAGTTCGAGTAGTTTTAAGGTTTGGAGTAGACCTTGCCAAAACAGGAGCCCTAATCCAAGAAGCTATTCGTGATCAGATCCTTTCAATGACTGGTAATCATGCATCCATAATTGATGTCGTCATTGATGATATTAAACAAGAGAATTTGGACCGGGACGAGGATGGTGAAGATACCTGGTCTGGACCTGACTCAGAATAACTTGTGTCGATGCTCATTCAAATTCAAGACTACATAAGTCTTGATTCAAGTGAGGCAATTTCATCCCCTGTTTTTTGGTATTCACTTGCCGTCACCTTTATACTTTTTATCATATGGTGGTTTCTGAGACTTGGAAAGCCCGAACTCGTCTCTGTATTTTCCGACGAAGAAGGTGCTGTGCAAATTACTCCTCAAGCGTTAAGGGAATTGGTTCGAAAATCTTGTTCGAGCATACCTGGAGTACATTCTCCAGCTACCAAGATTTATAAAAAATCAAAAGTAATTCGCCTGCTAGTTCGTCTAAGGGTGGAACCGGATTGCAAGGTCAAAGAAGTTAGGTCTCAACTACGAGAAAAACTAGAGCATGTAATGATTGAAAATTTAAATTTTTCCAATTTTGGCGGTGTCGATGTTATTATTCGTGGCTTTCAAGACCCTAAATAGTTCAACAATCGCATAGCAATATATGGCTAAGCTTACTTTTTCCCCGCTTCTTTAATTCTGCCTAATACCGGTAATCCAAAGTCCAATTGGATTTCATTATCTCTAAGCATAGCTCTCCATCCTTTAAGGCTAAAATTTGTTGATGCAGTAGCATCTATTAGTGCAGTCCCCATCGGCTTTTTGAGCATAGGAGAGTATCCCCCGGACAAAACCGATCCAACTTCATTACCATTCGGGCATTTAATTACACAACCTTGACGGGGAATTCTTCGATCTTCTACCAAATAATGAATTACCCGCTGGGATGCCCCATTGTCTCTTTCAAAACTTAATGAATTTAAACCACAAAAGTTTTGTTTTTTCCAACCAACAACCCAGGAAAGGCCGGCTTTGACCGGAGAAATCTGCGGAGAAAGTTCATGACCGTGTAAAGGAAAACCTGCTTCCAAGCGTAGACTATCACGGGCGGCAAGACCAACCCAAGGGACATGGAACTGCTCCATTGCATCAGCCCAGATGTCCAACTCAGGTGGAGAACAATAAATTTCAAAGCCATCTTCTCCTGTATATCCAGATCTGGACAAAATTGTTTTTTGCCCCATCCAATTACCCTCAAGAAAGCTCATTTTGGTAAGTTTGCTTAAGTCCTGATCAATTATTTGACTGAGTATCTTTTCAGAAGATGGCCCTTGCAAAGCGAGCTGTCCAAATGAGGAGGTCAAATTGTGAACTGAGCAATTAAATCCCAATGAACGTTCGAACAAAGTGTTGTAGTCGTCCTTAACATTGGAAGCATTTACGCAAAGTAAAAAATGGTCATGCTTTAGACGATAAACCAAGAGGTCATCCAATGTACCTCCTTGTTCGTTACAAAGAAGAGTGTATTGTGCCTGCCCCAGTGAACATTTGTTTAGATCATTGGTAAGGGCGAAATTTAGAAAATCCAGGGACTGAGGACCAGAAACCTCAATTTCTCCCATGTGAGAAACATCAAACAATCCGACATTTTCCCTTACACTTAAATGCTCATCTATTGAACTACGGTATGAAACCGGCATATTCCAACCAGCAAACGGAGAAAATTTCGCTCCGTTCTTCTTGTGACGATTGTAAAGAGTGAGTTTTTTTAAGTCTGTCATTTTCAAAGCTTGCCAAATCCAGCATATGAGTAGTTTGTAATAGTGATGAGCCAATGCTCTGTCAAAGTACAAGAAATGATTTTTGAATGGCTAGCCAGCTAGTAATTGCCGTAAGTTTGACTATCGGTGTTTCCGCCATGTGCTCCATTCTCGAGGCGATGGTTCTCAGTGTAACAACTGCTGAAATTGAACAATTTAAAAAGAAAGCTCCTAAGCGAGGTAGATTACTAGATCAGGCTAGGTTCGAGATTGAGGAAACAAGTTCGGCCATACTTAGCCTAAATACCATCGCAAACACACTCGGTGCTACACTTGCAGGCGGTTTAGCAGAGAAAACTTTTGGGGACGGAAGTAATTCGATTCTATTCTTTGCAGGAGGAATGACTTTGGGAATCTTATTTTTTTCCGAAATACTGCCAAAAAACCTAACCGTTAGTTATCGGGCAGAAATGCTTGCTTTTTTAATTCCTCCTCTGGTGGTTGTGAGATGGCTCATGACTCCATTTTCCAAGATTTGCAAGTTTACGATGCAGGCTATGGTTCCTCCCAAGAAAAAATCGAGTGATAAAGACGAAGAAGAAATTATCTTATTAGCTCGCAAGGGAGCAAAAGAAGGAACGCTCTCCAACGATGAAAGTGACTGGGTTACTAACGCACTTCGACTGGATGGTGTGAAGGTTAGTGAAATTATGACCCCTCGAACTGTCATGCTTGCATTGGATGAAAACTGGACGGTCGAAAAAGTTTTTAAGAACTATCCCAATGTCCCATTTGCCAGAATTCCCATCTACTCCGACAATATTGACCATATTACCGGCGTGGTACGCCGACGAGATCTTCACAATGCAATGGTTGGGGAAAAGCCTCAAGCCTTACTCAGTAGTTTAGCCTTTAACCCGCTATTTGTTCCTGAAAATGCTGGTGCAGATAAAGCCCTAAGATTGTTACTCGCTGAGCATTCTCAACTTTCCATTGCTGTGGATGAGTTTGGTTCGGTAGCTGGGGTTCTGGCAATGGAAGACATCATGGAAAGTATTTTGGGCCAAGAAATCTTTGAACATGACGATTTGGCAGTTGATATGCGCGAGTTGGCCAAACGTCGTCATGACGCTCAATCCAATTTAGAGATAAAACCTAGCAACTAAGATTAACTATGGATTTTCTTGCTTCATTTTGGGTTCATGACCTCAGTCCCTTTTTATGGAAATTCCCTGATTCATGGGGAGACTGGGGACCAGGAGGATTAAGGTGGTATGGCTTGTCCTACCTAGCAGGTTTTCTGGCCGCCTATTTTCTCTTGCTTATTGCTTACCGAAAAAATCGTAGTCCTTATGATAAGGATCAAATTGTCAACCTAATGACTTTCCAAGTGTTAGGAGTATTGCTTGGTGGTAGAATCGGATTTGCTCTTTTATATCGGACGGAAGAACTTGTTAACGATCCGTTAATGTTACTCTATGTATGGCAGGGCGGCATGGCTAGTCATGGTGGATTTATTGGAGTCATATTGGCCACATACTGGTATGCAAAGAAATCTCATCAATCGTTTTGGCCTGTGGCAGACTTAATTGCATGCGTTGTTCCCCCCGGTCTCTTCTTTGGAAGATTGGCAAATTTTATAAACGGAGAACTTTGGGGAAGAGCAACAGACTGCTCATGGGGAGTTCTTTTTCCTAAAGCTCCAGATTTTTTAATGGGTATAGCTCGGCACCCATCTCAACTTTATGCAGCAGTCTTAGAAGGACTTCTTGTATTTATCTTTGTTCAATCAAGATTTTGGAAGTCTCAAGTTACCCAGAAAGTTCCCGGAAGGTTAGGAGGAGAGTTTTTAATCGCTTATGCTATTGCACGTATTTTAGGCGAATTTTTTCGCGAACCCGATGCCTCATTGATTTTGGGGATGTCGCGCGGGCAATTTTACTCCATTTTCCTTCTTATTGGTGGCTTTCTTGTAGTATTTCTTTCTGAAAAAAGAAACAAATCATTAGCTTAATTTGAGGCTGATCTTTGCAAGTTTTCCCCAACTTATTAGACATGTGAATGCTTTCTCTTTGACACCTGCAAGAAAACCGAAAGAAATCATGGGTACTCTTTTGATAATAAACTCATGATAAGCAACCTATTCGGCTTTCTTTCCAATGATATTGGAATAGACCTAGGCACGGCCAATACCTTGGTTTTTGTCAAGGATCGTGGAATAGTGCTTCGCGAACCAAGTGTGGTCGCTCGCTACAAAACGAGCAAGAAAGTATGTGCAGTAGGCTCCGAAGCCAAACGTATGCTTGGTCGTACTCCAGGAACCATTGAGGCTTTGCGTCCAATGAAAGACGGTGTTATTGCTGACTTTGAAATATCCGAAGCCATGCTCCGATACTTTATCGAAAAGGTTGATAAACGAAAATTGGTCCCCCCGCGGGTTGTCATTGCTGTTCCCTCCGGTATCACCGCGGTAGAAAAACGAGCAGTCAAAGACTCTGCAATAAGAGCAGGAGCTCGGGAAGTTTTATTATTAGGTGAACCAATGGCTGCGTCCATTGGTGCTGGCCTTCCGATCCATGATGAATATGCAAATATGATTGTGGATATTGGTGGTGGAACAACCGAAGTTGCCATTATTTCAATTTCCGGAGTTTCCTTTCAACGAAGTATACGCGTTGGAGGAGATGAATTAGATGAAGCCATAGTTGCCTACATGAAAAAAGCCTACGGTTTATTAATTGGTGAAAGAACTGCGGAAGAAATCAAGTTTTCCATTGCGTCAGCTTCACCATTAGAATCAGGTGAATTAAGTATGGATGTTAGAGGTAGGGATTCTACTGCGGGCTTACCTAAAACCATTCATATCACCTCCCAAGAAATTCGAGAAGAAGCCCTCAAAGAAGTGGTTCAACAAATTGTTGATCTAGTTAAAAATGCCCTGGATCGTTGCCAACCCGAACACTCCGCTGACCTAATCGATCGTGGGATTGTACTGGCTGGTGGTGGTGCTCTCATTAGAGGGTTGGATCAAGTTATTAGTGATGCGACCGGCTTAACCGTGATTCAGGCAGAAGACCCTTTAAGTTGCGTGGCTAATGGCACAGGCGAATTCCTCAACCTGCTCGACTCCTTGAGTCGCGAACAGATTGATCGATTGGTAACCCAATAACTTTTCACCTTGGCCGCTCCCAAGGACAGGCCCAGATTTGGACCCTTTTTTATATTGGGTGTCTTTTTTGCTCTTTTTATCGGACTGCCATCTAGTTGGAAAATATTTACCCAGTCAGCCTTTGATGAATTCCAGGCCCCTATTTGGGAAATTACTTCGAGAATATCAGATTTAAGTAACTACTGGGGGCACCAGGCTGATTCAAAAAAAACTCTTATCTCCAAAAACCGTGATCTTGCAAGAATTCGTGCAGATTGGACGGTTCATGAAAACAACAAAAAAAAATGGGAAAATGAAATATCCCGCCTTAAAGACCTAAGATCACGCCTAGTTATCCTGCAAAAAGAAATCGGGATTGATCCTGAAGTTTCATTCAAACCTATAATCGCTAGGGTTACCCACCGTAATCTCAGTTCATGGTGGCAAGAACTATCCTTACGAAAAGGAAACAACCAAAAGATATCCCCTGGCATGGGTGTAGTTTTTTCTCATGGAATTGTTGGAAGAATTAAACGATCTGGGTTTAATTCCTCAAAAGTTGAGCTATGCACAAATCCAAATTTTCGAATCGTTGCCCACTTTCAAGGAGATGACAGACCGGTAACTTTTCAGGGAGACGGAATTCTTCCCGGTGGTAAACCCATGGGCGTAGTCTTAGATGTGCCTCACGACATAACCATTAAAAAAGGCAAACCACTGCTTTTAAAAACATCGGCCCTGGGAGGTACCTTTCCAAGCGGCCTTCATGTTGGAACAGTAAGAATGCTCGAGGAAAGTGGGGATGGTCTATTTAAAAATGGTAAAGTTATCTTACACACAGACCTAGGAAAAGTCCCCGAAGTCTCAGTGCTCAGACCTACTCCGCCACAAAGAAAACAGGACTAAGGGATGGCTTTAAACCGACTTTTGGGCGTACTAATCTTAGCCAACTTCATATTTATCGTAACATTGTCCTTATTTAATTCGGTAATTGGGAAATGGGGCTTTTTTCTTTATCTGCCTGGCCTTTTATTTATTCCACACTACCAGCTACTCGGATTGAATCGTAGTTTGCCTGCTCTTTTTCTTAGCGGTCTAAGCTTCGATCTTTTTTTTAACCATACTCTTGGATTCCATGCATTTGCCATGTGCCTAATTTTTCTAATCGCCCGAGAATTTTTGCACTTAGGAAAGCAAAGCTCTATCCAGATTACTATTTTTCAGCTCATCGCAAACCTGATCATGGCCATTCTATGGGCAATATTTTGCACCTCATCCCAACCAAGCCTTGCATCTTCGACATGGACGCGTTTTTTGATCGAGCTTCCACTATCTATGCTGTTTCTCATTCCACTTTCTCTATGGTTTTCTAGCTTTTGTAATAGTTTAATTATGGGAATAAAGCCCACATCTGAAGGACTTTATTTGCTTAAAAAATGAAGTTTTTTGAGAAATATTTTCCTGAAACTCGACGCTTTCGAATTTTTGCTGGAGTATACATTGGTCTTTTTCTTATTTTGTTTGGTTTTTTATTTTTTAGGCAAATTTGGGAGCGGGATGCTTACCTGGAAAAAGAGCGTATTCAGGGTCAAAGAAGAATTCTAAAACCTGGAGCTAGAGGAGATGTTGTAGACCGAGACAATAATCTGTTAATTGGCAACCGGGCACATTATTCAGCTACCCTTCATCTAGAGCTTCTTAATCGGGAAATTTGGGAAGAAAAAGTTAAACTTCGAAGATTATCTTATTCGATGCGAGAGGAACTCTCTAAATTTAATCATTTGGATTTAGTCGATTTGCTTAACCATTGCTTTACTAATGATCATGTAAGCAAACGAGCAATTACTCTTAGCGGGAAGGTTATTTCACCCGATAAAAAAGTCGTCGCTTGGATAAACAAAAAACAATTAAGTGTAAAACAATCAGGAAATTCATGGATTTGCAGAATCGAAAAGTCTTTGACCAAAAAGTTTCGGTCTATTCGAGTTAGTAATTCAGGAAACCACCTACTTTCCGATGTAGGAGGTTTGTTTTCCTTGGATTATGATCTCGATCCTCATGGAGTTCCTCTAGCAAAGGTAAGTAGAGCAAAGGTTAATCAATCGTGGTTTAGCAACCTTTTTAATGGAACTGAGGATGGAACTCTTGATTTTTCGGTAAACGGATTTTCACATTCCTGGGAAGCAAGATATGCAGTGGTACAAAATTACCTCAGTGAAGTAAATGGATTAACTGGTCGAAATAGCGACTTAACTATGAACGACATTCAAAAGCATTGGCGCAGAAAACTCGTTCTCCCTCTAGAAGTTTGTGGTGATTTAACCAACGAAGAATATGCAGTTCTAGTGGAGAAACTTCCACCAGAATCTCCTATTCAGGTTCAAGCAAAAGCGGTTCGGTATTATCCAGAAAGCTTCCTTGCTTCTCATGTTTTGGGATATGTGGGCAGTGGCTATGAAGCAAACCTAGATTCACTTGCCGGTGCTGACCTCGCAACTTTTGAACTACAGGGAAGAACAGGTAAAGCAGGTATTGAAAAAGCCTTTGACCATCAGTTGCGCGGCAAAGATGGTGCGGACATTTGGATCGTCAACCCAATGGGTTCGCGTTTTGAAAGAGTGCAAAGGCAAGCGTCCGAGAAAGGACAGTCTGTCCACCTTACCCTTGATCTCGATCTTCAAAAAGTTGCCGAACAATCAATCGATCGAATGGTTACGAAAGTGGCCAGCCAAAGGATTTTACCAGATCGGGATTGGGCTCGGACTTTGGAGCGCAGAACGAGCCGTGCCCTACTTGGGACGAATGAGACAGAAGTTCGTGCTGAATTACTACTCTCCGCTTTCAAAGATGCCCCTTTCCCCTTAACAGGAAAACAAGCATCCACAGTGGCTGGCTTCAAAGGGACAGAAGAGGATGCTCAAAGACTCCTTAGGCGTCTTTATTCGCAAGGTGTTTTACAAAGGGCGGCAAATAACCCAGGAGCTTTTTCCCTATCCCCCCCCCTTCCGCCCCCCGGTGCTGCTGTTCTTCTAGATTTAGAAACCTTTGAAATTCTTGCTCTTGCCAGTAAACCAAATTACGATCTTAGCAGTTTAACTCCTTATATTTCACAGGCTGCTTATGATGAAATCCAGAGGAATGAGGCTTGGTTACCTCGGGCTTGGCATCCCGGCTATGCTCCGGCATCTCCATTTAAATTAGTAACCGCACTTGCGGGACTAGGAGCCAACACGCTGGACCCGAGCGAAGAATTAAAGTGCGAGGGGATTTACCGGGGTATGAAATGCCATGTACACCCGGGACAGCATGGAGAATTGAATCTTCGTCAAGCAATTGCTCAGAGCTGCAATGTTTACTTTTTTAGATGCGCAGAAAGGATGGGACATGAGCATTTAATTTCTGAAGCAAGAAGAGTGGGAATGGACCAGAGACCTTTGTTGGATCTCCCATCATTAAGAGACTCGCCTATCGTCCCGGATCCGACTTGGAAGAAGAATCGAGTTGGAGTTAATTGGACAATGGAAGATACCTTTAACATATCAATTGGACAAGGCGGCCTCAGACAAAGTCCACTACAAATGGCTTGTTTTATGGCAAAATTGGCGGCCAATCTTAAGTCTTTCGACCCTAAAATTACGATCAATCCGAAGCCTGAATCCATTCCTTTGGAACCGCTCACAGATGATGCAAGCCGGCAAGCCATAGTTGACGGTATGATCTTGGCTACTAAGGAAGGAACGGCGAGAAGGTGTCAAATTGATGGAGTCTTGGTTGCGGGCAAGACAGGTACAGGGCAATGGCGTAACCACAATATGAAATTAAACCTCGCATGGTTTATCGGTTTTGCTCCGGCAGATTCGCCCAAGGTTGCGGTATCTGTATTAATCGAAGGCGTTATCCCACAAGACCAAGTACAGGGAGGATTAACCGCCACGCCAATCGCTCGAGACTTGCTGGCCGCCTACTTTGCAAAATACCCAACTTCTTTATCTTCGATAAAACATAATACCACCCAAGCCCCCTAAACTATGGTTGCTACTCCATCTACTATGCTTCC
>JAQXCL010000137.1 GCA_029251885.1 Opitutales bacterium | reverse complement strand
GGAATCCTCCGGGATACAGCGTACGGTTACCTTCAGGTCGTTTTTGAGTTGCTCCTCCCACTTTGCATCCCGGTCCCAGTGAACGAGGGCAAAACCACCGTGAATTGTTTTTCCCTGAGATTCGTCCGAGAAAAATTCGTAAAGCTCATCCTTGTCGTCGATTGTCTTGGTATGTTCTTCGCGAAAGGCCAAGGCCCGCTCGAAAAGAACTTTCTGAATATCTTCCAATATTCCTGAAACTCCTTGAACCAATTCCTCGCAATCCATGCCTTGTCGATTCGCCCCCTGATCCCGACGCCCGACAAACACCGTTCCGTTTTCCAAATCCCTGGGTCCTATCTCCACGGTCAAGGGCACTCCTTTCTTGACCCACTGCCAATATTTTTCTCCACCCCGCAAGTCCCGATCATCAATTTCCACCCGTACAGTCTCATCAAAAGCGGTGCATTCATTAATCTCATTGGATAATGCCTCGCAGGCTTCGAGCACTTGTGAGCGGGAGTCTTCTTTCGGGGTGACCGGTAGTATGGCCACCTGAGTAGGCGCAACCCGAGGAGGTACAATCAATCCGTCATCATCAGCATGAGTCATGATCATGCCGCCAATTAAACGGGTAGACACCCCCCAAGAAGTGGTCCATCCCAACTCTTCCTTTCCATGCACTCCCTGAAATTTTATTCCACAAGCCTTAGAAAAATTTTGCCCGAGGAAGTGGGATGTTCCCGCTTGCAAAGCTTTACGGTCCTGCATCATCGCCTCGATACAAAGGGTAGATTCTGCACCTGGGAAACGTTCGGCCTCCGTCTTTTCACCGCGCAATACTGGCATTGCTAGCCAATTCTCTGCAAAATCGGCATAGGTACGAAGCATTAGCTGGGTTTCTTCAATCGCTTCCTCAGCCGTGGCATGAACGGTATGCCCTTCTTGCCATAAAAATTCGGCGGTACGTAAAAAAAGACGGGGACGCATCTCCCAGCGGACCACATTGGCCCATTGATTAATCAGTAAAGGAAGATCTCGATAAGATTGTACCCAGCGGGCAAATAGTTCGCCGATAATAGTTTCTGAAGTCGGACGCACGATCAAGGGTTCATCCAACTCACCAGCAGGTTGAAGTATACCATCTTCGTCAGCTTCCAAACGGGAATGGGTAACCACGGCACATTCCTTGGCAAAACCATCAACATGTTCAGCTTCGCGTTGCAAAAAACTCTTGGGAATAAAGAGGGGGAAATAAGCATTTTTATGTCCTGTCTTTTTAAACATTACATCGAGGGCATCGCGGATATTTTCCCAAATCCCATAGCCCCAGGGCTTGATCACCATACATCCGCGCACTGGTGTGTTCTCGGCAAGATCGGCGGCTCGCACCACCTGTTGGTACCATTCGGGATAATCTTCATCCCGGGTTGGAGAGATTGCATTTTTTTGCTTGGCCATTTTTAAAAGAAACTACCCTATTCACCTTATTTATAAATTGCGAGACAGATGAACCTGCTTACAAATCCCAAAGAATTTTGACAAAATTCCAACAAAAGACATTATTAAACCCTTGTTCATCTTTTAACACACCCAATTTACTAAAGAATTTTTTCATCATGACACACATCATCGAAGTACACGGAAGAGAAATTATTGATTCACGCGGCAATCCCACCGTTGAGGTGGAGGTTGAATTAAGCTCGGGAGGATTTGGAAGGGCAGCCGTTCCTTCAGGAGCAAGCACCGGAGAGCACGAAGCAATTGAATTACGCGACGGAGAAAAGGACCGGTACTTGGGTAAAGGAGTTTCCCAAGCGGTTGACAATGTGAATGAGAAAATTGCAGAGAC
This sequence comes from Opitutales bacterium, assembly GCA_029251885.1. Classification (GTDB taxonomy): domain Bacteria; phylum Verrucomicrobiota; class Verrucomicrobiia; order Opitutales; family Seribacteraceae; genus Chordibacter. The sequence continues at coordinate 5,353 of JAQXCL010000137.1, read as the reverse complement.
CTTGGTTGGGTTGGACGCGACTGATCAAACTGCAATCGACCGGGCGATGCTTGAGTTAGATGGAACGCCAAACAAATCGGTGCTTGGAGCTAATGCCATCCTTGGAGCATCCATGGCTACCGCCCATGCTGCTGCCCAAGCCTGTGGACTTCCACTTTACAAATATCTGGGTGGTCCCAATGCCAAAGTCTTGCCCGTTCCGATGATGAATGTTCTTAACGGAGGATCTCACTCAGACGCACCCATCGATGTCCAAGAGTTTATGATCATGCCAGTTGGAGCATCTACCTTCAAAGAATCGATACGTATGGGTTGTGAGATTTTTCATTCACTCAAGAAGGTGCTTAGGGATCAAGGTCTTTCCACCGCCGTAGGAGATGAAGGGGGATTTGCACCTAACTTGGCTAGTAATGTTGCTGCACTTGAAGTTCTTTCAACTGCCGTAGAAAATGCGGGATACAAACTAGGTGACCAAATTCAATTCGCACTCGATGTGGCCTCTTCCGAATTTTTCGACAAGGAAAAAGGAAAATATGTATTTGGAAAAAGCGATGGTTCTGAAAGGGATTCCGATGAGATGGTCGCCTTTTATGAGGAATTGGTAAACAAGTTCCCTATTCGTTCGATTGAAGATGGTTGTGATGAAAACGACTGGGCCGGCTGGAAAAAGTTGACCGACGCAATTGGTGATCGCGTGCAACTTGTTGGAGATGATCTTTTCGTAACCAATGTAGATTTTTTAAAGAAGGGAATCGACCAAGGTGTGGCTAATTCTATCTTGGTAAAGGTTAATCAAATTGGCACGCTCACCGAAACTTTTGACGCCGTTGAAATGGCAAAAGAAGCTCAATACACCTCGGTAATTTCCCACCGTTCTGGAGAAACAGAGGATGTAACTATTGCCGATATCTCGGTGGCTACCAATGCTGGACAGATTAAAACAGGCTCCCTTTCCCGTACCGATCGGATTTGCAAATATAACCAGTTGCTCCGCATTGAGGAACAACTCGGCGATAGTGCAATATACGGCGGAAAGCTTTAAGCAATCTGCGGTTCGTTTAATTTGAGGGACGATTTACCCAAGTCGCCCGAATGAAGCCTACTATAACCCTGCCCCCTTACCCTGGGGAACTGGAGGATTGGTGGTGGAAGCAAACCGTTCAACAATGGCCAGAGCAGGGAGAGGAACGTATCCTAAATTTGTTACGCCAAGAGATTGTACGTCAGAGTGACCGATTTAATAAAACGCGAGACTTTGACCCCTCGTCCTATGGGGCACGGGATCTGTCCATTCTTGCCTATGGAAACTTTTATTCGCCACGCACCTTTGCCGCTTGTGGATATGCCTTGGCTGAAGCCTTTGACTATCGTGGTTGGCGAGCTCCGGGCAAGGGCCCACTACGCATTCTTGACTTGGGCTGTGGAACCGGTGCAAGTTCACTCGCCATGCTCTATTATCTACGAGCATGGGGCATCCGAAACCCCATCGAATTGGATGCATGGGATTATTCAGGCAAGAGCCTGACCTTCTTGCGGCGCATTCACCGGGATGCTAATCATCTGTGGCCAAACACCCGGGTATTGACCGAAAGAAAGAACCTTCGACACTTGGACGATCATGCAACCAAGACTGGATATGACCTTATTCTCTCCAGTTATGCCCTGAACGAATGCTGGGAAGGATCAGAAGATAAAGAACGATCCGATACAATTATTCATTTGGGTAACCTACTCAAAGATAGCGGTTACATGCTATTGATCGAACCAGCAGAGGGGGAGGTTTGTAGATCCTTGCACAGTGCATGTGCGGGTGCAGTTAAAGAAAATGACCGTTTATTCATTCAGGCACCCTACTTCAACGGTATGGCTTGTCCACTTTGGCAAACCGAAAGTAAATATTTTAGCCATGAAGTGCGCCCCTGTACGCCTCCGCAAAAGGTTGATCAAATTAACCAGCGCTTGAACCTGGAAATCAGGGAAGTGAAGTTTGGCATGTCCATGCTTTCCCGAGTACGCCCGAGGGCCTTCCCTGAAAAATCGGGCATGTTTCGAATTATTTCTCCCGTGCGTAAGCGCAAGGGAACCATATCGCTATGGGGCTTGGGAGTGGATGGAATCGAAAGGGAATACGAATGGCAGAGAAGAAACCTACCTAAGGAAGATCAAAAATTACTCCTTAGTTTACAGCGAGGAGATTTGGTTGATTGCACAGGAAACCCAGAGCAACTAGTCAACCGGGCAAGACTAAAAAGAGTTGAAGACTTGAGCCCTAAGTTCGTTCCCCGGTTGAAAGAATCTATTTAAAATCCGATCGCTCCCCTGCTACCTTGCTTGGTAATTAACTCACGGCCAAACCAAACCCCGGTTCCACCGTTTAATTCAGTCAAGGTAAGGAGGAAGTAAAAGTCTTTTTGAGTTACTTTTTCGACCCTTGAAGTTTCCTCAATGATTTTCCCTGACAAAGAAAAGTAAGGGCGTGGACGATTGATCTGCTTATCTCCATCAGCACCTAGTTCTTTCCGTACTGTGTCAGCGTATGAGTCAGCAATCTTCCCCTCCGGTCCCGCAGTTGTGGAAATACGCACCCTCTTGCTGGCAAGCAAGTCACGCTTCATCCCCTGCAGCAATAGATCGGTATCAAAGTAGGTCTGAGTATCATTACGAATCTCACCGACATGAAGGATAGCAGGCTGTAGTGGTGCCTCAGCTAGGCTGCCACTGGCCAGTAAATCGGTCACCAACTGATTGGCCGCCCGGGAGAAGTCCTGGGCATTAATCTTGTCTAAATTGACAAGTCCCTTATTGCTCCCGTCCTCAAGATAGCGTGCATCAGCAGCCCGCCCTACCGGCTTGCGTTCTCCGCAAGAAAAGAAAAAGAATATAAAAATGAGCGATACACTAAGTAATAAACGGTTCATGGATTTTTAGCAGGTTGAATCTTTAATCTAAAAGCGGAAACTCCCGGTCGAGTGGCAATTGACTCAATCATCTTGGATTCTCCCGGACGAATCATCAAGGCTTTCCAGACAAGCGAAGTATCTTTAACTAAAAAACCCTCGTCATCAAGCCATTCAAGTTTGTGGGTAAATTGAACCTCTGTAGAGGAATAGTTTTTTATTTCCACTTGCATACGCAGAAGATTCCCATCGGCTTTACCTTGGGTTATTCGAACCACTTCGAGGGCTTTTTCCAACTCGCCACCGAACTCAACTTTTGTCACCTCCGGTTGTGCACTTTTATCCTGAGGGTCTGTCTTGCCTACCGTACCAACTATTCCCTTATGTGAGCATGCAGAAAGAACAAAAAGCAATGAAAAGAAGAAGGTCGAAAAAGATTTTTGAATATAAGTCTTCATGGTTTTTTTAATACTGGGACAGCGAGCAGACTCCCACAACCCGCAAGGGTGTAAAGGCAGATACACTACGTACCCAGAGTAGTTGAGTCTGTTGATTATTAAGATTCACAATTGTGGACAAATTCGTACCTACGCCGCTCAAGGTCAACTTCCGATCTTGGGGAATTGATAATTTACAAAACCTAACCTGCTTAGGCAATGTACTCCAGGAACGAAGGTCTGCACGGGTAGTTGCTTGTGCCAACATACCTACACCTGCTCCTACCGATACTCGAGTAAGATCATTTTCAGAACGAACTGCATTGGTGGCCAAGTGCTGTAATCCGCCCTTGGATATGGCTCCAGTGATCGCTTTGGTTAATTCGATGTCGAAATATTCGTTAAATTCCTGAGCAACAATCGCATCCATATCAGCTAATAATTTGGTGGTCACCGCCTTGGATTTATCCATGGTCGGAAAAACTTTTATATCTTTCAAAAATTGATCATTTAACCGGAGACTTGGAAACGCAATCCCCAGATAAGGGACACGAGAAGTTGGGGATAAAAAGAACAAAGGTAGATCGAACCTCTTTTCGACTCTTACGGGAGCTCGTCCAGTTTCAAAAAAGACATAAACACTTTTCTCAGTTGGGAGCGTCCCCACATTTGCCGCCCTGTAGTCCTCTTCAATCCATTTATTTTGTGGATAAATCGAGCTTAGTATTCGTAATGAATGTTCGGCCTTGGCAAAATCCTCTCTTTGGCTAGCACCGTGTAAGAAGTACAATGATTCAAAATACAGAGCCGCTGGGTTTACAAACTTGGGAAATTCTGGGGGGATCAAGGCTTTGATCTTTTCTTTTTCCTCTCGAAGGACGGAAGAAGAAACCTTGGAATTAAGGGTTTTAGAAAGATCCACTTGTTTTTTCTCACTTTTCTCGCGGGCATCAGAAAGCTCCTTACTCCATAGATCCTTGGTATCCTCGATTGCCTGTCGGGTCTTAAAAATTTCTGCCCGTGCACGACCAGGATCACCTGCTAGTAAGTAATTGTGTGCTTGATAAGTCCGCAACATTGCCCGCTCATAAATCCTCGATTTATAGGGTTTGGATTCTGCTGAACCCAAGGTGGATAAAAATTCATCAGACAATCGGGTCTCAGTCCGCAAATGTGGACCATACCACCTATCATACTCACGAGAAGCTCCGTCTAAGGCAGAAATGCTGGCTGGGTAATTGGCATGCATTCGAGCAACTGCTCCTTGCTCCAAGTAATAAAGCATACGATCTCTCTTCGGTCCTTCTCTTGCCAACCTTGCTGCTTCCAATTCTGCATTCTCCAAGTCTCCAACTTTCCATAGAAATGAAAAGTTTTCAGTTCTATCATAATGGGTAGAAAAACAACCTGAAAGGAATAAGAATAGAACCAAGTACAGAACAGTCCTCATCGACAATTCAATTTGGTCATGACAAACTAAGTAACCTTGTGTTACTTGGTTTACTCTTCAGGGAAGACCGTCATCTCAAAATTTTGGTTTCCACGGACATCACCCACCGTTGTACGATAACGATTTTTGGTTCGTAAAGCTTGCAACAAAGCCTGTTGGTTTAATTTCTTATGAAAAACAACAGGCTTATCGAAGGAATTTAACAATTTTGAGGTTAACAGTAAGGTATTTAATTCGACATCCATTTTTCTGCTAAAATCCTTAGGCATACAAAAAACAAGTTCTCCGGGTAGGACTTCTTCTTCTTTTTCATTCATAATGAGAGTAAACCGGCCCAAGAGACCAATGACTTTCATACCTCCGTTGGTGGTTACACCAACCATTAGAGCAAATGGTTTATCCGAATGAATCTGCAAATCAACAAAGGTGGATGACACGGCAAACTGACCTTGCGATCGGAGTGTATAAAAACAGTATGCCCCGGAGTGCAGTGCAAGTTTAGAATCAGAAATAAGATTAAAACTGGCAGCTTGTACACATCTGAGCGAAAAATTACGGTTTTGATTTTC
>JAQXCL010000132.1 GCA_029251885.1 Opitutales bacterium | reverse complement strand
GCGGAGATGAGATATTTGTCAGGGCGTACTTATTTAGATATTTCGGGCAACAAATATCATGCAACTCCAATGGGAAGTGCAGACTTTTTACCCATCACTCCTGAATCTGTGGTCGCTGGTGATGAGAAGGTTCCGGAGTTTACGCCTTATCCAAATTCTACAAATGGAAGTGGAAGGCTGGGAGACTCCTTTGCCGGGGAATTAAATGGCCTGTCTTTAAATTTTGATGGAACTGATGATCACCTCGATTTGTCTACCCATGCATTAAAATTTGGACTAGTCGAAGGAACATTTTCCTTCTGGGTTAAGACAACATCTACTAAATCTCCCAATCCCCTCTTTTGGAGTTCGAGTCCTCCAGTTATTGATGTCTTTACTGATGTTGAAACCAATCAAACTGAAATTACTATAACGCCGGGTAGTTTTTTTGCTCTAGAGTTGTCCAATGGTTTGCCGAGGCTTGCAGGTTTAGGTGCAAATAATCCGAGTAATCGAGTAAACGATGGCGAATGGCATCATATTGCAGCTTCGTTTCCCGGTAGTCAGATTTGGATAGATGGAGAAAATATCTCAGTCAGTCCATATGATTTGGCGGACACACTTTATGACGGTTTTGATAACCTCTTTGCTTTCTCAGCAGATGCAAAGACTCTCAACATTGGAAAAGCAATGGATCGAACCGTTCGCGATACAGAAATATTTTTCAACGGTCGGATTGATGACTTTATTATTTACGACAAGACTTTAATAAACGAGGAAGTCCAATATCTATTCGAGTTGCGTCGAGGTCGTGAACAAATTCCAAGATTAGATGCTGTGGTTGATGCTGTAGGCACTGTAAAAATAAATGAATCAGGCGAGGGATATCGTGAAAACCCCGAATTTGTATTTTGGTATGGCTCTGAGGAGAACAAGACAAATCTACCAAGTTTTCCAAGCCTGTCTGCGTTGGAAGGAAACTTTACAGAATCCAATGGTACACATGGTCAATTCGCTTATCTTGAAGATGAGAATACGGTTTACAATTTCCACCAAGGAACAAATTCAACCAAACGTAATTATACTTGGCGAAATGGCACTGCAAATGGCTGGCGAAGGTTAATCGATGCAAAAGGTATTGGTGAATTTGAGAATGCTTCGGTTGGAGAGATTGTATGGGTCAAAAAAATGGATTTAGTAACCACTCTACCCATGCCTGATGGGCGTATGGTAGATCGATTATATGTGGACTATATTACCATGGACGAAAACCGCTCCACTCCGCTTGAATTAAATGCTTCTTTCCCATGGCCTCATCCCTACCATCAACCCCAAGGGCTTTTTGGATTTGATGAAGCAATTGTTTTTTCGGTAACTGATCCAACAGTTCACAATCCATTGGCGGTTGATAGCCCAACTGCTGAAGCCTTTGCCTTTTATTTCCTTGATCCTGACATTAACGAAACAGTTAGTATAGTAGACCGTGGACATGGGATCACTAGTATACCTTTTGATCAGGTACGAATAAATGGATCGGGATATCAACCGAAAACAGCAAATCAAAATGAGGAGGAACATTTGGGGTATGCAGATATTGATACTTGGAATGGTCATCCCACCCTTAAAAATACTCCTTTGAATGAATTTTTTGGTGTGTACGACTGGAATGGCAGTGAGGATGTAAATATTTCGCTGATTGATTTTAATCGTACCTTTTCATCTGTTTCTGTGGAAAACCCTGGGTATGGTTACAGCATGCCAGTCGAACTAAAAGTAATTGGTGGTTTTCCTCAACAAACCAATGCAATTTTGAATTTGCAGGAATACAACCAATCAGTGCCTTATTTAATTAGTGAAGCTATTTTGGAGGTTAAAGAGATAAACCCTGAAACTGGTGCAATCATTGATGTCAGCATAATCTCTGGTGGTTCGGGCTATGTAAATTATCAAAATATAGACCCTCAGGAATATCCCTTTACTATATATCCTATGGTCACTGTTTCGGGTGGAGGAGGTCGAGGTGCAATAATTCAAGCACTCGATAACGATAATGATGGGACAATAGATGACACAAAAATTCTAGATGGTGGAATTGGATATTTTAATTGGAAACCTGACAACCGACCAACAGCAAAGCATTCAGATTTTACCATGTCTGCGGATGAAAAAAATGCCACATTGGAGGTGCGTCTTGGCGGATATTTACAAGAAATACCTCGTTGCACCATGTGTGCCCAAGGTGCGCCACTTGGGCACTATACGCCCCTATTTTCCCACCTTGAACCATGGATAGAAATCTGGGACAGAGGCAGAAAGGAAGAGGATATTGATGCCGCAGGCGAACGAGCACATGGAGCACCCAAGGTAGTAAACGGAGAAATTAACAAAGTGGTAGTTACCAAAAGTGGTAGGGGGTATGTTGATCCGGTGGCAATTGTTCGTGATGTTGGCCCTAAACACATACAATATGTTGACGGAGGCGCTTTTACTCGAAAGTGGAAATGTACTTTTCTTCGAATGACTGAGGATGGAAGAAAGGTCGAGTGTGGCCATGTGCATGTAGGCATGTACCCTCCTGAGGAATGCCCAGGTGAGACGGATGCGCAATTTCCCTATCAAGATGAAAATGGCACTTTAATTACACCTACTGGCGATCAAATAACGGATTGGCGGATACGACACGATGCCACTCATAAAAACTGTAACTTAACTGAAAATCCTGGAAGTGCTACTCATCTCGATACTTTATTTCTCGCGAGAAAATGTTGGGGAACAAAATTCAGTTATCAATTACATGACAATGCTTATTATCGAAACCCTTACAGTGATTGGATACACATGGATGCAAATTTATCCGTCATTTGTGAAAATGGTAAGATTTTAGAAATTGTCGTAGAAGACAACGGATCAAATTATTATGCTTCACAAATCTATGTCGAAGGATCGGGAACTGGGGTAGATGCTTTTTCCGTTTTTGATGAGTATGGTTTAAATACCTCAGTCATTTTAGATGATCCTAAGTTAAAGAATTTAGAACTGGATAAAATTTACAGGCCGAAAGGAGCAGGCCAAGGGTTTCAAGAAAGATCTTGGGCATGGGACGAAACGGTAAACTCTCTATTTACTAAAGAACGAGACGGAAGTTCTAGTGGTACATATACCAATGACCCTTTATCTGGTGATCCACCAGAAAGGCTAAGAGTCGTGGTAAGACACTCAGAGGATAATCCAACCTTGCAATCAATCTGGAATTTGGGAACGCCCATTTTGGCGGATCATCAGGGAGATCGTATATTTTCAGTAGAGGTAACGGAACCAGGCCTCTACTCGGCAACGAGAGACCTGTCTGCAGTCAATATTGAATTCAACGGATCAGTGGCATTGGACCAAGACTTTAACGGAACGAGCGACTTCATTCCGGCTGTAGTCACTGGGCTTCAAACAAGTAGAATGACCAGGTTAGTCTTGGATGATAATGCCAGCTACGAAGATAATTCTTCGGGTACTGTAATCGAACGTGGAATCTTTGATGAGCGCCCAAGCGCACAGTTTCTTGATGGTCGTAATCTGTCAAACCTTACCAATTTTGGCTACGAGGATGAAAATTCCTCTACCTATATTCGTTTGAATAATTTTGTTTCTTACGACCCCGATTCTAAAAAGTCTTTTATTGAACTCTATATAGATGATCGATTTCCTGCAGAGTTATATTATGGAAATGGAATAATCCAAGGAGCTGGCACTCAAACAGTTCCTGCTTTCGGTAATCGTATTTTGATCTCTGATCCAGTACCTGGATCAAGCTGGGCAATCAATGAACCTCTAACCAAAAGACAGTATTCCTATACCGATCAAAACGGGCAGTATGCATTTGGAAATTTAGATCCGGGAATGTATAATGTGAGTGTATTTTTAGAGGATATAAAACTTCAGGAGAGTACCTTTCGCCCCCAAGCAGATCCTTATCGTATTTCCCAGGTTTTATATGTTCCAGGTTTTCCTGAATTAACCTTAGAAACCGATAATTTGGGCCGGGGCATTAGTTCTTTGGTTTGGACATTGGAATCAAGAAACCTAGCAAGGCCATCAGCTCAGTTAAGTGCTGAAGATGAATTTCTTCAGGAATTTTATAATAAAAGGCTGGAGGGTATTGGCCGGGGATTTGATCCAGCAGGAGACCCTCCCGAACTTGTCTTTATCCCCAATCCAGACAACTTGTCCACAAGTAAACCAAACCTAACAGTTGCTATAAATGTGGACGGCTCTTTGACGCTGCAAATTGTCGATGACGATAACACAACAGTCTTTTTTCCCGGTGATCGCTTTACGATTGTTTATAACAATTCAATCTCTGGAGTAGATTTCTTTGAGAGTTATTATTTTTCGGAATCTAACAAAACTATAAATTACGGGTCTGCAGGATCTCAAGCATTGGGCGCTCCCAGCCTTTTTCTTTTTCCTGACGATGGAGGAGGAGTTAACCCGTTGGAAGTTCCATTATCCACAAACTTTCGCGGAGATCAGCCCTTTAATTTAAATGCCCTCGTTTATGATGCCAATGGATCTATTATAACTCCAACCCCACAAATTGATTGGAATATAACATTAGACTTTAATGCCTCCGACGGAAACAATAGTCGAGTTGCACAACTTGAAGACTCCCTGGGTAATCGAGACCTTAATGCAAGTGGGGAGCAAGTGAGATTGTTTCTATATTCGACTTTAAGAAAAGGAGTAGGAACTTTAAACGGCTTTGAAATATCGGCTGGTGGAGCAGGTTACGCAGAGGGAGATAAGCTGCGCTTTTCAGAAGGGTATGGATTTGATGCAAATATAACTGATGTAAATAGTACCAATGGAGCAATTCTTGAGATTCAGCTTAACCATCGCGGATTTGGTATTTCAGAAACCGCAACTTTATCGATTTGGGACGCCAATTACAGTAGTCTTTCTTTTGGCACCGGTGCAGTTATAAAGCCAGTTTTTCCAAGTGGTTTATTGGTGTTAGATGTGAACACAACTTTAAATAACGGCACTGTACTCAGTAAGCAATTGAGGGTCCGTCCGTCCGATAAAAACTTTCTTAATAGTCGAGAAAAATGGCTTAACCAATACCTCGATTCGTTCATGGAACAAGATGCCTTATGGTGGAACTTTGAGGGGAATCTTCCGGAGTATACTCACCAGGATGAAATGAATGCGGGGACGAACCCACTCGCTTTAGATACTGACCTAGATGGCAGGAATGATTTTAATGAAAGTATAGTTAATCCATCTGGTTATACTTCAAACCCATTAATTTATGATACCGACGCAGATGGTTGGAGTGACAACAAGGAAAACACTGAAGGAACGAATCCCAGGTCAAAAGATACAGATGGAGATGGACTGTTTGATCCTGAGGACTTAGATCCTTTGAATTCATCAGGAGATGGAATTATTTCAGGAAGAATATTCAAAAAAAGTATATACGGAGACAAGCAACTCTTCTTTAGGTATGGTGCACCTGCAAATATTAATAGTTTACAATGGCAATCATCTTGGACGGGAGAACCAGCAAGCTTTTATCTATCGGGCCTAACAGACGGTACATACACCATCCAAGCTTTTGTTAACTGGGATGGCTCAGCAGATAATAATTACATATATG
>JAQXCL010000092.1 GCA_029251885.1 Opitutales bacterium | reverse complement strand
ATCAACCGTGGGAGCCAAGGTCATATCTTCAAAAGAGAAATCGGCAGCTACAGTTTCGGCCGTTTCAATTTCAAAAAATAAATCAGTGGCTAATTCGTGAATTTCTTCCCACCCGCCAGCCGAGTTGCCCACCGTTGTGCCCAAAGGTACGGAATCGGGCATTGTGGGGAACATATCATTAACAGAAGTTCCTAAATCATTTGCATCGGCAAACTCAGAATACCCAGAAAATACGCTCGCTAAAGGTGGAGGTGTGAAACCATCAGTAAGGGCTGGCCCATATGTCGATGCGAGATCAACTAATTCTCCAGTTTGACTAGCAACCGGAGCTCCCAGTTTACTGGTTGCTAATTGAATCGATTGACCGGAAAGCAAAGAAACGACCGTTCCCCCAGTATCAGTAAAATCAATATCTCCAGAGATTAGATTTATCCCGCCCATAATATCCCCAGTTACCGAATTTCGCACGGCCATCAATTGAAACATGGTTCCACGAATCCCCGCCGTACCCAGAGGGCTAGTAAGTTTCATCGAAGATCCCTTTTTGAGCTTTGGTGCCTTGACCACCAAGTTTCCATAATCTAAGTGAGCAGAAAGTTCTGACTGGGTGGGTTCTTCTTCCAGCTTTCCTGGATCAATCGTGCCTGCCACTATGCCTTCCAATTGTTTGTAAGTACGAAGATAAAAACGACTTCCTGGCTTGATAGTGATAAGCGTCCCATTCGAAAAAAGAAGTGCAACTTTACCAGTCTTACCGGTGGTTAACATGGTTTTGGGATTAACTTTTTTACCAACACTGGTAGGCCCCATTTGAACTTTAAAGTCGTCCACCATGTTAAGAGAACTCACCTCTCCCTCAATCGAGGCAACAATAATGCTGGGCGTAACTTTTTTACCAAATGCCGGAAAGACAGAAAATACAAAGGCCAAAAACAAGCAGAAAAAAGATCGATTGGGTACAAATCGATCAAGAATGAATGAGCGGAATGAAGGGCGAAACATCTAAACTTTTATAGTAGAGGAGAAAAACCGCCCTCCGCAAGAGGTTTTTACCCCTTGAATTTAGAGATTCTAATCTCCAATCTCTTTGGAGTAAGCATCTGCATCAAGCAAAGAACCAATAGAGTCAGCTTGATCCGGACGAATTTTAATCATCCAGCCATTTCCATAAGGGTCAGAGTTTACATTCTCAGGAGAATCATTTAGAGAATTGTTCACCTCAATAACTTCCCCAGATACTGGCATGTAAAGGTCGGATGCCGCCTTAACGGATTCGACCACCCCAAACACGGCTTTATCTTCGAACCGGGCACCAATATCGGGCAACTCCACGAAAGTGACATCTCCCAAGCTGTCTTGGGCATGATCGGTTATGCCGATTACAAAATCTGATCCCTCCATCTTTACCCATTCATGATCAGAAGTGTATTTTAATTCATTAGGAATACTCATTTAACAGAATTCGATTTGAAGCAGAGCTACCATGACTTCAAGGCAAAAAGTTTAAAACTTTTAATTACCAATATGTAAGCCGTCCGCAACCACTCCGTTTTTAGTAACAATTAAAATACCGTCTCGGATATAAACATTTTCCCCGGCATCGGCCCAACCCTCTTCCAAACCTTTGGGGCTAAGGAAAACATTTTTTCCAATCCTCGCATTTTTATCGATTATTGCATCCTGTATTTGGGCTCCCTGCCCAACTCCCAGTTCAGGAATATTAGGATCGGCATGATCCTCGTAAAAGTCAGCACCCACCATGACCACACTTTCCAAGTTGCAATTATCACCAACCATAGAACGCTCACCCAATACGCAACGATTTAAAGTCGACTCGCCAATCACACTTCCTGAAGCAATTGTAGTGCGCGTGACCAAGCATTTGCCCAACTTGGCAGTGGGCAAAATATCAGGACGATTATAAATGGGTCTTTCTCCCTCATAAAAATCAAATGCGGGAACCTCATCGGTAAGCTGTAAATTTGCATCGAAGAAGGCTTTTACCGTGCCTATATCCTCCCAATAATCATCAAAAATATGACAACGGATATCTTTTTTCTCCACTAAAGATGGTATTATCTCCTTACCAAAATCAGTCGCATCCCCCTTAAGTGCGTCTTCCATTGCTGTGGCGGTAAATACATAAATCCCCATTGATGCCAAGCAACGATCCTCCATACCATCCGCCGATTTAAGTTCAGGCGGGACCAAACGGGAAATAACTTCAGGATCAGTGGGTTTCTCAACAAAATCCACAATTTTGGCATTATCACCGACTCGTAACAAACCAAGCCCCGAAGCCTCACTTAGCGGTACAGGTTTGGAAGCAACTGTAACATCCGCACCGCGCTCCAAATGCTCTTTCACCATCTTGGAAAAATCCATCCGATAGAGTTGATCTCCAGAAAGTATAACAAACACATCCTGTGGCTTAGCATGAAAATGGATCATATTTCTACGAACTGCATCGGCTGTACCCTGGTACCAATCATCTCCATGCTCAGTTTGCTCAGCAGAGAGAATCTCCACATAGCCTCTACCAAAACGATCAAAACGATAAGCATCGGCTACGTGACGATGCAAAGACTCGGTATTAAATTGGCTGAGTAAGTAAATTTGGTTATATCCGGAATTGATACAATTACTTATAGGAATATCTACCAATCTATATTTACCTCCCAAGGGAACTGCAGGTTTGCAGCGCAGTTTGGTAAGTGGGTAAAGACGAGTACCTCGCCCCCCTCCCATAATGACACAATGAACGGAATAGGGAGCTGGGCTGTATTTGGATTTCTTCATTGTTTGGTTCCTTTATTATTACAAGCTCGCATTTGCGAGAGGTTTGTTTACTCAATACCATGTGGAAATCGAAAGTCCCTCAACCGCAAACACAAAAATAATAGCAACACAGATTTTGCTCGTTCTTCGACAATTTGTTACCTAAGCATCGCTTCTTGTAAAACCGTGGAATCCAACGTTTCTTTCGACCCTACCCCATCTAAGTTCAAAGAACTGTCTAAGTCCTTTGATTTAATTGCTGTTCAATCCCGCTTCAGTGCCGATTCCGAAACCCCCTTGTCTGCATACTCCAAGTTATCAGACCAAAAACCGGCCTTTCTTTTCGAATCGGTAGTTGGTGGAGAACAAGTAAGCCGGTTTTCCTTCGTCGGATTTTCACCAAGGAAAATTATTTCCTCTGCTCAAGAAACTACAACTATTTGGGAAGTTGGAATGGAAAAGAAATCTCTTCCTACTCCTGAAGATCCTTTAAAATTAGTGGAAGATGAAATTTCTAACCTCCGCTACTTCAGTCCTCTAAGAGATGGTAGGTTCTCCGGCGGAGCAGTTGGTTATTTGTCCTATGAATATGCCAACCGGGTAGAACCCACCGTACCACTACCCCCGAAGGATGAACTCGGCCTTCCGCTTCTCTATTTTATGGTTACGGATCTTTTGCTAATTTTTGATCACGCCCATCAAAGCCTTACCATTTGTGCAAATGTCACTCCAGGAGATGATCCACATAACGCCTATGAATTGGCCTGTGAAAGAATTCGTCAAACCCGAAACCGTTTGCTCGCTCCATCTTCCTTATCCCCTGCACCTCTTTGCGATGTGGGCGAACCTCCCGTACCAGCTGGAAATTTCAATCAGGACGAATTTGAAAGCTTGGTCGAAAAGACGAAAGAATATGTTTGTGCCGGAGATGTTATTCAAACTGTGCTTTCTCAAAGGTTTGAAATTCCTTTTACTGGGGATCCAATTCATTTGTATCGCTCGATCCGGGCAATCGACCCATCTCCATACATGTTTCTATTGAAAGGTGAGGATTTCTCTATCGTGGGAGCTTCGCCCGAAGTACATGTCCGTCTGCAAGAAGGAGAGGTTCTAATCCGTCCGATTGCGGGAACTCGTCCGAGAGGAAAAACGGCGCAAGAAGACAAATTATTAGAGGAAGAACTTCTTGCTGACGAAAAGGAAAAAGCTGAACACTTAATGTTGGTGGATCTCGCCCGTAACGACATCGGTCGAGTCTGCGAGATCGGCAGTATACGAGCGGCCGAATACATGAACATCGAGCGGTACTCCCATGTTATGCATATCGTATCTGAGGTTTTGGGGAAATTATCTTCCGACAAAAATGCTTTTGATCTCATGCGAGCAACCTTTCCAGCCGGTACGGTTAGTGGAGCTCCAAAAGTCCGCGCAATGCAAATTATTGCCGAACAGGAAAAACTACAACGCAATGCCTATGCTGGTGCCCTTGGATATTTTGGTTTCGAAGGAAACCATGATTCCTGCATCGCAATTAGGACTGCCATGCTCAGCAAAGGAAAAATTCATCTGCAAGCAGGTGCCGGAATTGTGGCTGACTCCGTTCCGGCCAACGAATATCAGGAAACCATTAATAAAGCCAAAGGCATGCTTAAGGCGATTGCCTTAGCTGAACGAATTCAACAATCTAGTAGTCCAACCTAATTGAACTGATGAACCCGGCTCCTGAACAAAGCTCTCTTGATATCTACATGAAACAGATATCAGATATCCCCCTACTCACCGTGGAGGAAGAGATCGAACTGGCGGCCAAAATCGCTAAGGGTGACAAAGAGGCCCGCGATACGATGATCACAGCCAATTTAAGATTGGTCGTTAAAATTGCCCAAGAGTATTCATACTTCGGTCTTTCTGTGCTCGATCTTATAAACGAGGGCAACATCGGCTTGATGAAAGCGGTGGAAAGGTTCGATCCCTCCAAGGGTGGAAAGCTGAGCACTTATGGTTCTTGGTGGATAAAACAATCAATTAAAAGAGCCTTAGCAAATCAAAGTAAGACTATTCGTCTGCCCGTTCACATGGTCGACCGGGTGGCTAAGATTCGAAGAACTGTGGCAAAAATGGAGGAAGAACTTGGGCGCGAACCAACCAATGAAGAATTGTCCGAGGAACTTAAAATACCCTCAGCACGAATTTCGCATCTTCGCAATGTTAGCCTGCGCCCAGCCTCCCTTGATTCACCGATCAATGATGAGGATGGATCCACATTGGGAGAAATTGTACCCGACGAAAAATCCGTCAACCCGCTTGAACGACTGCAGTCTAAAAGTTTGGTCGGCGATGTTAATCAGGTATTGGCCATGCTGGAACCACGTGAGGCAGATATTATACGCCTCAGGTTTGGCCTTGATGGGCGCGATCCTTTGACTCTTGAGGAAGTGGGTGGGCAAATCGGTATTACTCGTGAGAGAGTCAGGCAATTACAGGAACAAGCTCTTCGCGATCTACGCAAAAAAATGTCGAAGTTTGAAAAGCAAAGAACTCTAGAGGAAGTCGAGATGGAAAAACAACAGGCAGAAAAGGCAAAAATCCTTCAAGACCTTCTGCACAAAGACATTTCTGGTCTTACCAATCATCCGTTCCCCGTTCGTCAGAGCTAAAGTCGGGAAAGTATTTTTTCTGCAAAAATCTATTTCATGAGAGTGCTATATCCTAACTGGATGTAAGCTAAATTTCATTTCTTAATTGGACATAAAAAACCCCCGACCGGAATTCCGATCGGGGGCATTAATAGATTAATATTACTTTAAATAGCTAGGCTTAGTCTTCAGAATCTGCAGTTGCTTGGTCAAACAAATCACCAAAAGAAGTCGTAAGATCTTCCCCTGATTCATCATAAGATGCAACTTCTTTGGCCAAGGCGTCTTCATCATATTCAGCTGCCTTGATACTCAGACCAATTCTACGTTCATCACGATCGATCTTAATAACGCGGGCTTTAACTTCGTCCCCTTCATTAAGATGGTCTTTTACCTTTTCGATTCGTTCCTCACTTATCTGACTGATGTGGACCAAACCGTCAATATCGTGTTCGAGCTCGATAAAAGCACCGAAACCGGCAACGCGAGCAACCTTACCGGAAACCACATCTCCCATACGGAACAAACGATCAATTTCTTGCCATGGATCATCAGTTAACTGCTTCATACCAAGAGAGATGCGCTGGTTATCGATATCGACTTCAACTACGATTGCATCGACCTCGTCTCCCTTTTTGACCATTTCACTTGGATGATTGATCTTGCGAGTCCAACTCATGTCCGAAACATGAACCATACCGTCAATACCTTCTTCGAGTTCTAAGAATGCACCATAAGAGGTAAGGTTGCGTATCTTTCCACGCACCCGTGCCCCAGGAGGATAATTGTGAGTAGCCATATCCCATGGGTTCACATCGAGTTGGCGTAAACCAAGAGAAATCTTTTGGTCTTCTTTTTGAATTCCCAATACTACTGCGTCGACTTCGTCACCCACATTGAGAACTTCACCTGGTTTAGTAATTCGTTTAGTCCATGACATTTCGGTAACATGCACAAGTCCTTCGACACCCTCTTCCAATTCGACAAAAGCACCATAAGGAACCAAATTGACGACTTTTCCGCGCACCTTAGCGTTGATGGGGAATTTACCTTCGATATCATCCCAGGGATTGGATGAAAGTTGTTTGAGACCCAAGGAAACTCTTTCACGTTTCTGATCAACTTCAATGATACAAACAGTAATTTCTTCACCGGTCTTTACCATCTCGCTTGGATGTGAAATACGACCCCAACTCATATCAGTAATGTGAAGTAAGCCGTCCAAACCATCTAAATCGATAAAGGCACCGTAATCGGTGATATTTTTAACCATTCCACGACGAGTTTCACCAGGTTTGATACCGGTAAGAATTTCGCGCTTTTTATCTTGGCGACGTTCCTCAATCAATTCACGGCGGGAAACGACAATGTTTTTGCGCTCGCGATTAATCTTAACCACTTTGAAATCAAATGTTTGACCAACAAACTGATCGAGGTTTTTGGGTGCCTGAATATCAACCTGAGAGGATGGCAAAAAGGCATCCACTCCAATATTTACGACCAATCCTCCCTTTACCTTGGTACGAACGCGCCCAGTAATGACCGATCCCTCTTCACAGGTGTTTACAATCTTCTCCCAGTTTTTCTTCTGTTCGGCTTTATCGAATGAAAGTTGGGGATTACCATCCCGGTCTTCCAATCGTTCGAGGAACACCTCGATATCCGAACCGATCTCTAATTCGCTAAGATCTAAAAATTCGTGAGCAGGAATGGCTCCTTCCGCTTTGCCACCAAAATCAATCACCACTTCAGTGGGACGGATTTCCATGACGGTACCGGAAATTACGGAACCTTCCTTAAGTTTTTCAATTTTGCTCTCTGCGAGCAATTCTTCCATGACAGAACTCATGTGATTAATAATGTGTTATTCTAGCCATTCGGAGGGATGCATAAAATCGTGAGACATAATCACGAGCTATTCCCGGACCGATGGGTTGAGGGTTTACTATGGTGGGTGATAAAAGAACTAAAGTGCCTATAAAATGCCAAAGCAATAAATTCGGCAAGGAGAAAAAAGGCAGATTCGAAGAGGTGAGTTTTAGGGAACTACCTTGTTTAAAGGGTATTCCACAATACCTTCCGCCCCCATTGCCTTGAGGGCAGGAATTAAATCGCGCGATACTTTCTTTTCAATCACGGTTTCCACAGCTACCCAGCTATTATCAGCCAGAGATGAGACCGTTGGGTTACGCAAGGCAGGCATTTCTTTTAGAGCTTCTTCGAGCTTGGATCGTTCTAGATTCAGTTTTAATCCGACCTTTCCATCTGCTTGCAAAGCAGCATCGAGCATAAGGGAAATACTCTCAATCTTAGCACGCTTTTCAGGATTGGACCAGGCAACCTTGTTAGCAATTAATACAGTATTTGTCTCCATGAGGACATCCACAATGCGTAATTTGTTCGCCCGCAAAGAACTTCCAGTCTCAGTTAGATCGACGATCGCATCGACAAGATCGGGAACTTTTACCTCCGTCGCACCCCAGGAAAATTCAACTTCCGCCTCGACTCCATGGGATGCCAAAAAGTTTTTAGTTACTTGAACAAGTTCAGTGGCAATTTTTTTACCCTGTAAATCTTTGACGGATTTTATGTCGGATGCTTCCGGCACAGCCAATACCCACTTGGAAATACGATTGGATGCCCGACTGTAGACCAGATCGGTTACAACTTCGACATCCGACCCATTTTCCTTCACCCAGTCATGGCCAGTCAATCCACAGTCAAAAAAGCCATCCTCCACATACCTGCTCATTTCCTGGGCCCGTACAAAACGGCCATCAATGTCGGGATCGTCCCAACTAGGCGTGTAAGAGCGTGAACCCTTGGTGATATTAAATCCAGCCCGGGCAAAGAGTTTGAGCGTGGCATCTTCCAAACTCCCCTTGGGTAGTCCAAAACTTAACAAATTGGTCATCTCGACAACTAATAACAAAGACTGCCAATGGGGAAAAGCCTGTTTTCAACATTAGCAAATAAAGTGGCGATCTCAGCAGTAACGTTTCTGAGCGTCCTCCCAAGACTTGTGCATTTCCATCCTTCCAAAAATATCCTTCAATTTTTCAAGGTTCGGAGCTTGGGGTGGTGTCGCTGTATAATTGGCGTTCTCGATTAGACGAATCAGGTCTAAATTCCGTCGCAAATCCTCTCGGCGTTCATAAACGACACTGCAAAAACGCTTAGGGGTTATTCGGCCGGCATTGGCGATCAAGTTTTCCATATCGCCATATTCCTTTAACCACTTGACCGCAGTCTTTGGACCCACGCCATTCAGTCCTGGAATATTGTCTGATTGATCGCCTATGATAGCCAGATAATCCAATATCGATTTGGGGGACACCCCAAATTTCTCAGTCACACCAGCTTCGTCCAACATACGCCATCCCAACCGTGGATTCGCCGTGGGTGGAGGAAGTAATTGCTTAACCCCTGGGCTTACCAACTGGGCTAAGTCTTTGTCAGCAGAGACTATGGTAACTTCACTCCCCTCACCCTTGACCTCCATAGTTTTTGTAGCAATCAGATCATCGGCTTCAAGTCCCTCTTTCTCTGCCCATCCATATCCCATCGCACCTGTGAGCTCTTTAACCCATTCGAGTTGCTCTGGAAATCCATCAGGCGGACTTCCCCGGTTTGCCTTGTACTCTGGCAAAATCTGTTCCCTCGCTGGACAACCACCCCGGTCAAAAAAGACCCAGGTTTCATCCGGAGAAAAATCATCCTCAAGCCGCCAAAAAGAACGTACCCATCCGTGTATCATATTGGTAGGGAATCCATCCGACCGAGATAGTTCACGAATTCCGTAAAAAGCCCGAAAAGCAAGGTTGTGGCCGTCACAAAGGAAGATTTTTTTCATGTCCCTCCCTTATCCTTGATGGATGGGTAAATGAGCAAGGCCAAAGGCAAAAAGGGTGGATCTTAAGTGCTTTCCTAGTCCAACAAATCAGCCAGGCAATACTCGGGAAAAGTCTGACCTATCTGTACCTGAGCCATTCAGTTTTCAAAACCTAGTGGATTTTCAGGTACCCGAACTTTTAAATAATTATCAGTGAAGGCAAAATCTTCCTCCGTTTCCCTAGGAAATCCAACCATCAAGTCCGAACCCATATAAAGAGCAGGAATGATCGCGTTTGCCCGTTTAAAAAAAGGATCCATTTCCTAAAGATCGTAGATTCTCTTCATTCTTTTGAGTGTACGATTGAAACCTGCCTGCATCGGAACAAGAAGATATGGCATCAAAGGGTGCTTAATTTCGGCCATCCGTGGAAAAAGTTTTTTGGGAATGGTAGGGAGTATTAAAAGGCTAAGAACTTTTCCTCGCTATCTCAATCCTCGATCACGGGTGAATCGTTCCCATGCCTTGCCAGTAAAGCAAGCAATCGAAAGGCTTTAAAATAACGGGGAAAAAATAC
The DNA here is from genome assembly GCA_029251885.1 of Opitutales bacterium. Taxonomy (GTDB): domain Bacteria; phylum Verrucomicrobiota; class Verrucomicrobiia; order Opitutales; family Seribacteraceae; genus Chordibacter. The sequence continues at coordinate 2,029 of JAQXCL010000092.1, read as the reverse complement.
CATTGGATTGTGTAAGCATCTAAGTAACCACCCCAAGTAAATGGCATCTGCCCACTTGGGAATTCTTGCCTGTTGTCCGGATAAAAATGCCAACGCCGCTCCGGTACAATAAATACTTGGGGAAAAAGTTAGTGTCTCTTTTAGGTACAAGCCGAGCCTTTCCTGAACTCCACCGCCCACTTGTATGAATACTGCAGTTGGCTTCCTTTCTTCAATTTGGGCAGCCAAATCTTCGTCTATTAATTTCCCAGAATTCTTGTATTGGGGAGCGATGTAACAATCGGCATCAACAATCTTTTGCCCATAAGTTTTTTGGATCCATGAAATATTTGCTCGGGCTTGTGCCTCGTCAGGCATCACCCAAAAGGCAGATTCTTTTTCCCAATCGGTACGATTCAAAATGGCTTCCAAAAAAACTAGACCGGAAATTCTTGGAAGGTCAAATCCCTGAACCCATTTCTTCCACAAACAAAGCAATCCACTGTCGGGAAGAACCAAGTCGGATTGCACCAAGGCCCGACGATACTCTGCACAGTTGCAAAGATCCTGAGCTAAGCCCGGTCCCGAAGGTGCTGTAATCAGCCCGCCTCCATGGGCAATGGTGCATGCATCCGAAAGTTCACCCCGAAAAAACTCAATACCCAGGGCATATTCGCCTGCCATCTTCATACAGGTAAACAAGCTGTTGTCCGCGGAGCTGCCAATGCAATCCCCATATCCCTATCCTCTAGCAGGCAGACTTGGGAGGAAAAAGCACCTGCCCAATCGTGCGCAGAACAATTTCTACATCTAACCAAATTGACCAGTTCCCAACATAATTAAAATCGAGCTCAATACGTTTACTTACCAAGTCAGGGTCAGTAAATTCGCCCCTCAATCCGCGGCACTGAGCGGGCCCGGTTACCCCAGGCTTTACAAATTGGCGAACCCGATAGGCTTTATAATTTTGTTCAAACAAATAATCGTGCTCGGCGAGATACGGACGTGGACCGACTAGGCTCATATCCCCCTTCAACACATTGATAAACTGGGGAAGTTCATCTATGCTAAATCGACGCATAAAATGCCCAAAGGCAAAGATTCGCTCATCTCCTTCATGAGCTTGTACAGCTTCGTCACGAGTGCCCTTCTCCGCGTGAGTCATCGAGCGAAACTTCCAAATCACAAAACGTTTGCCCCCTAGCCCTACCCGTTCCTGCTTAAAAAAGATTGGACCTTGTGATTGTACTGTTTGAAATAATTTTACAAGCAACAAGCTGGGAGGAAGAAGAAGTAAAATCGCTGGTATGCTTAGGAATAGATCAAAGCAACGCTTTATCATTTGATTAAACGGACTTTCCAAGGGTTCATTCAAAAGCGTAAAAAATTGCCTTCCCGATTCTTCCATAAAAACCAGCCGTGCGTCGAACAAGGCGGATAAGTTATTGTAGATTAACACCCGACACCCATATTGCGTAGCCAATTCAGCAACTTTGCTTACCCAATCTTCCATCAAACGATCGGGCAAAACCACTAGTTGATGAACTCTGTTTTCTTTGAGATAATTTTCCAACTCGTCGAAGTAGCCTAAGTCGGACAACCCAGGTATCGCCTGAGTTTTTCTCCTGGATGTAGAAAACACTCCACTAAAAGAAAAACCGTTGGCTGTTTGCTGGCGCATCCAGAGGTTTAAATCTTTTACTGAGTGAGGATTTCCAATCAACAAGCTGTCACGGTTCATTCCACGAAACCCAATCACCCGCTTAAAAATTCCTGGCAGTGCAAAATTTGCACTGAGCAAAAGCGGCCAACAAATAACTAAATAAAAAGCAAGAAACAAACGACTTGTTTCATTATCCTTTGTTGCAAAATACGAGGTAAACACAAAGAAAGCAATGATAGCGGCTTGGAAATTTGCTTTGTTAAAAGATTCACGAACTCTTTGCCATCCGTTCTTAATGTAGAAGGCTCCATAATTTTGCAAAGTGCCAAAGGTGGCAACTAGAAGACCCACCATCGCAACCAAGGCATAGTTCCAGGGAAGTGTGAT
>JAQXCL010000056.1 GCA_029251885.1 Opitutales bacterium | reverse complement strand
ACAAATTATCCAATATTGATGCAAATTTATTGGAGTCGTATTTAGGCAACAAATGGGGTCTCGCAAACCAACTCCCTGCAGACCTATTCACTACCTCATCCATCCCCCTCAATACTTTAGCCGAGAGAAGCCTAAGTATTGGTACTGATTCAAGTGAAGAAATGGAATTTGAAGGAACAATGGATGAAATTCGTATTTACAACCGTAGCCTGACCGCTTCAGAAATTTCCATTCTTTATCTTGGAGGAAGTGTAGAGTTCACTACTTCTAATGAAAGGCAACCACCAGTGGTGGAACTTTATCAGGCCAGTCCGGAGTCAAACAACTCGGTCCTTCTTTCGGGTGAACTTACTAATATCGATTTGGAAAATCCATTGGTAACCATTTATTACGGTTCTTCCGATGGTGGACTTTCCATCTCAGGCTGGGAAAACAATATCACATTAAACAACGGCAATCCCCTGTCCGCGGGTGAATTTGACGCAAATATAACGGGTCTGATTCCTGGCCAAAAGTATTTTTTCCGGGCATATGCTCAGAGCGAGGACGGTTCGGACTGGTCGACCGGAGAACCAGAGATCAAAGAAAATCTTTTGGCATTTTGGAGACTGGACGAGTCTTCGGGTACTATTGCCACTGATTCTGTTATTCCCCTCAGGGATTCCCTCATTCAAGGAAAAGAAGATAATGCCACCCGAACGGCGGGCTACTCAGGAAATGGACTGTATCTTGATGGGGCAAATGACTGGCTTAACCTTGATCCGGAAAACACCGGTTACTTGAACGAATCATTCGAAGGCCGTACCTTCATGACTTGGATGCAAATTGATCCCAAGTTGTATGCTGGTCCCGAGATCACTGCCTTCAAAGATCTAGCCGCTTACTTCCCTTTCAAATTAGGCTTCGGACTAACCGCATTCGATACCAACTATGAACAGTATGAAGCCTCGATCAATGGAACGACCACCTGGACAGATGGCTTATTTGACAGTGCTCTCAATCTTGAATCTGATCTCGACCATATTCTCGTACCCGCGAGAGAAAGTTTATCCACACTCCATCATGACTCCTACTCCATTTCACTTTGGGTAAACGCTACCATTGGGGATGATAAATTTACCCGGGGTCAGTTAAACGCCTTTTCTTTTGATTTAGAACCAAGTGACTATTACCTGTCCGAGATTGAAAACCTGTTAACCTTACAACCAACATTTACCTCCCTGCTCAAGGACGAGGAAACCATTGATCTTAACACCTTTAGTCCGCAGGACATTCCCGGTTTGATTATCTGGATGGATGCAAGTAACGAGAATAGCTTTGATTTTAATGAGACCAACAATGCCGTTCTGGATTGGAACAATAGCGTTATTGGTCAGGGATACAATTTCACTAGATCCTGGGGTGATCCCACAAGGAAATTTTCAGGAGGTAAATGGACAGTTAATTTTGATGGAAGTGACATGCTAGGAACTGATTCATCCTTCAATGGCAAAAACTACACTATATTTTCCATATCCCGACAAACCGGAGGAGATAATCAACGATTGATTGCGAGCCATCACAACTGGCTCTTTGGATATTATGGCGGTGGAAACAACCGTTTCTACTTTAATGGTTGGCTTCACAGCGGATCCGATGCCTCTGACACAAACTGGCACATTCACACAGCCACCATGAACAGCAATGATCAAGGCAGTAGCTGGAAAAACCTTGTGCCAGGAGTAATAAACGGTGCAGGAGCATCCAATAGTTCGTCACACCCCGGAAAAATCAGGTTTGGTGGGTGGAGAAATGAGTTAGGCAACAATAGTGAAACCAGTAAGGGTGAAGTATCTGCCTTTTTATTGTTTAATTCCGAACTATCCAACACAGAACGATTGAACATTGAATATTACCTGGCCAACAAGTGGAATATGCTCGATCAGTTGGAATTTGATTTTAACCGGAAGCTCAAATTTACGGAAGGGGCTGATTTTTATGAACTTCAGCTTACGGAACAAAATAATTATAATAATTCCCTGAGTCTATTTACTGGAGTTTTTCAGGCCAAAGAATCGGGTGCTTACCAGTGGGAATTAGCAAATATTAGTGAGCAAGCTGCACTATGGCTCGATAAAAATCAAAATGGATATTTTGAATCAGAAGAAAGAGTCCTGGTTTACCTAGGTGAGAATCAAAGTAACCAAATTATCGATTCTATTGAACTTGCGGAAGGAAATTACAGCCTGGCCGTCTACCATGCTGTAACCTCTGAAGTTCCCTCAATCGAATTGCTGTTCTCTACCCCATCTAGCAGCTCAGGTCCTCAATCCTTAACCACCATACATCCATCGGCGTCCGATCAATATAATTTATTCGGCACCCAAAACCGTTCCACTTTGGCAAGAAGAGGCCCGGTTCAGTTTGGTCTTAATAAGGATGGTACCGTCTTTTTCCAATATAAGAACATGGATAATGTAGTGTTAGTCGAGTCTGATCAAAAGATTACTCAATCGGCTTGGTCACAGGTCGGAGTCTCGGTAAATGAACAAAATTCATCCATAGAACTCTTTATCAATGGCCAATCCGTTTTAACATCTGAATTACCCGACGGTATTGTTGCCGATTTGTCTGACTACTTGTACTGGAATGTTGGTGGCTCAGACCCCATTGAAAAGGATTATTTCCTGGGTAAGATAGACGAACTACGCTTTTACAATACTGCCCTTAGCCAGGAGCAAATGCTCAAAATTTATGAGGATGATATTACCAACCAACCAATCATAGGTTACCGGCAACAAGTAATCTACGATGAGGGTGACTCGAACAATGGGCTTCTTGTTGTTAATGACGAAGGGACCATCCGGGCACAAGTTATTGTAAACGGCACTCGAACTGAGGTTAATTCCACAGCACTTTTGCAAATGACGAACGAGAGTTTAAAGCTCCCGTTCTCCCCCCTGCAAGAACCAGAATGGAACTTAAAATTATGGCTCGATTCTGCTGATATTGAAAGTATGGACCAAGGTACAAGTCCGGGTGCAGAAGGCCCGCCAGCCAGTGGTCAAACCGTTGGGTTCTGGAGGGATAAAAGTCAATCCGGTCATAACGCCAAGATTCTTACTGGGTCTCCTAAATGGTTAAACAATGGGTTTAATGATAACAGCTGTATAGACATTACCAATGATTCCTTTTTCTTGGAAAATAGTGAGAGTACTTTTGAAGGTTGGGATGATATCGTAATTTTTGCGACTCTTTACCAAACTGCATTTGATCATTTTTGTTACCCAATCGGTAAGGGAACTCAAACGGGTTGGATGAATAATAACAGCTACGATTTTTCTTGGGCATTAACGATCCACAGGGCCGATAAAAATGGTCACAGAATATGGGGTCCTGCCATTAATACTGCTACTGGAGGAAATTCTTACCTGAGAACGAGTTCTGATGCCATTTGGACTCATGATGGATTTAGCGGTGGTCCAAGTTTGATCACCATTCGTTATTCATCCGAAAATTTAAGTTCCATGAGTCATAACTTACTCATGAAAGTCAATGGCAGTCAGGCGCTCCAAAGCAACCTAACAGGTGCCCTTAAATCCACTTCTACTAATCCAGTAACAATTGGGGGGACAGGTAATGGGGGAGGTTTATGGACTGGAAGAATTTCAGAGGTTCTTATTTTTAATAATGATATAGGCAGTGAAAATATAGAAAAAATCGAGGGCTATTTGGCACACAAGTGGAATCTCACCAATAAATTACCCCAGAATCATAGCTATCTTGAGGAATCACCACCTGGCTACAGCGGGTTGAAAAAGGTTAATCAGATTGAAAAAAACTGGCATCACCTGGCCGTAAGTTATGGAGAAACTACTAAAGCATTGAAGCTTTACCTTGATGGCAAACTGGTTGACCAACCGGAAATTTCATCCGGAGATGGTTTTGTCCCCATACACCAGGATGTACCATCTATTGGCTTACCCTCAGGAAGTTTTGGATTGGATAATTTTGGTGCATTCCTGGGATCCATTGATGATGTAAGAGTCTACGACCGCGGTTTATCTGCCAATGAAATCTCTCAAGTATTTGTAGGAGATGCCAATCAAACCGGGTTGGTCGAATACCGGGTGGTTGAGAAGCCACAAATTAATACTCTGCCAGCGATGGAGGCAAGACCACAGTCAGTCATCTTGAGGGCCAACCTCGCATCGATCGGTGGAGAAATAATTGAAGAAGAAATTTCTCTGGGTGAGAGTTTTAAGTATGACACAATCCCCGGTATTCAGGCATGGTTTGATGCCGAACAAATTAGTGGACAGAATGGACAAACCCTCAGCCGGTGGCAGGATCAATCGGCCCGCCCGAACCAAGATCGTAGCTTCAATAATGTAAACGGAAGTCCAAGGCTCCTATCCTTTGCACTCAATGGAAAACCCGCCGTCAGTTTTGACGGGGAGGATGACCAAATGTGGACTGGCTATAACTTCAATTCAATTCTTCATCAAACTGGTTACACCATGATTACCCTGGCCCGATTTACAGGGGGTAATAACAAACAGGTAATCACTTCCAGGAATGACGATTTCTATTTTGGATTTCATCAGGATGGCATAGGCCTTTGGCGGGCAGGTGGTAACATCTATGCGTTCGGCGATCCTATAGATAATGACTGGCACCTTCATGTGGGAACCATTAGTGATAATTCAGGCGACCCCAGGGCTTCATTCTGGCAGGACAGTATTTTAAAAGTCCTGGAATCCCGGGAATCAGACAATCAGAACTTTGGCCCTGGCCAACTACAGCTTGGAGGTAAAGGCATTGAAAACTCAGCCTGTGAAGTCGCAGAAATCCTGATTTTCTCGGGTGAATTAAACCCCTTGCAACGGGCAACCCTGGAAGGGTACTTGGCTCACAAATGGAACCTACAAGAGGACATACTCCCAGAAACCCACCCCTATGCTCAACTTGATCCATTTGGTATACAACTTGACCAAGCAAATTCTCGTTCCGAGGGAGGAGATCCTGCCGAAGTAATTATCTTCTGGGGAGATGAACCTATCGAATCCAACTCTACTTCGGCCAATCCAGATGACAATTCATCATGGGACTACAAGTTAGTCCTCAGTCAGGCTGCCGATATTGGGAATTTTGAGAAAACCATTTCCGCAAACCTCGAGGAAAACAAGCTCTACTATTTCCGTGCCTATGCCAAAAATATTGCCGGTGAAACCTGGGCTCAACAAATTATGACTTTCAAAACGATCGACACCCAATTTACCAAGTACAGCATGGACGGCTTGATTCTTTGGTTGGATGCCACAGATATTGATGCAGATGGTCAAAGAGACTCATTGCTCGGCCAAGCAAACATTCCCATCTGGGTAGATAAATCAATAAGTGCCAAAGATTCGATTCAAACCATTATTAACCAAATGCCTACCTATGAACAAAACGGTTTTGGCTCCCTTCCCTCGGTTAAATTTTCCTCCGGTCAATCCATGAAAGTCGGGATTCTCAGCAGTTTGAGCGGTCCTCTCAATATCTTTGCCAGTGCTTATGGTGATGGCGTTGTTATCGGAGGTGATGATGGACAAAACCCTTGGACCTTGGAGGCAAGTTCATACAACTGGCTTAATGTATTTCGTGGGGAAAATGAGTCGCTTCAGCAAATCACGCTTGGTCTCGACCCTAGAACCGATTTAGGCATGCTAACGGGCTCCATTGGAGAAATTCTCGTTTTCGACCGACTGCTAGAACCTTTTGAACGCGAAATGGTTGAGGGGTATTTAGCTCATAAATGGGGATTACTTGATGATTTGGCAGAGTCTGGTTTTGCGGTTAGTCAAGGATTGGTCCTTTACTATCCTTTTAATGAAACTGGCGGATCCATAGTTGAGGATTATTCCGAGACTCTAAGGCATGGTATGGTAATTGATGCAGATTTGAATACTGAAGGTAAATTTACTTCGGGTATTGGTTTTGACAACATTGACCCTCAAAACGCTAAAATTGATCTTGATTACAATTCACTTTTCTTCTCCCAGCCTAATTGGACAGTCTCAACTTGGTTCAAATATCCGATTCACAATCCTGTCGGTGATGAATATGTACTTACCTGGTCTTCGGGTTCAAACTTTCCCGCTTTTCTTGCCGGAAATGAACAATTCATTCTTTCCGGGGTGTCAGACTCAGATTTTTATGCAACCTCGCTATCGGGTACAGAAGAACAACCGCAATGGCATCATTTCGCGCTCAAATCAGATCAAAACAGCTATTCACTTTTTATCGATGGCAACGAAAAGTTTAAAGAAACCACCTATAATGGAGGAGCTCTTGACATTCGCACAATTGGAAATGCACTCCAAGGCGGAAGCCGCTTTTCGCCAAGCTTGGATGATTTTCGTGTTTATCAACGCACATTAACCAACCAAGAGATTGAAACTCTTTATGGTAGCGGCGAGGGAGATTTTGGCACCCATCGATTTGAGGATTCTCCTCCGGTTTTTGACAATGTTCCAGTTATTTTATTACCTAAGGATGCTGTAGCGCACTGGAAGTTCGACTCGCTGGACGGCATAGAAATTAAAGATTATTCGGGCTTTGAAAATCATGGTTTTGTCGACAGTAACGATACGGAATTCGATTTATTTCTCAATAATTCCGCTACAGGCAGAAAAGGTCAGGCAATTCGCTTCCTTGATGATTTAAAAATCAAAACTAACCTCGACGAATCCAATGACCAACCGAGCTTGAGAAACTCTTTCTCTCTTAGCTTTTGGATGAAGACCGAAGACAGTGACGCCAATGTAGTTTCATCGGGTCGCTTTAATATATCGATTGAAGATGGATACATAAGTGCAAATGCTTATGTGGGTTCAAGATGGCGTTCTACCGAGCCAACTCTTTTACCACTAGGAACATGGTTACATATAGTTCTTTGGTGGGATGGTAATAAATTCCGACTCTACATTAACAACGAAGAAGCAGTTGCTTCCGTGAATGCAAAAGGCAATCTCACTGGAGATCCGACGATCTACTTGGGTGAAGACTCAACTAATTTGGCTTTTGATGGTTTGATTGACGATTTTAGAATATACGCACATGCACTTAATCCTAAGGAAAGGGAAAATGCTTTTAATTTTATCGACTCTGCATTAGTCGCGACTTACGGAGAAGAATTCTCCTATCAGATTGAAACACTCAAAGGACCAACCGATTTTAATGCAACCGGGTTGCCCTCTGGATTGTCCATCGATGCAAAATCGGGATTAATTTTCGGAACTCCCACACAATCGGGTCTCGATTTTAATGTCACCCTTGTGGCTTCAAATTCTTCTGGTAGTGATGAAGAAAACATGACCCTTTTCGTAAACCCGGGAACACAAAGTATTATCTTTGAGGAATTAAATTCGGTAAAATATGGTGATCCCCCTATCGATCTAAACTGGACAAGTACCTCTGGCTTACCGGTCAATATAAGGATTGTGGAAGGAGAAGAATTTGCCGAACTTACTTCAACTCAAATGCCAACCACTTTAAATATCCTGAAGACTGGGGTCGTAAAACTGGAAGGTTCCCAGCCTGGAGATGGCAATGCAACCTATCAGGCAGCCCCCAAGGTATTGGATGAATTCCTCATCGCTAAGAAAGAATTGGTTGTACAAATTCACAATCATTTCAGAAAGCCAGAAGAGCAAAACCCCGAGTTAGGCTACGACTTGATCGGTTTAGTGGGCGAGGATAACGAGTCTGAATTTGACCGAAACATTAGCTTAACTCTTAGTGTAACAGATGGATCGATTCCCTCTCCTACCCCAATTGGAGAATATCCCATTCAGGGATCGGGCGGTCTGTCTGACAAATATTTCTTCACCTATGTGGATGGTACCCTCACGGTGAGTAACAAACAAAAGCAGGGCATTATTTTTGACCAAGATCTCAATGATATACCAGCCTTATCCCAACCCATCACCCTCAGTGGAAGCTCGATTGATTTGGACAATAATGAAACGACTGGACTTCCCCTTTACTACGAGGTGGCAAACGAGAAAGTCGCGAAAATTTTGGTAACACAAAGAGAGTTTCTTAAATCTCATTGGAAATTTGATGAAACGAAGTATGCCGAGGCTTATGATCAAACGGGACGAAATTCCGGAACTCTGCTCGACTTGGTAACCGTTGGTGAGAACAACGCGTGGAAAGACGGTAAATTTTCAGGTGCCTTACAATTAAACGGAAATTCAGGCAGGGTAAATTTTGGACCTATCCGAATCGAAAAGGACTATACATTTTCAGTTTGGGTAAAGCCGGATACTAATTCCACAAGTTCCGATAGCCCGGAAATGAACATTCTCACAAAAACGGGGGTTCCCACCATGAATCATTTCAGGCTCTACAAAGAGGATGGTAACGGTTCGATAGCCCTGGCTTTCTACACCGATGGAAACAACTCGACCATCATATACGACGCCAATCAAAGCGTGCTCAATGATTCCAACTGGACTCACCTGGCAATTTCTCACAACCCGGAAACGGGCAACCTTAAAATTTATGCGAATGGGGAGGTCGTGGTTGATCAAGTGGATGTAAAAGAGGCCAATAACAGCCACCCACTGGACTTCCGCTTTAGCACCTTTTTTGCCGGAGACGAAACCTCATCTTTTGCCGGTCTGATCGATGATTTACGAATCTACAACAAATCACTCTCTCAAAATGACATCAGCAAAATTTACAACCAGGGAGGTGGAGATTATCAAACCATTGAAATTTTGGGGGCTGGCACCACCCGCATAACCGCCAGGCAAAATGGGAATATTAAATATGAAAAATCACTACCGGAATATAATTACCTCAATGTCATCAAATCCGACCAAAATATAACATTTGCCGAATTGATAGATCGATCTGTTGGAGATTTCCCTTTTGTTCTCTCTGCAGAAGCAAGCTCGGACCTACCTGTTCAGTTCTCGCTATCTGACCTTTCTCTAGCAAGTATCAAAGATAATCATATTACTGTGCGCAATGCCGGTGAATTAGTAGTTACGGCAACTCAGGATGGAGATGATCGTTTCTTTGCCGCCGAACCAGTTACCCAGTCTTTTAATATAAGCTTCGGCAATCTATTTGCAGATTCCATTCCTGGGCTTGCTCTCTGGTTGGATGCAAACGATATAAACAACGATGGGCTTGAAGATCAGCCAGAAGATTTTCTTGCTTCTGGAAAAATTAGTCTTTGGGCGGATCGATCGGGTAATAACAACAGTCCGGTTGAAGCAAACTCGAGTAAGATGCCAAGCTGGATTGCTCCAAATTCTACTCAATCCCTACAAGGTAAGACGGTCGTTTCTTTCAACAACTCCTTCAATCAATCATTAAGCCTGCAGGAATCCATAACGGAACCCGCGATTTTATTCCTTGTTGCAAAACAAACTTCTGTAGGCGAAAGCAAATTATTTGGAGGTGATTTGATTAGCACCAATAGCAATGGATTTTTCTCCCTCGATTACAACTTCGGTAATCCATCCATAGCTTCTGTACAACCAGCTAACTCCTGGACAATATGTAATTTTGGAACCATGGCGAATACCCAGAACCTTTGGATAAACGGGACGCTCATGGGCTCCGCGAATAGTTCATTATCCCCAAAACCACTTGATGCAATCGGACAGTCTTTTACTGGAGAAATTGCCGAGCTATTAGTATTTTCAGAGAACCTGAACTTCGTTAACCGTCAACGAGTTGAAGGATACCTAGCACACAAATGGCAATTAGAGAACAGGCTACCCGAATTGCATCCCTTCTCCACCTCTGTCCCTGCTTTTGGTGGAAATCAATTGATAACT
>JAQXCL010000039.1 GCA_029251885.1 Opitutales bacterium | reverse complement strand
CTCTGGGATAAGCGAACTCAGTACCAAGCAGGTGCACTCGGAAAAATTATTTATTCCGAAGGAGAATATTATCATGATTTTGGACCAAACGGACTCCCAGGTTATAACCCTAAAAATGGTAAGATTGATGTGAACGGTTGGCGTCGTGGGCTTCCCCCCATGTGGTATCCCACTCACTCCAATGCTTATTATGTGTCGATCACCGGAGGACGGTTTACTGAAGTATCATGCCTGGGGACGCCCGGGTTGTACAATGAGCACAAGGAAAACCAATGGAAGAATCCATTTGGCACTGAGGTCGGTATGTTCAAAACAAACGAGGGCGGTATCTCACGCATGGCTGTGAGTTGGGATATGAAAAATGCCCACGGTGAAAAGGGCCGGGTCTACGGCCAAAAGCCACACAATCCAAAAATCAATGGTTCACGCCCTGCCCTCCCTCCCGGAGTTGGAGCTGGTGGACACGGAGGATCTCATGGACAATTAACCAATGACTTCATCGAATCCATCCTGCTCGACCGAGAACCAACCGTAAATATTGGGGATGCTCTCAATATGACCATGGCTGGTGTGATTGCTCACCAATCTGCTCTCAAAGATGGGGAGTGGATGAAAATCCCACAGTACGAGCTTTAACAGCAAACAGCATGGGCAACTTACAAAGTTGCTCATCGTATCGTTTTGAATTGAATAAGCCTATCTATGATCCACTTCTTTTCGAAATAACAATGCTTCGTTTCCTTTTTTTATTTGTGATGGTTGGCTCGTCCGCGTGCCCGCTTTGTGCATCTAAATCCAATGGAAAAGAGCCTGCCGAGAAAGTCTTGTACAAAGCGAATGGTTGTGTTGCCTGCCATCGTATTACCCAGGATCATATTGGTCCTTCCATGCTGGCCGTTTCTCAAAAATACGCCAATGACCCAAACGGTGTATTAACGGTCCTACATAGCTTAAAAAAAGGGGTTAAAGGAAAGTGGGGAAACAATGTGATGCCTCCACAAAGTCATGTAAGTGACCAGAACCTGCAATTACTAACGAATTGGGCACTTGCCATTAAGGATTCTCCCCACCTGGAAAGTTGGCGGAAAGAGGAACTTGTAATTCAGGAATCAAATACGGTTCTATCAACGAATCCGCCTTTGAATGCTAAGTATTCCCTGCCGGAGAATCGTAGGGGCACAGTGGTGGAAGTGCAGGATCAGCCCATCGTCTACCGTACCTATCTGCCCGGAGCATCTTCACGGGCAATTGCGGTGGGTTTAAGCGGGGGTATTTCCTACGCCTTTGATGCTAAACTTTGTAAACTTCTTTATTTTTGGGAAGGTGGGTTTCTTGATTTTGAGAAGTCTTGGACTGGGCATGGTGGTTGGTATTCGAAATTAATGGGGACAAAAATCTTTGAGGCACCTGCGAGCTTCCCCCTTCGAATAGGGAGTAAGCAAAACCCTGAGGTAAAATTTCTTGGCTATCGTACGGATGGAAAACTCCCTACCTTTCTTTACCAAATCAATGGCTTAAGCGTGGAAGAAAAGATTGGATTTGATGCAGATAACCGAACGATCGTGCTGTCCTTTAAGATTTCCGGTGCAGAAGAACCTATCTATTTCGACCCCGGACAAAGTTCGTCCATTTGGTCCTCCGATGAAGCGCAAGAGAGTGATGGCATTTGGGCTGTAAAAGCGGATAACCTGAAAAGTTTTTCCTTCCGGGCACAAGTGAAGCAATGAGGATCTGGTCCCTGCTGTTGATCATCAAGATCATTTCATTCGGCTTTTGCCTATGGGCGGATCCCTCTTACTCGGTTCAACCCTATCCCACTCCTCCAGGCGTAGTGTGTGAAGTTACGGGGTTGGATTATTCGGAGGATGGCACTCTTTACATCTGTACCCGACGGGGGGATGTATGGGCCCAAAAGAATGGGGACTGGAAGAGGTTTGCCCATGGCTTGCACGAACCGATGGGTCTGCTTGCCGGACCTGGTTTCGCCGTAGTCTCGCAACGCCCGGAAGTAACCCGGTTGGTGGATGAAGATGGAGATGGCACGGCGGATCGTTACGAAACGATCTGCGATCAGATTGCGATGGAAGCAAATTTTCATCAATACAACTACGGACTGGTAGAAGGAAAGATTGCGGGCAGTCTCCATGGCATTCTGTCCTGCTCGGGATTAAGTAAGCCCGATGGCTCACCCGCAAGTGCCAATGGATTTTCTCCCATCCCCTACCGTATGTGGTCCTACCGGATTACCCCAAGTGGGGAGTTCAGGCCATGGTCGAGCGGGTTACGCACCGCCAATGGGATTGGGAAAAGTCCGCAAGGTGAACTCTTTGCGGCAGATAACCAAGGGGACTGGGTAGCCACCTCCATGCTCCACCACTTGGAGGAGGGCGATTTCCATGGGCATCCCGCTGCTCTGCGATGGGATCAGAATTTTCCGTATTCCCAAGATCCCAAATCCGCTCCCATCGATCTGCTCGAAAAAATGAGAAAGCCCCCCGCAGTTCATTTCCCCCATGGTGAACTGGCCAATTCACCAGGCTCTCCAGCCTGGGATACCACGGGCGGAAAGTTCGGCCCGTTTGCAGGTCAGATGTTTATTGGGGATATCGTACACCCAAGAATCATCCGGGTGGCATTGGAAAAGGTGAACGGGCAATACCAGGGAGCCTGCTTTTCCTTTTACCATGCCGAAGGATTGAAGGCTGGGATTTGCCGGCTTGCCTTTTCGTCAGCCGGCGAATTGATCATCGGCCGGGCGGGTGAAGGAAACTGGGCCCGCGGGAAACCCGACTCAGGCCTTCAAAAAATCGCCTACTCGGGAACTACTCCTTTCGAAATCCACCGGATCGAATTGCAAAAAGATGGGTTTCTTTTTCATTTCACCCAACCGGTTAACCAAGTCATCAAGCTTGATCCTAAAAACTTTGGGGTCCAAAGCTACCATTACCCGTACGGACCGAATTATGGATACCCCAAAACTGATATCCACAAAATCGTACCGACGAGGGTGGAGCAATCATTGGACGGAAGCACCATCCAGGTAATGATTCCGAACTTGGAAGAAAGAAAGATTTACCAATTTAATCTTCCAGAGCTAAAAGATACGGACGGAAAAAGTTTACGAAATCCTGTCGCCTACTACACACTCAACGAACTATTAGAAAATTAATGCTGGGGGTTTTCGAACCATACGACATTTTCTCTGTTCTGACCGGCTATAAAAATGTCGTTATTACCATCTCCATCCAAATCGGTGATCAGTGCATCATAGGACATTTGATCTCGGCTGAGACTAGTGGTTTAGGGTTTGTTCAAATTATTTAATTTGATCCATCCTCATGGGCTTTCCCGAGGATCATATCTTCAAGGACTCCGGCCTGTTCACCCAGCATACAGATGACTGCTTTGAGTTGTGACACAGTTGACAAATCATTATCGGATAAGCGACCCGTCGAATCAAGGGGTTGAACCAATAAATCATCAATCAAACTGCAAGAGATATCTGCCATTGAACGGGCATCACCTTCTGGCTTTTTAATATCTACGGATCGGGCTTGGGGAGTTTGGATAATTTTCATAGGACCTCATATAATAAGGATTAAAGTGGACGTATGGTGTCCATATAGAATTTAATCCTTTGCATGGATACCGAAGAAACCACTTACAAAGCCCTGCACAGGATGTTAGGAATTCACGAATTTTTAAACAAGGAACGGGCACCCGGACTCCCCTCCTTATCCAAAAGGTTTGGAGTATCCACCAAGACGATTCAACGCGATATCGCCTTTATGAAGAAGGATATGAACCTGCCTATTGAATACTCAAGAGAGTATAAGGGATACCGCTATACCGAAGCGGTCATCGATATGCCGGCGATGAAGCTTAGCAGGCAGGAGGTCTTTGCTCTTCTGGTCGCCCGTTCTTCAATCGAACAATATCAGGGGAGTGCATTCGAAGATCCTCTGGTTAGTTTTTTTAAAAAATTACTCGCTCATCTCGCTCCTCTCGATCTTAGCAATATGGAAAATATGCACCGCTATGTCTCCTACCTGTCCAATGGAGTAAGCACGGCAAATTATGAAACTTTGGAGTTATTGGGAAAGGCTTGTCGCGATAGCCGGGAAATCGAAGTTCAATACCGGGCAGCCAGCTCGGGCCAAGAAGGAAAAAGAAATTTACGCCCCCGGCATTTATTCAACCATGGAGGAAACTGGTACCTGCTCGCATCCTCTGCAAAATCTGACAATGTGGCGTGTTACCACTTGGCCCGCATGGGAAGTAAGATCAAAGTGGGAAAGGAGTACCCAGCCTGTAAACCATTTGATCTAACCGCGGCAAGAGAGCATGCCTTTGGGGCATTCTTCGGAAAACAAAAGTTTAAGGTAAAAGTGATTTTTGACCAAGTTGCTGCACCCTTTATTCGTGAAAAAGTATGGAATAAAAGTCAGGTTGTAAAAGAGCGGGGTGACGGAGGAGTGGATTTTGAAATCACGGTGTGTGACCTAGTTGAGATTAAATCATGGATATTGTCATGGGGCATCCACACCAAGGCCATAAGTCCTAAAAAACTTGTTACTGAAATAGGCAGGGACCTTGCTCAGGCGAGCTCCCAGTATAAGTAGGGCTTACTTTTTTTTAGCCTTTTTACTCATTGGTTGGTTTTTCCACCATTCGCTTGGTCCCTCTTCTTCAACCTGTTTATGCACGGAAAGCAGCAGTGCACTCATTTCTTCGAGCTTTTTTGGTTTCGACTGGGCTAGATCGTTCCTTTCCTGCCAGTCTTCATCGATCTTATATAATTGGAATTTGTCCAATTGAACATTGGCGAGAACCTTCCAACCTCCCTGTCTAAGAGCAACATGTACTTGAGGATCAGCAAGGTGATTCCTCCAGTACATCGGAACTTTTCTATCTATCTTCCCGCCAGAAAAGAGAGGCATGAAATCAGCACCATCTATTGTACGATCCGTGGGTAATGGAATATCGACGATTCCAAGGATAGTAGAAAATAAATCAGAACCGATAACCGGAGCCTTATTTTCTCCGATCGGAATCCTGCCCGGCCAACGAGCAATTCCTGGAACGCGAATACCACCCTCGTGAGAAGATCGTTTACGTTCTCGCAGCCCACCAGTTGAACCTCGGGTTCTTCCTTTGTTACCACTGCCCTCCGGTCCATTATCTGAGGTAAAAAAAACAAAGGTGTCACCCGCTAAGTCCATCTTATCCAGTGCGTCCATCAATTTGCCGAAGGCATAATCGATTTGAGTAATATTCCCGTGATGCTGTCGAAGTCCTTCATCTTTGAGGTGTAGGTAGGGCTTCATGAACTCTGGAGAGGACTCGATAGGTAAGTGAGGTTCATGGGTCCAGACATTGAGAAAGAATGGCTTTCCTGGCTCCTTAATATCTTTGAGCCAGCGAATTCCCTCTTCGACCACCAGAGGGGCGGAGTATCCATTCAACCTGCCCATATCTTTTCCATTTAAAACAAAATTTGTGGGGTTTTTGTGATTAGGATGAGCGTTATTCTGGGTGGCCATCCAATGATCAAACCCATGATCGATCGGTTGGGGATGTTTTGCATGATTAAAATAACCATTAAGATGCCATTTACCCACATGACAGGTGGCGTATCCCTTTTTCTTAAGGAGTTCAGGAAGTGTAATTTCGGACTCACGAAGATGAATCGGACTTTGGGAAGGAACCCAGCGCCATACCCCATTCCTGAATGGCGTGCGACCAGTCAGGATTGCGGCACGAGAAGGAGAGCAGACGGCACATGCGGAATAAGCCTCAGTAAACTTTGTACCTTGAGATGCAAACTTATCCAAGTTGGGGGTCTTGATCTCCGGGTGTCCATAGCAACCCAAGTCCCCCCAGCCCATATCATCAGTCAAAAAGATAACGAAGTTGGGAGCATCTTTTTTTGCAAAGAGAGAAAAACTAATCAGGGACAGCGATAAATAAAATAATATTTTCATAAAGGAAATACTTTCTATGAACTTAAGGATTCCGAAAGTGGGGTGCTTGGGGCACATAGGATTTTAATTGTTTTGAGAGCAAGGCAGTGATCTCTGAAAATTTTGAATTGTCTGCAAGATTGGTGACCTCTTCGGGGTCCATTGAATGATCGTAGAGTTCCCTTCCTTCTTTTCCTTCCATCCACTCCATGTAGCGGTAACGCTCGTTACGAATGGTGTATCCCCATGCACTTTTACCATACCAAACCAAGCTGACGGCAGGCTTTTTCCATTTGTTCTTCTGTGGACTTTCAAGAACCGGTCGTAGAGATTTGCCAGACAATGTAGAGGGGGAGGAAATTCCGCACAGATCCATCAGCGTGGGATAAAGATCAAGTAACTCAACTGGTTTGGAAAATCTTTCACCCTTGGACATTCCCGGAACTGAAATAATGAGAGGTACCCGGACAGAACGTTCGAATGCTTTCCGCTTGTACCATAATCCCTTCTCCCCAAGGAAGTAACCATGGTCAGACCAAAAGACGATAATGGTACTGTCTAAAAGGTCGTTTTCTTCGAGGGCATCCAGTAAACGACCAACCTGAGCATCCACAAAGGACTGAGTCGCAAAGTAGGCCTGTTTACACTTCCGGGCTTGTTCAATCGAAATATCGGCAAAGTAATAAGGCCAATGATTTAGGTCGCGATTCAAAGCAATTTTGGGAACATCTTCGAGGTCTCGCTTAGCTTCGTCGAGGTCTTGCATCTCAATTTCTTCAAGCGGATACAAATCGAAATATTTTTTTGGAGCTACATAGGGACAATGCGGATTAAAGAATCCAGCAGCTAAAAAGAATGGTTCATCTTTTTTTCGTTCGATTAAATCGATAATTTTTGAGGCCACTTTACCATCCGTATGATCCTGATCTTTGCTGACAGGATTCCACCATGCCATACTGATTCCCAGGTTTTTATCTTTTTCCCGCCCGCGTCCATACCTTGTAATACTTTCCTGCTGAGAGCGGTCGATCCCAATTGGATTGTATCTTTCGTCCCAGGTTTGGGGGTCATCATGTCCATCACTACCAATCATGGACGGGTTGCCATAATGATAGATCTTTCCAGCACGAGCAGAAAAATATCCATTCTGACGATATGCCTGTCCCAAAGTGACAACCTTGGGGTTTTTTTCACGCAAGTCATTCTTGTTACTCAAGATTCCAATCTCTTCAGGTCGCATACCAGTCATTACACTTGCCCGACTGGGACCGCACAAAGACTGTTGGCAATAGGCTCGTTCGAAAACAACACCCCGCTTGGCCAGACGGTCGAGGTTAGGAGTTTTTACCTGGGAATTTCCATAGACTCCGAGATCGCAATTCATATCATCAGCAGAAATAAAAAGGACATTGAACTTTTTTGGTACAGCAAAAACCAGGCTTCCCCCAAAAATGGATAACAAAAGAAATTTAATTTTCATGATTATTACTTGGAAAAAGCAGTAATTAGGACGGTGCACACTTGATTTAACATCCCACCCATTCCTTTATTGTGTGCAGTAATAACAGCAACCACATCAATATCGGGTAGGATAATAATAAATTGTCCACCCGCTCCCCTTCCCTGTTTGCTCAAATATGTCTTCCCGGAAACTTCGTAGCTTTCATACCACCAGAAATAACCATAATGGGCATTACCTTTCGTTTTAACTAATGGACTGGTGGCACGATCGATAAAATAAGCTGGTATAAATTGTTCGCCCTTCCATCTACCTTGGTTAAGTACAAGTTGTCCAACCTTGAGCATATCTCTGGAACGTAGGCTCGAACCCGCGGCTGCTTTGGGTAGTCCACTTAGATCTTCTTGCCAGACATAAAAGTCGATACCCAAGGGAGCAAACAATTCTTCACGAATAAACTTCTCTGCTCCACCAGGCACAACTGATTCGATAACCTGCATAACCAGGGCTGTATCTGCTGACTGATATTTATACTGCCCCTTGGTCGAATCCACGGCTTCAGTAATTTCGAAAATCGCCTGGGCATGGCCTTGTCTTTTTAATGCATTTTTTATGATGTACCGAGCATTCGCCCTATCTTTGGGAATCCGAATTCCGGAAGTCATGCACAGTGCATCGTGAAGCGTAATGGAGCTCGCACCCTTGGCAAATTTATCAACCTGTAAATCTTTGAGGAATTGATGAATGGGTTTATTCAAATCTTTCATACTCAAGTAACCAAGTTGCATCGCCCGTCCCAACGCCAAGGTTGTGTAGGACTTAGTGATAGACATTTGGTAGTGCGGATAATTTATCCTGCCCTTTCTAAAGTATGATTCGAGCAACAACTTGCCACCTTTCGCCACGACAAAACTATCAGTCTTTCCAGCCTTAATCCCTTGCTGAGTGGCAACAAAAGAATCAATAAGTTTAAGGATAGCTTCAGGGTTTGAGGATTCCTGCATTAAATCCCCAAGTTTTATCCCATCCTCATGCTTTACTGGTTTTGTAGATAAGTAGTGCTTGGAAAGATAGGGAAGGTTTTTTTCCGACTGAAATGAAACTTCAGAAATTTCTAAGGACTTTATTTCAGGTATAACTGGGGAAGAATAAGTAAAGCAGACAAAACCAAAAAATGCCCAAAGTGCAGAAAATAGGGTGTAATGAGATCGATTTATCATAACTAGGTAGTGTTTTATTTTAAATTAGTTCCTGGCAAACTGAGTGGCGATGTAAGGAAACTGCCGCTCGATCGCTTCTTTGCAGAACTGCCAATTGTGTACGCCCTCATGCTCCTCGTAAATATGACTGATACCATCCTTAAGTAGTTGCATGTGCAAAGCACGGTTTACCTGAAGAAAGAAGTCTCCCCGCCCACAGTCCAGTACGATCTTGATCTCTTCGTCCTTTATTTTTTTAGCCTGGTTGATCACGGTGTGCTCTTCCCAATTTTCTCGATTGGTACTCATTTCTCCCAAGCGTTTCTTAATCTCCCAGTTATTGGGAAAGGGGCGGATATCCACCCCGCCCATCAGACATACAGTTGTGCCAAAAGTTTCTGGGTGACGAATCGCAAGGTACATCGCACCATGCCCTCCCATGCTCATTCCGGAGATTGCCCGGGAACCACGGTTTACCCGGGTACGGTAATTCTTGTCCATGTATTCCACACACTCTTTAGCAACATAGGTTTCGTACTGGTAGGTCGGATCGATTGGGCTGTCGTAGTACCAACTGGTCGATCCACC
>JAQXCL010000037.1 GCA_029251885.1 Opitutales bacterium | reverse complement strand
TAAAGTATTGAGGGGGATGGATGAGGTAGTGAATAGGTCTGCAGGGAGTTGGTTTGCGAGACCCCATTTGTTGCCTAAATACGACTCCAATAAATTTGCATCAATATTGGATAATTTGTCCCCAAAAGCTAAGATCTCAGCGATGTCCAAGTTACACTGCAATCCAGTAAGCCTACCAATTTGGTAAGAAGAGTAGGGGCCTCGATCGTTGTCATTTACCACCAAGCGGACAATCATATAGTCGGTAATGTAACTGAGGTCAAAATTACCACTTAAAGCGAAAAAAAAAAAAAAAACCTCAGCGGGGTATTGGTTACTATGAAAATAGGTTGAGTTGTGATGGGTGATATAATTTGAATTTCTTTGGTTATGACCGCTAGTTGGGTTATGTCCCATGGGGCCACCATATCCACTCCAAACCGGATTAGCTGGGGGTGAACGGAAGACAAAAAAGTAATCTTTGGCAAAAAATGTACCGTCTATAGGTAGGTAATCCCCTGACCTTATTTCGATGGCCCGACCACTATTGGGACCGCTCGCTGTATTTAAATAAGGGGTACCGACAGAGGTAGCCTCCCGTTGATTCAGGCTCTTATCCATCCAAGTTAAAATATTACCAGATTGAGTTGTGTCTATTATGCTATCCGCATCGAGATCACTGGCATCAAACCATACTTCGGGACTGAGGTTTTGAACATCGAAGACAGGAGTCAGGTTCACCGATTCGCCGTCAAGGTAGACAAATACATCACCGACTTGAGTCGCTCCATTAGGGAGGCCAGTGACAATATGGTGCCAGGTGGAATCACTTACAAAAGCATCGGATTGAGCTCGTAGGTAACCACCAAAAAACATAGTTATCTTCCCGTCCTCTAATCTTAATGTCCAGGACTCTCCCATTCCTTCCCCGCCAAAGTCGAGGAGGGTGGCGTTTTGATCCTTAGTATGAATCCATAGGGAAGTGGTTCGGGGATTACTACCAGTAATTCCTCGGAAATTTGGAGTCTGTACAGATTCGTTAGAGCCGGATGTGAAATAAAGTGCTTTTCCTTTGTAACCAAATACTTTGCTTCCTTCATTCATGCCAGTCATATGGGCAGGTGAGTTACCATAATTATCGATAATTTCATCACCGATAATTTCATCAAATGTCCACCAGTTTGTTAATCCTTCAGAGGTGGGTTCACTCCAGATTTCGGAAGACACTGAATTACTTCCTTTCCAACGGTAAAAAACAGTTTCATTTTTTTCAAACCCGTCAATAAATTGAGATACCCGTCCGACAGAAAAATCCTGGTCATTAATGGTGTATTGGTTATCCCATTCTTGTTCGTTATCTCCTCCATTCACACTTCCCCAAAAAAGCGACATGTTTAAGGGTTCCCCTCCATCAGAATGGATTTGGGCAGATGAGAGTGCTCCATTGGAGCTAATGTTACGTGGACTAATACTTGAGAGAACGGGTAAAGATTTACTTACCACAAGCTTAAGGGTTGAGAAACTTGTGCCTGCTTCATTAGCAGCGGTCATATTCACTTCAAAAATTCCTGATTCTTTGGGAACTCCGATAACTTCCAACCTTTTAAGATCGAAGGATAAACCTTCCGGAAGTCCATACATGTTCACAACATCAACCTGTCCACTAATACCTATGGGGAATTGATAATCAATGTGCTGTTCTAGGATATCTTCTGCCCGGTAAATTTGATCAATCTCAATCGGTATTAATACATCGTTGTAAATTCTAAAATCATCAATCCTCCCTTTGAAATAGGAGTCATTCAAACTATTCGTTCGTCCGATCAAGAATGGTTCAGTCAGCCCCGTGTTAATATTTGAATTAGTTTCCGCCCCAATCAGTTTTCCATTCAAATAAATCGATATACTACTGCCGTCGTATAAGTGAGCCAGGTGCGTCCAATTACTTTGAATCTCCTGCTCGTGAGAGAAAGAGACACTCGATCCAAAATGTTCACTCGTTAATGATAAAAAGTCATTATCTGTAATGCTATGAATGCCCCAAAACCTGTCTAAGTTATCGTAATTGGTACGCTCGCCATAACCATACAGACCTGGCTTGGTTTTAAGTTGTACGGGGTGAGTCCAGAACCAAAAGGATAAGGTCCTTGGTTGTTTTCCAGTTACTCCAATTTCTGCAAAATTGGGGTTCGTCCATGCAAATGCGGTCGAGCCATCAAATTCAATTGCTTTACCAAGTTTTCCATCCACTCTGCTGGTTTTGCCAGAAAGGTTTGCATGGTTCTCTCCAACTGCATCAACCAGGACAAATCCATCTTCCTCATCCATTGGCCAATGAACTACCAGGTTATTAGTTCTGGTTGTTGCGTTGATACGTTTTTGAATTTCTTTGGCATTTCCAAAGTTCAAATATTGAGTATCGATTGGAACAAATTGAGGGGGATTGATTTCAATCAAGTTACCAGATCCCAGGCTGAGGTTTCCCCGTTCCAGTGAGTTGGATGCGGCTAAAAGAACTTGCCCGCCTTCTGCACCTCCGTTGCCTCCGAGCACTCGGATCATTCCGCGATTATCAATGTTGTTGCCGAAAATATGAACCGCACCTCCAGAGCCGCCACCTCCCGGTTTGGTGGGGTCCTGATCGTTTCGTCCGATACCACCAGAAGCAGAGATAAGAGAACCTCCATCTAGAATAAAGTCCCCATCTGCAATAAATTTTATTGCTCCTCCTCCGGCACCCGAGGCTTGAAATGAACTTCCACTGGATCCACTACTGCCGGGAACGAGAAACTTTCCGTCTCGATTATAATTAAAGGAGGCCCCGTTTCCGCCACCAAAACTAGTTGCGTCAGGCCCACCAGGCCCGTAACCAGGTAATGCTTGAGAGCTTCTACCATTCCAGGGATTAAGCACTCCCAGACCACCATATCCATCGGATGATGAGGCCTTTTCTCCATCGAGAATGAAATCCGAAGATATTACAATATTTCCCCCCGCAACCGTTTGAATGACCAGTGGCTTATCTCCACGCAGGATAACTTCGACCTCTGGACCAATATCTACATAGGTGAAAGTAAAGGTACAGACATCGAATATCCAAGGATCTTTAATACCATGAGTAAAGGATGTGGAAGTGATAACACCCTCTCCGTGTGCTCCTCCTTCGACGAAGAAGCAGCCTGACTTGGTATCAAAAACCAAGGTTCCAGTATCCAAATCGATGGAGGATGCAAAATAGTTTTCACCAATGAAAATTGACCCTGGGTTACTCATCCATTCTCCGGACACATCGACATTGCCGCTATGAATTTCTGCCTGGGCGTATAAAGCGATCCGTCCACCACTTGATCCCCTAGTTTGACTGGTGCCTGATAATTTTACCCCCTGGCCTGATTTCGCCTCAATTCGCCCGAAATTTTCGATCGATTGACCATCCAGCCGAATCGAACCACCGGCTCCGGATGCAGAGGACCTAACACCATTTCCTCCATTGGCAGACACGATGACATTTGGTTCGATTTTTAATTTTCCAGCCGCTTTCAATTGAATGGCTCCTCCTCCTGCACCCGAGCCATCCTGGCTGGAAGAACCACCAGAGCTTCCACCAAGTAAATTGTTCAACGAGGGATGACCGATTTCACTTGCTCCACCAGAACCAACGGCACCATGCCCCGCACCATGGCCCTGTTCAGATGATTCAGACGGTTTACCTGGGCCATTCCCAAGTAGTTGGCCAGCTGCTGCCCCATCATATCCACCAAGGATTGCGATTCCGCCACTGCCATCCACATTTGATGAATGGCCGCCATCTGCACGAATGTCGGCACCCAGAATAAAACCACCGGAGCGTGCTTCCAAAATCAATCCGTTTTCTCCTTTAAGGTTAATAACCAGGCTTCCACCTAATTGAATTTCCTCAAAGACGAAGTGGCAGACTGAGTAAGGCCATGTAGTTCCATCACTGTGACGGTAGGTACGATCTTCGATAATTCCATAATGCCGGGTACCATCGGAATGTTCCATGATGCCTAAATTCGTATCTATGGTTAAGGTGCCACTGAACGAAAGCAGGTTAGCCTGTGCGATTAAACGGTCGAAACGAACGCTCCCTCCGGATCCAATGCTCACTCCTTCGCCTGGGTTTGCGACCAGGTTGTCTTTTCCATTGTTGTTCAAGGTAACTCGGCCACTGAGAAAAATTCTACCACCAGCTCCCCCATTTGCTCCGCCAGTTACATCGAGCAAAGAATTTGTGGCGAGAGAAAGATTATCTGCCGATAAGCGGATTGATCCACCTGAACCGCCAGCACTTCCACCCATGCCGTTCCCTCCCAAGGCCAGTATTGAACTATCAATAGTAAGCGAACCATTGGCATCCACTGCTAGAGCACCACCACCACCACCACCAGTGGTATCGACAACAAACCCTCCTCCGCCACTACCTCCGAGCAGGCTTGTAATTTTACCATCTCCATAAGTTCTGCCCGAATTTTGAGTGGGGTGTGAACCGGTACCTCCATGACCTGCACCTCCGGGGGTGGAAGAGGATATCCCACCACCAGGGCCTTGACCTCGTTCATTAACTGAACCACCGGCAAAACCACCCGGGCTTACCCCGGGTGTTGGGGAAATATCTCCGCTTTGTCCTGAAATATCAATGGTACTACCGAGGTATCCGTCGCCGCTGATCTGAATACTTAATGAAGCATCTCCAGAGACAATAATTTCGAGGTCACCACTTAAGCGCAATTGATCAAAGACGAAATTACAGACTTTAAAAGGATAAGCATTTCCAAGTTCATCATAAAAATTCCTTTGGGAAACCACACCATTCCGCGTATCTCCATTGGTGTGTTCCCAAGTGCCCAGAGTTGTATTGATGAAGAGTTTACCAGTTTCGTAGCTTACCCGGTCTTCAGCAGTGAATTGATCCGTTTGAGGAGCCCAGGAATATCCTCCGTCATTGGAGGCAAATGTGCGATAGAAATAAGATTCGTTGGGGGATAATCCACTTATATCCGCTTGGAATTTGCCATCATCAATAACCCAGAATTCAAGTTCTCCCCACTGATGACCCCATCCCTGGAATTGAGGGAGTAAACGAATTGCCTGAGTATCCACGCCATCGAGGGAGAATTCTACCCACTTTCCCTGTTCCACTGGTCCCACA
This sequence comes from Opitutales bacterium, assembly GCA_029251885.1. Classification (GTDB taxonomy): domain Bacteria; phylum Verrucomicrobiota; class Verrucomicrobiia; order Opitutales; family Seribacteraceae; genus Chordibacter. Next base: position 44,663 of record JAQXCL010000037.1, on the reverse strand, counting down.
AGTTCATCAACCGTGCTGAAAAGATTGAAGTCGAGTTCATCATCGGCAGCGTATACCTCAATGGATTTGAGTTCATCATCCCGAGCGAAGGGCTGGAAATAAAGCCTAGCCTTGTTTAATTTCCATGACCGTTTAAAACTAAATGTAATTTGTGGATCCACTCCATACCAGGCTGTCCAAGTGGACCGCCATCCATTTTTGGGTTCCAGTCCATCAATCAATTTAGAAGCAGGATAACTGGCTCCTTTATCATTGGGTTCAGGAATTGCTTTTACCAAAATTTCATCGGGTTCCAGTTTGCGAAGACCTTTACGGATTCGTCCTAGACTGACCGAATTTTCCCACATGTCCAAATTGGTTCCTCCATCGGTATTTCCCCACAGCAGAGTAATCTCGGCAGAAGGTTCAGAAGGTACGGGTTTGTCATTTCTGAAGGGATGAGTGGGCAAGAGGTTGGGTTCTAATCCCCATTTGTGTGCCAAGTAGCCCTCGATTTCACGAACTGCATTGGTTGGTAATACTTCGTTGAAAATAAGTATTTCTGAAAGGTTTCCTTTCCAAAACCGGTTACCGATAGGGTTTTTTGAGAAATTCGAAGCCCGTACTGGACCGTCTGTGGTAATGCTGATAATCGAAGAAGCTCCGGCGAGGTAGTCCTGTGCGAGTCCATCCTTCCATTGCCCGTTTTCCTGAAATGATCCGTTAATTAAGTTGGGGTCAGTCAACCCTTCGAGGTCGATAAGGTTAAAGTCGTCTATGTTTTCAGTGCTTAGTTTAAGAAATTTCCACATTGTGGACTCCCCGGTCTGAAAGCCGTAATTTTGAGAATGTCCGAGTAAAAATCCCCGGTTTCCAGATACCCTTTTGGATACAATAAAGACAGACCTAATCGAATTGATTGACCGCTCGAAAGTGAGGAAGTCATTACCGTCAAATTGTACTACATTTTTCCCATTTAATCCGCTCAGTCTTAGCCCAGGTTGTTTTTCGTTATTCAATTGGGTGGCATGATTTCCATTGCCCGATAGATCATACAGTCCACTGATCGGAGTGGGGGGAAAGTAGGTTGCATTGAATTGAGTTTTATAGGGGTGATCACTCGGCAGTTTATCAGTAAGCCCCCATTTATGAGCCAAATAGCCTTCAAACTTTAGCCGGGTTTCATCCGATGCATCCTCAAGAACAATAAGTTCCCCGATCTTACCATCAAAGGGCATGATGCTACCGAATGCACCATATCCAGTTCCAAGTGATGCAAATGGATTGGTGTCTAAGGGATATTGTTCGGGGTTGTATATTTCAGTGGCGGATTGTTCGGTACCATTGAAGAAGAATCTGGATGAATTATAATCACTTGCTCTATTCCTACTCCATATCTGTAGGCTGGGTGTGTTTGGTTCGATGGGGGAGTAATTTACTTCTCCTCCATTAAACCTCCAACTTCCCGGAGCGGCAGACAAAATACGGGTGTTTGCCTGCCCCCCAATATGTAAGAGGGGAGCGGTGCTCAACCAGGTATCACTACCGGGAACGCCCAGAAGGTCTATCTCGCCCAACTCAATTTGTTTAGAATTATTAAACTCATCCTGATTATTGAGAAAGGTAATCCGATAAGTGCTGAAGTTTTGATCGTTTTCAAATGCGATCAATCGATTCTGTTTGGGGCTATCAAATTCCGGAATTAATTCTTCAATGATCGTTGAAAATGAACCATTGTTTTCCAAGCCTTCAAAAAGAAAACTGGAGGGATCTCCCAGGCGTTCATCATTATTGCTGGAAATAAAGGAAAGAGCAGTTACGCGACCAGGAACGGGTAAATCAATGGTTAAGGTGGACTGGTTACCATCGGGTTGGAAATAAGCGGTAGATAGATCCTGATCCACTAAAAATTCCGGTCCCTTAGTCTCTTCATAACCGGTGGGAAAGGCACTGATGTTATTATCTTCGCTGTACATACTAACCCGTTGCGAGTCAGTCATGGAAACGGCAAAAATAGAAAGATCGGGGTTTTTGCCAAGGCCGAAACGGGAATTTATGGACAGTGAATCTTTTGCCCCATCAAAATCGACAACCGGAAGTCCATTAATTGAATTAGCAGTTATTCTGGGTCGGTTTGGCAAGTCCACTTGGGAAAATTCATTGAGGTTGGCACTATCCTTCCACTTTTTGACAAAGTTTTTATTTATGGTACTCGAATCATTGGCATCAAACCATGCTTGCAGGCTGACCTCATTATTGGGCGACCAATCGGGAGGGGTACTGGCGTAGGGATGACTGGGGTCCACACTAAACATTTGTACCCAGCGGTAGAATAAATAACCTTCAACTTTTTGCCTTTCTTCCAGAGTCAGAACCTTATTGAAAGCAATGAATTCACCAATTTCAGCAGTGGAAAATCCACGATTTGTTCCATGCCCTCCAAATTGCAAGTATTTGGGGAAGTGTCTGTTGTTGTTAGTATTCGCAGCACTTGGGTACTGGGTCACATTTCTAAGATCTACCCATGCATTGGCTAGATCTTCGGAGCCGTCAATATCCACAGCAACTAAGTGAAACCCATCGTCCCCAGAACTTAAAAACACACCATTTGGGGGACTTACTGTAAAAGTTAAATTAGTCGATACAGTAACATTTCTAGTTATTTCAGCCGCGCTACTATTCAAGCGAAGTTTGTCTGAGGATTTGCCAAAATTAAAGGCGCTGGGGAATTCACTTGCAATGGCGAGTGCAATCCCATCAAACACATCAGATTTTACCGTTGTTGTAGCAGTGAAATTACAATCAACCCCCTGTATTGTTACTCGAAATACTTCATCTATTGAAACCGTAGAAGGTATAAAGATTTCGTGGGCTTCATAAGTTAATCGACTAACTATATTCAAGCTCTCTTTTCCAAGAAGTGAAAATCCGAGAACATCGTACCCAAACCCAAACGCCCAGTTGTTTTTACCTGATCTATCAGAAATAATAAAATTGTTCTTATACCATTCATCTGCCTGATCAGCCGCATAGCGGGCAACGGCAAACATAGTGAAGTCCCCTGTGCTGGTATCCCATTCTTGTTGAGTGTAAAGAGAATCCCCGCCTGCTTTCTTATTAGCGTTGGATTGCTGGTCTGTCTCAAGTCGAACAACTTTTAACCCAGTACCGTATCCATAATCAACTAGAGTTGGGTGTCCCTGAGCTATCATGTCGTAACCATTACCACTCTTGTCCATCCACTCGGCTACATCCTCATCACTTAGGGTGATGCTGCTTGAGTCATTGGCATCTAAGTGGAATACCACTTCCTGCACAACGCCTGGGTGCCAGGGAATAGGTTCGGGTGTATCATTAGCATCATAATTAAGTCCATTGGGTGCACTGCTATCGAGCCACATCTGTAATCCCGGGTAATCCTGGGGTGAAAATTCTCCAGGTTTAAGAATACCCCGACCTGGGTTGATCAATTTTCCGGTAAGGGATGCCGTGGACTGACGAAGATTGGCAGGTCCCAGGTTCACCGCAATTGGACTACTGGTTGGCCCAGTAAACCCGACCGGAGTAACTCCTTCAGATACGATTTCACCAAAAGAAGGACGCCCCTTATCCCAAGGGTGGGAAGAGGGCAGGGGGACTCCCCATTTCTGTCCAAGGTAGCCTTCAAGCAACAGACGTTCTGATTCTTCTAATTCGCCTTCAAATAAAAGGAATTCACCAATTTGACAGTTGGAGAAATCTAGCTGTGCGTTCTGTCTGGTCCATCCACCGAATGAAATATTTAAGGGCGTAAACCAATTAATATTGGAGCCAGTTGGAGATCCTTTATGATAATTTCCAGCTGTAGCATCGTTCCAAACATAGGCTCTTGGGTTGGAGGATTTATTCCTGCCCTCATGAATTACTTCGAAAATATGGAAGCTGTAATCCTTGCTAAATCCCTGGTCTACCCACCCAAGGAAGTAATAACGCCCCATGTTTCCACTATGCAGTCCCATCAGCCAATTGTCCCAGTTACGACTATTTGTTGAAGTGCTTGTAATTACTCTCTGGTTTAAGCCCTCGGTGTACCTGCAAACCGCCAGAGCCGAGTAGCCGGAGTTTTTCCAGCTTGTTGGAATTGAGTTGGGCTCATTTTGTAGCCAGTCATTTCCGTCAAATTCCACAACCGCAACGCCTTGGTGCCCGTCATGCGCAATCACAGGGTTATTGGAGTCGGGGCTTGAGTTAGGAATAGATAAATCTCTAGATATAGTAGAATTTATCGCCTTGTTTTTCCATGTATCAACTGGTGTGCCAACAGGATTGATGAGTAATTCGGTTTTGTTTTCAGCGAGTAAATCATTGGCATCAAACCAGAGAAAGAGAGAACTGGGCAAATCATCCGGGATAGGTATATAATTAATGATTGTTTCTTTACCCGTCCACTGAGTACCTGCGAGGTTGGTTGCCATTAAACGAACGAAATAGCGCTTGTCTGCATCCAGTCCCTTCATTTGAAATGTGCCCGGACCAAATCCCTGTTTGCCTAGGTCTAAACGATATTGCCAATCATATAAATTGGTTCCCTTGTCCTCAGAGTCAGCAACCGCCATAAGGCTAGGTTCGTCTCCCCCTGTTGCGGTGACATTGTAGCGCAGTGTGAGGGTGGGCGTGCTGTCGCTAATGACCTCATCCAAGCGAACGACTGGTAGCCCGGCCATAACTTGCAATGTGATTTGCTGTTTGGCGATGGATTGGTCCAAGTAATAAGCTTCCAAACTTATCGAATATGTACCTGCCTGAACCGGTGTTCCCGAAAGGTTTCCATCTGCCGGATTTATGGTCATTCCACCAGGTAAACCAGATGCGAGGAAAGCAAGAGGTTCACCAGTGGCATCTACAAAAAGCTCGAAATAAGATTCTGCCGGGGTTGTAAAAACAAGATCGGGGAGTAGGAAAGACTCTTCCCCTTCAATGGAACCAAGGTGCGGGAAGACTGAGCCTATTGACTGGTTTTCATACATTGCTTTAATCCAGTCAGGAGAGCGGTTACTACTTGATAACCTGATTTCATCTAGAGCCAAGGGCAGAGTCCCTAAGCCGAAGCGCCACGGAGCAGAACTCGTGCTATTAGGAAATGGATTTTCAGGTAGGTCTTTCTGGGCAATTAAGTTTCCGTTTAAGTATATTTCAAGAAAATCATTTTCATCATCTACTTGGGTGAATAAATGCATCCAACTTGCTGATTGTAGAGAGGCATTACTCTCTGCTTCAATGGCTTCTCCCCCAGATATCCGATGGGTCGATTGCGGCTTTAAACCTAGCAGATTTAATCTTTCCGTAGGACCATCCTGAAAGACCGTTACCGAGCTTATACGATCGCTTAGGTTTCCATCGAAAGTCAGGTGGTAATACTTGATTTGATCCGGGTCTGCTGGATCGACTATTGTCCAGTCCGCGAATATTTCGTTGTCCGACTTTACTTCGAGAGAGAGATTACTGGCAACGGACCCACTGGGCACTCCATGTGCGAGCAGAAGGTTGTAAGATTCCCCCTCTTCCAGTGCAATGGGTTGAGAGGTGGTAATGTCGGAACTACAGGTTGTATAATCGGGAAAAGTTCCACTCCTGTTTTCATCGATCCATAGAGATGCAAAATCTTCGTCACCGATCTGTATCCGAAACTGATAAGAGGCAGATACGGGCGGACTGAATCGGGTCATTAGAGCAGTCATAAAACCACTTGATCTGGTGATGCCCAAATCAAGGGTTTTGAAATCATCCGCATTTCCAAAACTAATGCCCTGGTTATTTGGACCACTTTTGATGATGCGCCCACCATCTGGTTCGAGGGCTAGAAAGTTTTCCGGTTTATCGAAATAGGTTGCTTGAGGAGTGCTATCATAACCGAGGCCATAAAACGCTTCGTTAGTCCGTTGTTCCGGGGTGCCGTCCAGCCAGATCCATCCCGAAAATGAATATTTATTTAAAGCGAGGTTTTCCAAGGAGTCATTGGACGGGGCAGTCAAATAATGATCGGGTTGCCCAAATAATTGCCTGGCTGCACCAGCTAATCCATTAGCCCGGGGAACTCCAAACTGATCAACTAGGTGATTTCGATAGGATGAGGAGTCCGTGAGGGTGGATGTACCTGGAGTCGGACGCATGTGCCATACCCCGCGGTAGCCTGAACTCCATACATCTCCGTTTATAGAATATGCCGGTGGGAACTCTGCCAAAGATGGATTACCCCAGTAGGCAGAAAAAGAGGTGTTGGCATCGAGGAAAGGAATTTTCACCCAGGCAACCAAACGATTGGCAGCCAAATCAAAAGTCTCAATTTCATAAGGGTATTCTTTCCCCGTGGTGTCAAAAAAGCGTAAGTCATTACCTGTACTCGAAGCAAATTGTCTTACATTGAAACCACTGACTGACCCATTCATTTCAATGAGCATAGGGAAATCCACTAAAGTACTGGTTCCCGAATAGTTTGAACAATTGAATTCCATTTGCTTCGAAAAGATCGTGGGGTCAAAAATACTCATTGCAAATGGCTTGGTTATTTTACCCTCATCATTTTGAACGATCATTGTTACCTGATATTGACCGTCTTGTACCGGTCTGCCACTTATCTCTCCAGTAACATTATTCATCGATAATCCCGCGGGTAATCCGACAGCTGTGAAGTTTCCTTCATCTGAGGGGAATCTTTCTATAATCGATGAAAAATCTTTCCCGACAAAGGCTTGTAGGTTTTCAGAAGAAAGGATTATGGGAGGTCCATTTACATGACCAATTGAGACGAAATTCGAACCGTCGGGTCTTTGGTTGGCATATGACGCTGCGATCTTTTGAGGAGACTCGGTTTTAACCGATATCCTAACCTCATCGATCATTCCCCGCCAAGCTTCTGAGCCATCTCTCTTTGAACCAATCCTGAATGAATCTACGGAATTTCCAAAGGGTCGGGTAATTCCGAAGTATTCGTTGGCAAGGTTTCCATTAAAGAAAATCTTGGATAGTCCGGAGTCTAAATCGGACTGAAGTACCCAATAATCCCAGCGATCAATTGCACTCTGTGAAGAATAATCAAAAGAATTTGAATCAAGGTTTCCACTACCGGTAAAAAATTCAAGATTACCTGCTGCAGACGGTAGCTGGACTTGCAGGTGTGTGCCTAAACTTGAGTGTGCGTGGAATAAGGAGTAGTTATCAAGTGATTCGTACTGGTTTTTAGCCCAAAAAGAAATATTGAGCGTTTTTGCACCTTCAGCGAAATAAGATGCATTCGGCAATTCTAGAAAGTCATCAATCCCGTCGAGGTAGAAAGCATTACCAATTACACCCTTTGGTTTTTCTAGCTTGGAATTTCTGGCAATTGCATGCTGTCCGGACGCGTGGTCTTCAATCCTGTATTCCGGATCACCATCCATTCTCCAAACTGCCCGATGGTTTTTCCATACGGTGCCATCGCTGGTATAATCCGGTCTGGAAGTGACGGCAGAGTTACCCCACTTGGCATAAATTGAGGTATCGTTTTCAAGTTTTGGCAACAAAACCCAAAAAGAGGATGTTCCCAGTGGATTCCATTCAATCAATTCGTAGGCCAATTCACTTGATCGGTCTGCTGAAAGGAAAAGAATATCCCGACCCTCCTCGTCTGCGAATTGCTCATAATGAAATCCCCCAATCGATTCATTTAGTTCAACATAAAGAACAAAGTTTTCAGTCAAACTAGCAGAGCTGTATTCGGATACATTGAGCTCCAACTCAAAGGGCCAGGGGGAGAAATCAGTCACCACGAACTCAATTGGTTGACTGTAGGTTCCCGCATTATTGGTGGCATGCAATACCGAATTGGAGGTGCCTCGAACGGATGGCTTACCGGAAATTACCCCATCTGTCTGGCTTAGACTAAGCCCAGTGGGCAAACCTTCTTCCTCAAACACAATAGCCGGACGGTTAGTTTCGATCGTGAAATTTAAATCCTGATCAACACCAATAAAGTACGGACTACTAAGTAAAATTTCTGGGCGGTTTTCAAAGGCGGGAGGGTTGATCCTGTGGGGATGATTATCAGTCAAAGAATCCTGTACTGTCCATTTGTGGGCTAAATAACCTTCCAGTTTTTCGATTCTATCTAGTGCCAGGGCTTCATCATAAATTAACATCTCTGCAATTTTAAAGGTCCCATGTTCATTGATGCCGGATTGTTCAAGCCCACCGATGATCAGATCATCATTCTGGGCAGATGAGGAAAAGCCTTCTTCAAGCATACGAATGAGTGAAGTGCCATTTACGCGAATAGATCGAAGGTAGGGAGTCTTGTGAAAAGTGAAAACCTCGAATTGTTCTTTCCATCCGGAAGGGGATGTGAGTACATCTTGCCCACTTGTGCCAGTGATACCATAACTGGGGAGACTGTTTTGATCATTGCGTAATACCCAGCTGCCCGCATTTGGCCATCCTTTGCTCATTAAGGTTGTATTAGGTGACAAATCCCTTCCTTCCATTACCAATATGAGGGTGCCCTGATCTTCGATATTCAAACTTTTGGATGAATTGGAAGGGTAATCACTAATTCTGAGAAACTGTTCAGATCCATCAAAATGAAGAACGGATTTATCTCCTAGCCCACGATAAAGTATTGAAGGACCAAACCCATTGCCAGCATGCCGGTCTCCGCCGGACTTATCTCTCCACTCATCGACAATTCCGCCAAACGGTTCATTGGTGTAATCACCGTCTGCATTGATATCCGAAGCATCCAACCAAAGCAAAAGATTGGAGTCGAGCCAGGTATTGGCAGAGTAAGAAAAATTTCCCGTAGTAAACTTTCCAACATCTGACGACCAACTGGAACCAGCATCATTGAGGGCAAGAAACCTGTAGTAATAATCTTTACCGGTTTCCAAGCCATCCAATGAAACCGAGAATTCACCGATTTTTTTGGTTCCGAGATCAATTTTAGCATCCCAGGAATATACTGAGGATGCATTGATTTCTTCGTTTTGCCCTCCATCTTCATCTCCCCAAAAGAGGGTTACCCGCGGTTCCTGTCCTCCGAGGTGTTGGGTCTCTATTAAATCCCCTTGATAGATTTTTGAGATTTCATCAATTCCAATGGCACGGTCATAGACACGCAGGTCATCAACGAGACCATCAAAAAATTCAAACTGTACTGTTTGAGGAGAATAGGGGGACCTATTTTTGTAGGGATGGTTGCTGGCCAGTTTGGAGTTGAGTTTCCACTTGTGAGCAAGGTATCCCTCCACTTTTTCGCGATCAGTATCTTGGATCGTGCCACTGACGACCATAATTTCTCCGGTTGTCCAATCAATGCCCCAACCTCTACTGTTTAAGCCTCCGCTCCCAGAGTTACTCGGCCAGACGAATGTGCCCATATTTCCGAGTTGATTATCATTAGTCCTGGGACCGTCGAAGACTAGGTTGCCATTCATGAAGGCAAGTTGTTTGCCAAGTAATTTAGAGTGTATCATGGAGAGAACAAATTCCGTACCATTACTTCCTATTGAAAATGTGGGTCGGGAGCTTTCATGCTTCCAGTAGACTGAGCCATTATCCCAAGGGAAATGGTCGCCCCATCCGAATCCAAAAGGAAAAATACTTCTTCTTCTTACATCAATTCTGGCAACCATCATGAGTGCGACATTTTGAATTTTACCTGAGATTACACCATCGGATGTAGCGGGAGTCCAATTAGTAGTACCATTGATTTTTGCAGTCATATGTTCAATATTGTTGGTACTTCGTTTATCAAATCCCAAAGCATTCAAACCATTGATAGATTCTCCAGTATCGGGCTTGTTGGTGGCGTGGCTATACATCTTTACCGATGAATTAATCTTGTTGGCCCAAGTGCTTACCTCATTGCCGGAATCGATCACAATGGTGCTGGTATCCGCAGCATCCAACCAAAGGGTAAGCCCAGGGGTTTGAAGTGGTTCAAACGATTCAGTTCCAATTCGGTTTCCACCTATGATATGGTGAGTTCGTTTTAATTTGGGGATTTTTGCACCGCTGTAAGAATTGAGAAATTCATTATCTGAGTAGAACTTGGTCGTCCCATCCTCATCTATGGTAATGCAAAGGTGCTGCCACTGATTAAGTTTCCATAAATTGGGAGTAAGCGTGGAGGCGTTATGTGTCCCACTGCCAGTAGTCAGGTTTCCATCATTATCCATGGAGGATAGAATTAAGGAATTAAAGGCATTGCTCCCTGAATGGTTTCCGAAATCAAATGGCTTGGTACCTTCGCCATACTTTCGCGGTTTTATCCAAGCTGAGAGCGACATCTCGCCACCTATTAAGAGAGAATCATTAGGGGCTGGGTAATCTCCGTTGCCAGAATTGTAGATGGAGGACACTTCTTCCTCGCTGAGGGTTATTCCATAAACGCGGAAGTCATCAATATATTCCGCAAAACGCTGGTTGCCCCCTTGATAATTGCCCACTGCGAAAATATTATTTCCTGCAGATTCATTGACTGTGCCGGCATTGGATCCATCCAAATAAAATGTTGTGGAAGAACCATCAAAGGTCGCAGCCAAGTGTTGCCACGAATTTTGGGAAGATTCTGGGTGCAGATCATATCCAGAATCTTGAAAGCCAGCATCAGAATTTAAAAATGAACCCAATCTGTCATTACCATTTGAAACAATAACTTGGTGGTTGGAGCCTGAACCCCGGGTTAATGTTCTCCATCCATTGGTGAAATCATATAAGCGTTTAAACCAGACAGAAATTGAGTAAGTGTTGGAAACGTTATCTAAACCCACCTCAATAGGTGTAGTAATCTCGGCATATGCCCCCGTGCTTCCAGTTGGAAGGTTTAAAGCAGAAGTCCCAAATTTCTTTTCAGTTATTGAAAATAATGCCCCGTTTTTCAGGGTGGCAATCGATCCTGTCGAGCCCAAGTTTGAGGAGGTGGATCCTGTTTCATCATCGAACGGAAACCATCCGAGAAGGTTGTCCTGGCGGGTAACGCCAGAGCTTTGCTGACCACCCAGTTCAATGTAGGCAAATTCGTTACCTTCCAGAGACACCGCGGTTCCAAAGTCTGTTGAATGGGATGGTTGCCAGGTCACACCACCGCGTAACCAAGCAACCCCAGAATTTCCTACTTGGTCGAAGGATTCATATCCTTCGCCCTCATTGAAGTTCCAGTAAGCCTGAAGGTCCTGGTTAACTTTTGGGGAGGTAAGTTTTACTAGTGTATCCACTCCTCCGATTGAAGAAATAATCCCTCTTACTTTAACTGACCCTGCTTTTTGATCTGCCACCGGCAAGGTCAAAACATTGGCTTTGGCAACCGTGGTGAAATTACCGCTGGTTTGTGACCACGATGAAAGGTTTTCTGATTTAGCCCTAACACGATAGAAAATCTTATCTCCTGGTTGTCTGCCTGAAATGATGAAGTTTTTGATACCAATCTGAGTAACCTCGCCAATTTCATAAGACGATTCCCATAGTCCATCTATTTTTCCTTGGTCAACTGGTCCCCAAAACAATGTAACTACCGGGGGAGAGGTATCGTAGGAAACCAGTTCGTAGGATACGGTGGCATTGTTGTCACTAATTTTGCTAGCGGGTCCGATCTCCACAGTAGGGGGTGCTTGGTTGAGTAATGTTGTGAAATTTCGCTCAACTCCTATATCAGATTCGGTGAGGGAGTTCACTAAACGTGCCCGGAAAAAGTATGTTTGATTGTTCTCCAACGCTGTCAGGAGTAATGCGGATTTTCCACTTGTGGAAACCATGGATGAATTGGTTTCCAAGTTTAAATTTCCTTGGGTTGTACCATAAGTAAAATCGAGCGTTACATCTTCTCCCCCTGTGCTGTTTACATCGGCGTGCAAAAGGGCAGAAGTAGAACCTACTGCTGTGGCAGCAAGAGTGAATACGGATGGGGGTTCAGGTGCGATATTGATAGTAAATGTATCGTTGGTCTCTCCAAATCGATTACTCGCTTGGATGTTCACAAGGAAAGTGCCTGCTCTAATTGGACTACCTGAAAGTTTGAGGTTCTCAGTTAAATAAATCCCCTGTGGTAAGCCGGATAATTCATAGGATAGGCCACTAATTAAGCCGAGGTCGATATCGGAGATAATTTCCTCAAAAGTGAAGTTGCGGTCCAAAAGACCGGGGAGGGCAGGGCTGAGAATCTTGGAAAAAATACCATCAGTGGCCTGTAACTCTTCTGCGAGGTCAACATTTGAGCCTCCCGATACACTATAATTCCCTTCCAATAATGATCCCTCGGTTATGAGAGTGATTCTTCCACCACCACCCGGGCCACCACTGCCATTGGCGTCCCCCCCCAATGCTTCTATACGGCCGAGGTTCGAGATATTTGCCGCTTCGATTCTAATCGTACCTCCACTTCCTCCAGCTCCGCTACTTGATACACGGGAAACTCCTTTACCTCCATTTGCGGATATTGTGGCATTTGTTTCTAAATTAAATGACCCCTCAACTAAAAGGGAAAGAGCTCCGCCCCCGCCTCCACCATCCGCATCACGTCCACCAGACCTAGCACCTCCTGATCCCCCAACCAAATGAGTGATATTATTGTCTCCATAAATATTGCCATAAGTTCCACTGTTTGCCCCGGTCGATCCATGTCCGCCGTGACTACCACCGGCACTACTTGGTGGAAAGTCATGGTAACCAATCCCACCACCCGGACCCATACCACTAAGAACAGAATTTTGGGAGGCAGGGAAATCGGCATTACTAAGTGACCTTCCAGAATTCCATCCTCCTGGACCAGCGATACCCGAATAAATTCCATACTTTCCTGTTTTCCCGTTTAAAGTCAGGTTGGTACCAATTTTTGTATCACCATTGATTTTAAGACGAAGCGTATTTTCCCCTTTAATAACGACAGAAACTTCCGGTCCTAATTCGAGTTTAGAAAACTCAAACTCGCATACCCCAAAACCGTGAGGGAAACCATCGACTGTTATATATTTGTATTCGACTTTCCCTTTTCCTTTTTGCCCGGAACTATGCATCCATGATCCTGCGGTATCAAATGTTAGGGTCCCTGATTTTAAAATAAGATCATTGTATAGATTGCGTGAAGAATCTAATGCCAATCGAAATTCCTGAGACATAGCCGAATGGCTTGTGCAAAAGTAAAAAAGTTTATCTTTGTAATCAGTAGGTATGGAAACAGTAATTTTTCCGGTTGATCCGGTCAGTTGACTGCCGGTAACTAGATTGGAACCATTATCTCCGTAGGTTTCGCCAATCATAAACGGGTGAACACTTGATACGCCAGAAGCGACAAATTCATAAGATTTTCCTGGAATTAGACTGAGAGAAGTAAAGTCAGGAACTTGGCCATTTTTATCGGTGAATTGATAAAAGGGAGCGTTTGGATTTCCGCCCGATACTGTGAAGACAGTTACTTGTTCTGCAAATTGGAACTGCTGCGACATAAAATGATTCATACAGAAGTAAAAAAGATCGCCCTGGTAATCATCAGGTATTGTAACGGTAATTTTTCCGGTCGATCCGGTAAGTGGACCACCAGTTACAAGTGAAGAGTCGGTATCCCCATAATTTTCTCCAATCATGAATGGGTGTACATTTAATATACCAGATGCAACAAACTCGTAAATACTTCCTGGAATTAGATTGAGAGAACTAAAGTCAGGAACTTGTCCATTTTTATCGGTGAATTGATAGAACGGTGCATTGGGATTTCCTCCAGATACATTGATGGTTATTGTTTGCCCGGTGATTCGGAATTGCTCGGCCATACCCGAGTGATTCGTGCAGAAGTAAAAAAGATCACCCTGATAATTATCAGGTATTGTAAGAGTAATTTTCCCACTCGATCCAATTAATGGACCACCTGAAACAAGAGCGGAGTCTGTATCTCCATAAGTTTCGCCAATCATAAAGGGGTGACTGCTTGATACACCAGAAGCAACAAACTCGTAAATATTGCCTGGGACGAGATTGAGGTAAGTAAAGTCAGGAACATGTCCATCCTTATCAGTGAATTGATAATAGGGTGCAGTAGAGTTCCCCCCCGATACATTAAAAGTAGTTACTTGCCGTGAAATTAGGAATTTCTGAGACATAACTGCATGGTTTTTGCAAAAGTAAAAAAGATCACCCTGATAGTCCTTGGGGATTTCTACGGTAATTCTTCCGGTCGTTCCAGTCAGCGGTCCACCGCTTACGAGGGTTGAATTGGAATCCCCATAACTTTCACCGATCATGAAGGGGTGTTCGGAAGATATACCAGAGGAGATAAACTGATAGGATATTCCTGGCTTCAGTTTAAAAGTGGAAAAGTCAGGAATTTGTCCATTCTCATCGGAGAATTGATAATAAGGAGCAGTCAAACTTCCCCCTGATACGGTAATGGCAACTATTTTTTTCGAATGCCCTATGAATAAAGTTCCTGGCAAGCCTGGTGCCCCGTCTATGTTTCCTCGGCCACCGTCTATGATGGTTGCACCAGGTAAGATTTTTCCATCCGATAAAATAGCAATTCTGCCTCCGCCACCTGCACCTCCTGCATGGCGTAGGTAATCTACTCCAGGTTCCCTAGGGTCAGCACCTGACGCATCCCCGCCACGCACATCGAGAACACCGTAATTCTCAATGGATGAACCAATCAATTTAATTCCCCCCCCCGAACCTGCACCCCCGGAAAAGTTGGCACCGAATTGGGGATGTACAAATACTGTTCCTCCCCGCAAAGAAATTTTCACTCCTTCTTCAATGATGATCTTTCCGGTAGCATTAACCTCAAGTGCACCACCTCCGGCTCCAGCTTCGCCCAAGTTACCAAGACCGCCGCCCGAGCCACCCAGTAAAATATCCAATCCTGCGGAACCATATAAAATACCACTTGCCCCGGAAGCTCCAGGACCACCTTCTCCACCAAATGATCCACCACCTCCAGATGCTCCACCTGCAAAAAATGATCCGGAGGAAATTCCTCGGCCAGGACCTCTTCCCCCGCCATATCCTCCAAGGTTCCCTTGTCCGGTTCGATTCCCCCGGGTGGTGGAGTCAGGGTAGTAGGCATCATAACCATCGGTAAAGGTACCTGTAGTGAGATGAGGGTTGGTGGGAGTTAACGAGCCGATTAGGCTTTGTCCGATCGTAATATTGCCATCTGATTGAATGGATAAGGAATTGGTTCCCTCTAATAAAATTTGATCTAGGTTTGATCCGATGGCCAATGATTCACTAAAGGAGAAGATCGCTTTGGTAAGATTCCACGCCGATCCATCGGGGGCAAAATAGAGGGTTTCAGTAAAAGTGGGTTCGAGAATATTTACCTCTCCTTCCCCAAGGCCTTTGTCCCAGAACCAGCCTGCACCAAGTCCATTACTATCTAAACCAGTATTGATACGTAGAGTTCCTTGGTCGTAGGGCTGGGTGGTGAAACTTCCAGCATCTGACCAGTCAGTACTGCCGTTATTTGCCTTAATTCGGTAATAATAGGTATCCCCACTGTCCAATCCATTAAGGCTCAGAGGAATGATGCCCTGAAAATACTGGCCTAATTCGAGCGATTTCTCCCAGTTTTCTACTGTTTCATTTTCATCGATTTTTCCATAATAAATCGTGACCGAGCAGACCGCTCCACCGCTTGAGATTATTTCTCCCAATATATCCACACTTCTTCCTCTCCTGGACACCACTTTTCCTGCTGAAACCAGCGGCGGGTCTAGGCTTGCTTTGGATAAAATAGTCAGGGTGGCAGAGGAATTCCCTTCCCCGTTGGAGGCCAGAACACTGAATTGCAAAGTACCTACGCTATCAGGTGTACCTGATAGAACACCGGTTGCGGAGTTAAAGGATAGCCAGCTTGGCGGAGTATCATTTAATTCATAGAAGGTAGCTGGAGGATTGCTCGTTACCTGGAAACTGATAGGAGTTCCGTTGACCACGGTCAGGTTGAGATCAGATGGAAGTAGGGGAGCATTTAAATATTCAAGCTTTTGATTGAGGAAATTCTTGTCAATCCGCTGACTTTCATAAGCCAATCGTGCCCAAGCGTGGCTTCTGCCAACCGTGGAAATACGCGTTTCATCGAGCCATCCATCGAGAAGAGAAGTAGTTCCGGGCAATCCGCCAAGTACCAGTTCGGAATTGCTACCCGTATTAACCGTGCCACTCGTTGATGATGCACTTGCATCAATTAGGCGACCATTTAGGTATAGTCTGGTTGCATTTAGATCAGCACTATTTCCGGGGTAACTGGCAACCAGATGATTCCATTGTCCGTTACCGATTATTCCGGTGCCCTGTCTTATACCACCACCATTTTCGGTGGAAATTTGGGTCCCCTGAGCATTCCAGGTAAAGTTCCATCGGTTACCTGCAGTTCCCCAACCCATAACTCCGGCCGTGATTTGACTCGATTTTATCCACGTTTCTATACTTCGGGCACTATTTTCTGTCGTGGCGGTATAATTTGATAAGGATAGATAGTCATTGGATTCACTTTCAAATTCTATGGCATAACCAGTTACCCCGGTGGCAATGGTTTCTGGAGAACCATTGGTAGATACATTTAAATCATTGTTGGAGGAGTCAGAAAAGTCAGAGAAATGCCAGACTCCTGCGTAGTCTGACCAAACCGAACCATTGTTCCTGTAAAGCGGGGCCGAGGTATTACTATCATTTCCCCAGTAGGCAATAAGGTTAAGGTCTGGAGTTATTTTATCTACCTGTACCCAGAGCGTGGATTCTCCGCTCGTTCCATTCCAATCTTCAATTTCATATGACAGCTGTTTGCCTGCGTCATTCATAATTCGCAAATCTCCAGCTTGGCTAGGGTCAGCAAAACTGGAATATGAAAAACTGGGATGTTGTCCACTGCTGAGCCTAACTAATAAGGGAAAATCCTCCAACCCGTTTGACATCCATTTTAACCGTAAGTGATCTTCCAGATCCCGCCTCTCTGCATCCTTAAGTCCGCGATTATAAAGCAGTACTTCCGCAACCTCGGAGTTGGAGAACGAATCGTTAGCTCCCGCACCACCCAGTGCAAGAAGGCTAGGTTTGTAATCTTTCGAATTAGGCTGGTTTCCTTGATGTACCAAAAATCCATCGCGCCACAATTCTATGGAACCTTCTGATTTTACCATACCTGAAAGTATATGCCACTGATCATCACTAGGTGGTCCATTATTCACAAGATTAGTTCCCATTTCCCAATAAGCAGATTTACTTTCCCCTAATCCAAATACCCAGTCTGTTCCAACGGATGAAATGATTGCTTTGTCATTTCCTCCCGTATGCCGAATTAATACGATAATGGAATAGTCATCTAAAAGGGTGCCGAAATTAAACCTAGAATAGAGTTGGGAATATCCATCAAAGTTGACCACTTTTTGTTTATCTAGTGATTCGCTGATTTGAACTTTTGGCGTTCCGCGATGCTGGTCCAAATGACGATCTTTTCCAGAAGAGTCTGCCCATGTTTTAATCACACTCCCGTTTTGATCAGGAATTTTTGTGCCGTCTAATTTAAGTATAAGTCCATCGATATTGTATGGTGTTTGCTCAGATAATACACCACTTGGGCTAAGCTCTAATTTCGCACCAAATAGGGATGGATCAAAAACATTTATTTGGTGAGTTTGAGAAATAGTAGATGCTGGGTTAGCAGCAGAGATAGTAATGGTTGATGAATTTCCATCGTTCGGAAGCCCACTTATTATTCCAGAGGTTTTATTAAACTCCATCCATTCTGGTAATCCAGACACATTGAGAACGAGTTGGTTCTGGGCAAAAATAGTAAATTCTGAGTACTGCCCGCGGGTCCAGTAGGAATGGTCATCTGAATAAATAACTGGAGCTTGGGGCGAATATGATAAATTGATGGATTGATTCTGAAATGTATTTGCAAAAAACTCGGTGGAGACAGATGAACCGTCGATAGACAGAGTGAAGTTTGCATCCGTTGAATTATCATCCGGGATTACCGAGATTTGGTAGACGCCACTTGATAATTGATTGATCGATGCCGTCGCAGAGGAAATGCTAACATCTGAACCGGTAAAAGAACTGTTCAAATCCACCGGGAATCCGTCCTTTAGAAATCTTGCCGTTACCAACATGGGAAGTTCGTATTTCCCTGAATGGGTAAGCTCGATGGTATGGTTATAAAAATCACCATTGCCACCACCATAAAGTTGACTGATCTCTTGTTGGGATAATGCTCGGCTGTAGATTCTGAAATCATCAATTTCTCCAAGTGATGTAGAAATATTATCCTCATGACCCAACCTAAATGAAGTGGATAAAGGGAAGGTTGCGGTGGATGAAAAACCGGACTGCAAATCGAGCTCACCATTGATGTAATGTGAAACTTTCTTTTGGGTAAGGTTGTAGGTGATAGCAAGGTGAGACCATTGATTGAGCCCAAGGTATCCACGGGCATGTACCTCATTCTCTGGTCCTCCGGGTAGGTAGTTTTGAGAAGCTCCCAAGAAGGAGAATAAAGGCCGCCGTCTTTCCAACAGCCAGGTAACTCCTGCTGGATTGATAGAGAAAATATGAAAGTTTTCGCTTCGGGGGTATACCCACGCAGAAAGAGTGACCTCAGGGTATTCAGCACTTAAACCATTATGGGTGATTGATCTTCCATCAGATCCATTGAAAGGTCGAGAGCCACCAAACTTTCCACTGCTGTTCCAATCGGCACTGATGGTAGTTCCATTATTTCCATTTCCGGATGAATCAGAGGTGGTATTATTTAATTCCCACCATACCAGGAGGTCAGACTGAGCGATCCGATGCGGTCGGTAATCGATGGTTTTTGTAATTTCGGAGTTCGTGGATCCGTAAGCATCAGAGACCGCACTTTCATTTAGGGTAATCGAGAGGGTGCCAGGATCAAATGAATCGGGAATAAACGTTAGGATGAATGTACGATTATCTTCAGTACTCGAACTCGCATAAGTTAGCCCATTCCCGGTCAGGTCTGTGTTAGGATCAAAACCTTTTACGGGTTGATTAAAAGAAAGCACTGCTTCCACCTTCTCCCCAAAGGTTGGGCTTTCCAAAAGGATGGTTCCTTGTGGTCCAAAGTCTCCCAAGCCATTGCCGTACAAAAGACTGACTTCATCAGCTGTAAGGGGACGGTTCCAAATTCTTACATCATCGATTAATCCTTCAAAGGGATTGGAACCGTCTCGATCTGAGCCCAGAACAAGTTTGTTGGAAGACGAATCATAACCGAGGGTGTTTAACTGGGATGGCACTCCGTTCACATAAACAAGTGTTTGGTTGAGGTTGGGATTGAAAACGGCGGTGAGGTGCAATCGCTGACCGGCAAAGATTTGCTGGGGGGTGGTTGCTTCAAGGTTCCCAGTTCTGACAAATGGTAATCCTGATTTTAACCCGAGTGACCAATCGTAACCGCCAATACCAGAACTTAAAAGAATGGCTGGGTTACTGTTATTGCCGCCAACTTTTTCGGGTATAATCCAGAAAGCCGTAGATAAGCCAGTTGATCTACTAGATTGATCAATACGGAATGGAAGTTCAATAAAGTCTTCTGAAAAATCCATTGAATTATTAAATTCTGCAGGTTGGACTCGGGCTGGAGGGAAAAACTCAATTTCTCCGATCGATAAATAAGTGAGCGGGTGAGTGGAAGATAATGAATCACTGAGCCCCCATTTGTGGGCTAAATATCCCTCGATTCTTTTGCGTTCAGTAGAGGAGACCGATTGTTGGATTCCAATCATTTCTGCCACAAAGCCGTCAATGAAAGAACCTCTACCACGATTTACAAAAAGAGTGAGAGTATTTTGCTGATTGGGTGCAGTGGTATAGGGAGTGGATCCGAGTGAACTTCCATCTACATAAACCTCCAATTCGTTTTCAGTATCATCAAAGATAAACTCATAGATGCTTGAACCGTGTACAGGAGTGGATGAAAAATCTTTGTTCGTTCCAACATCATCATTCAAAAATCGTACGAGGAAGGAAGAGTCGCTGGCGGCATCTATTTGAAAACTGGGATTTCCGGCGGCTGGCCGAATAGAAAACATTGCTTGATAGGCATTGGTAATCGTATCAATCCCGGCGACGAGAAAAAAGGAGAAGTCATTTCCGGTGGGGTAGGAGCTCGCAGATTCAAAATAATCGTTTCCATCAAAATCGATCACATTTTGGGAGTTTTGAGAACGGGTATTGGTGCTTGGGTCTCCGCTGGATAGAAGATGGTTATTGAGCCCGCTTTTATCATTCCATCTGGACACGACATTTGCGGTATCCTCAATCGATGCTGAATCAGAAGCATCGAGCCAAAGTTGTAGATCTTCGAAATGATTTGGGGCTAGATTGCCGGTAGTCTCAGTAAAAGAAATTCGGTAATAACGGTAGTTTGCAGCTTCAGATAAGGTGTAGGTGCGCTTTTCCCATTCGCTCCAATTTGTCTGGTTTTGAACTTCGTGAAGCTCCTGCCAGGCTGTATTATTATTAGAGCCTTCAAATATCCATGATTTGGGAGATTTTATATCTTCATCCGCATTTTGAGAATAGATTGCATAACTACCTATCTCGGTAGGTGTTTCAAAGTCATACTGAATGTAAACTGGAGATCCGTCCCACTTGGTCAGCCACTTATCATTCGAGCCAACCATAATATTATCGAAGGCATTGGATACACCATAGCTTGTAGAACTGCTTTCCGATGAACTAATCGCATCCGAATTATTGTCTTCAGAAATATCCGAGGCACGGAGTATTGCGTGTCGAAGATTCCCTGAAATATCAGCAATGGTTGACCCATTGACCGAGTCAAAGGTGTACCACGCAACCAAACCATCCTCGACCGAGGTAATGGTACGGTGTTGGAACTCATAAGCTCCAGCCTGACTGAGGTTGCCATCTTTAATTACAGCTCCATGGGGCAAGGACACCCGTACAAGTGATGGCTTTGAACTGGCATTTAGATCGTAAGAAAGATCCGATGAATTGAAATTTAACAAACTCGCACCACTTGCATTTATCTCAGCCAATTCCAAACCCGATACGGAGATGTTGGCATCCTCTTTCCAAAACTGAACCGATTGTGAAATGAGAGAGCGCGAAAAAATGGAATCTCCGGAAACAATGGGCCGTACACCGACATCTCCACTACCATGACCATAAAGGTGTCCGATTTCGTTTTCACTGAGGGCGCGGTCATAAACCCGTAGTTCATCCAAGATAAATTTACCTCCTCGATTCCAAGGCAACCTTGAGTCAGTTCCTAAATAAAGATTACGGTCTGCAAGGCTTTCCAATGCCGTGGTGTTCTCCAGAGATAATGAGTTAATCAAATTGCCATTGATGAAGAGTTTCAAGGTTTGGGAGTCGTTGGATAATGAATAGTGTGCCCACTTTCCTAATTGGGCGATGGCTCCAATTTCTTCCCATCCATTGGTAGTGTATACCGATCCGTACATTTTCAGGTCATCCCGATACTCCAGAGAGACTTGTCCATTTCGTAGAATGATACCCTCCTCATCGTCTAAAATCTTAGTCCATAAAGAAATTGTAAATGTTTGATTGAAGGAAAAATCATCGCCTGAAACCCTCAAGTATTCACCAGGAAGGAATTGTAATGATTGGGAAAATTTACCGGGTACTCTTTTACCTCCATAAAGAGTGGCATCCAAATAACGGTTGGAAAGATCGACGACGCGGTCGCTCTCGTTACCCTCAAAGTTGTACCATAATACCAGGTTGTCCTCAGCGGTTATGGTTGGGCTTTGTATGAATTTAGCCGATGTGCCTCCGGTCAGCGTGGTACCGTTTACTTCAGTGGCAGAATTTTCAGGTATGGAGATTCTGAATGGTACACCCGGCCGGTCAGGGAGGATGGATAGATTATATCCTCCATTACCATCAGCGGATAAGTTGCTTAAAATAGCGCCATCTAGAATAACATCAGAGGAATCAAGACCAGTAACCTCAACCTGGGTACCAACCTGGTAAAATTTGATCGTACCATTAACCTCGGCGGCAGCATGATTGTGATTTAATTCAATCACAGGAACAATGCCGAGATCGCCCGAGCCTGAATTCCACATCGCATCAATGTCATTCTGGGCAAGAGATACTCCATATATTCTCATCTCATCAATCAGGCCTTCAAAGTCTGCCTCACTATCTTCGTTCCATGAACCAATCCGTGCATTATTTCCCTCAAGAGTAATCGAGGGGGTGGGGGTATTGGACTGGCTAATTAGGTTGCCATTGACATAGAGGGTGCGCTGGTCCTGGTTCATTACCCAGACGATGAATTGCCATTGGTTGGCGATGCCAAGCCCATCGGTTCCGTTGGCACGATTTGCCTGTGCTAAGGTGGAACCGAGTATGAAAGAGTATGTCCGGTTACCTATACTGTTGGCGTTTATGTCGTACCAAAGTCGTGCGTGGTTGGTTGAACTGCCGGCAGTGGAGAAAATAGATGCATCTTCAGAATCTTCGGAAGATCCACTGTTAGACAGTTTGATCCAAGCTGAGAAAGTAAGGTTTCGAGCAGCATAGGCACCACGAAATTTTGGAATATCTAGAAAATCCCCGGAACCATCTAAATTTAGAGCATTATTAAAACGTCCAGTGGCTAAGTGTGCATTGCCTTCGAGGAATCCGTCATTTCTAGCTCCTCCTAAGTCGATGATTCTGGTCTTTCCATTAGGATCAACGATCGAGTCCTCAAAGTCCCAGCGGCTTATTAGGTCATTTTCCCGATAAGGAGGTAGATAATGTAGCAATTCAAAATGAATCTTTTCCAATTCTTGCCCACTACCAAAAGTAAAAGGTTGTCCGAAATCTTTTGCAGGTGGACTTGATTCATAGGGATGCCCAGATATTAGTGATCCCTCAAGACCCCATTTGTGAGTTAGGTAGCCTTCAATTGATTCAATCTCATCGTCTTCAAGAGCTTCATTGAAAATAAGTAATTCTCCAAGATCTCCCTTCCAAGTACGACCTCCAATATTTCGGTCATTGGTGAAATTGGAAGCCTTTAAATCGGAATAAGACCTTAGAGATATTACACTTAAATTTTGTGGGAGCGGTCTGTCTTGGGGGGTTGAAATTAAACTTCCATTTTCCCTAAGGGTTCCAGCATAGGCCGTACTTGCATGCACGCTGTGAAGGTAATTATTTCCAGAGGTATGAAAATTATAATCCTCACCGCTGCCAAGCAAGAAACGGTTGGAGTCGGTGCCATTTTTTCTCACTACCCAGAAGACTGTCCTGATATCATTAATCTTTTCCCAGTCATGATATTCTCCATCTGCACCACTGTAAGTCATTAGAGCTAAGCCATTTTGAGTATTTGAGTTCCATGTTGGGCTGCCGTTTGAGGTGGCATGGTTTCGTTGGTTGCTTTTGTCTGTCCAATACAGTTTTGCAAATGAGGTGCCTGGTTTCCACGCTTCTCCGTCGAAATTATTTGGAGTTTCCGATTTGTATTCATGAATACTTGGGAGCAAACTAGAAATCCCCCATTTGTGAGAGAGGTATCCCTCGTATATCGAACGCTCTTCTTCGGACATGGTTCCGCGCACCACCAGCATTTCTCCCAGGGTAAAGCGGGGGACATGATTAATCCCCCAATAACTACTACCGGGGAAAAAGAATGCCCCCCCAATGTTACGATTTTCCTGGGGTGCTTGTGAAAAGATAACTTCACCATTTTTGTAGGCTTTTTGAGTGCCATTACTGACCGAATATTCTAGCGTCGTAAGAACGGTATCTCCATTACTCGCTAAATGGGTTTGGGTTCTATTGTTCCCAGAATACCTCCAGTATATATAACCGTTTTCCCAGGGGAAGTGATCTCCCATCCCCCAGTTGAAAGGGAAGGTTGTCCTGCCATTTTTATCAATCCGCCAGACGAGCATGACTACAACATCAGTTAATGGACCGCTTGCCTGACCATTGATTCCAGCCGGGTTCCATTTTGCACCGTTTGAATAAGCTGTAATGCGTTCAAAATTTCCATTGTTTTCCTCAATTCTAACCGCTGTTTTTCCATTGATTGATTGATCAAAACTGGGAGAGGTTAAGGTGGTGCTTTTCATTATTACTGCTGGATTGACCTTGTTTTGCCAGGTATCGATATCGTCCGACCCATCACGCTTGGTTACTGTGCTTGCGTCCGACGCATCAAGCCAAAGCGTCAGTTCATTATCGGACTCGAATGAAAAAGAACCTCCCTGAGGCTCGCTCGCATCCAACCATAAACTTAAGCTCTCAAATCGAGTGGGGAGATCTGGGATTTCCAAGGTATGAAGAGTTTTCGAAGTATCGGGATTTATGGATATTCGGTAAGAAGAATTATCTTCCGATTGATTGATATCGTTTATTGTACCTGGTGAGAGAGCCATCCATGACTCATTAAGATCATCCACTTCCACCAAGCTGGCATCTTTTCCAAAATACAGATCAAATACTTTAGGGTACTCAGCAGAAGTCGAATTTGCCTCGACTTGAATGGAGGCAAACATATCCCCATAACCACCTCCGTAAATCGAACCGACTTCCGCGTGCGATAAAGAAATGCCATATATTCGTAAATCGTCGATGTATTCGGCAAACAATTCATCTCCACTTGAATTCCCGATGTAATAGACATCGCTTTGATCACGTTCGTTTGCCTGGCCAATAAAAACGCCGTTTAAAAAATATTTGGTACGGGCACCTTCTCCTAAAACAACGAGGTGATTCCAACCCCTTTGTGCGTAGGGTTGGAGTTTATAATTAGAACTCTTAAACCTCGCCTCATCCTCTGCTTCATCCCCATCTATAAAACCAATGAATTGATCCTGTCCACGTAGTACCAGGTAACGGTCAAACTCAATCGCACTTTGTTTGTCCTGTCCGCGGAATAGGGTGGAGATGGCGTTAGTTGATGGAGAGATGAAATTTTTACACCATACTGAGAGTGTCCAACCCGATTCGTTTAGAGGGATTCCGTTGGGTTCAATTTTCATTCTCCCATCATCAGAGGTTTTATCAAAAGCCAGACCTTGTCCAAATTTCCCCTTTTGAGTTACCCAGGCATCGTAAATTGTGGCGACCGTTCCGTCTGCACTATCACTTTGAACTTGGTTCGACCTGAGTGAATCACGGTTGAAAGACCACCAGGCGTCGATGTCATCCGGTCGGGTAATCGCACGGTAGAGTTTTTTGGAAGAAGCAGAATTACTGACATTTGGTTGTTCGTAACCATCGGTAAATACATCAGGATGAAAAATAATTGATGAACCTCTGTTTTCTTCTCCTAATTCATAAGCAAAGAACCAAGTCAGGTTATCGTCTGAGTAGACAGAATCCATAATCATTTCACCATTGGTAACCGTGAAATGGGATGCATTTAAGTCTTGGGCAGGAAAGGGTTGTCCACCCCTCGTAAAAGTTAATGTTCCATTTCCCCGGGATCCCTCGATAACAGGATCTACACTCAGGGTGGGAAGAATGGAAACATCACCCGCGCCATTTCCATATAATTGATCAATTTCAGCTTCGGTTAATGCAATGTCATAAACTCGGAAATCATCCATTAATCCAACATAATTGCTCGCATACCAACCGGATCGGTTTTGATCAAAGTAGCCTAAGCTTAGGGGAGTGCGACTCATCGTGTTCAATTCTGAACGAAGAGTGCTAAGGACTCTTTGACCATCCACATAAGCTTGCACATATTGCCCGTCATAACGGTGAACTAGATGTTTCCATGCCCCTCCGAAGTTTCCAGTAGCTGAGTAAAAATTATTTTGGTTGTTCTGGTTGTTGTAGAATGAGGCCAGTCGGTTGTACCAAATATTACGAAGTCCCCAACCGGTGTAAGCACCGCCTGCATTTCCACTAAGGTTGCCCAGGCCGTAAATAACCGCGTCGTTCATTTCATCCTGTGCTGGTTGAATCCATAAAGAAATAGTTCGTGGCCTGTTAGAAGAAATTCCCAGGCTGCTCGCAGATGCAGAAGTTCGAACCCATGCATTACCGGGAAAACTCAAAGCGTGGCCGGAGATCCCTGGTGCATAGGTAACTTCATAGAATGTTCCTGATATATTGTTATCAATAAAGGTCCCCGGGAAACGGCCAAAAAACTCGCTGACCAACTGATCATTTTGATCATCGAAGTCCCACCAAGCCCGAAGGTGATCCAGTCGGGTTAGGGGCCGGCCATAAGCCAGATTAAAGCTGGTTGATTGACTAACTGCACCGTCGTTAGTTTCCCCAAAACTACCATTCAATTGGAAGGCAAAACGGTTGGGCGATTCTTCTGGAGTAAATTGAATGACCAAACTTGAATTATCTTCAGCTTTTGAAAATGAAAAATTTGTTATTTCGTCGCTATTCTTATCAAGCAGACGGAAATTGGGGTAGGGGGATAAGTAAGGGTGCGATAGAGGTAACTGATCTGTTAGTTTCCATTTCTGGGCGAGGTAACCTTCTATTTGTTGACGAAGATCCGTGGTCATTGTACCTCGTAAAGAGATCATTTCGCCGAGGGTAAGGTCATAGTACCTACCAGTACCCCAACTCGAATAGCTGGGAAATTTAAACTCATATGCACTTGGACTGTATAGCCCACCCTCATTCGAGGTAGTGGAAGTGCCGGTTGATGATCCGTTTTTCCAAAGAGTTCGAAAATTATTTGTTTTGCTATATTCAAACACAATCAAATTGGTTCCCTCGAAATTTGTTGATAAGCGATAACTACTATTAGGCATATCCCAATAGATTTTTGAGTTCCCCCATCCATAGAAGTGACCCTCCCATCCTAACCCTAGGCCATTGGTATTTTGTCCTTTCCCATTAATGCGCATGACCATGAACAGGACTAAGTCATCATAGGTTCCACTGGCGGCACCAGTCTCGGTCGCTGGACTCCATGGGGTACTTGTATCTTTACGGGCATACATTCCGTCCCATGGTCCAGTATTTTTCATGCCAAGAAAGTGCAGTGCATTGATTCCGTTGATTGAGCTGTTGGTATCGGGTTTATCAGATGCTCCGTGCATTTTTACGGTCGAATCAATTTTATTTACCCAAGTATTTACTTCATTGGCAGTACCTGTGGTGATAGTCGATGTATCAGCAGCATCGAGCCATAGGGTGATGCCATCGATCTCATCGGGCTTTGGAATACTAAAGTTAAGGTCTTCAATATTCGTCTCATTCAGACTGATGTACTCGCCATATCTTTTGAATTTTACCTGAATGGATACAACCTCCTGAAGTTCCGGGTCTTGCACAGAGTCAAAATCAAAGGGTTCTACAGTTAAGCCATGGTCACTCAATCCTTGGTTATATAGATCGCCAGCCATTTGTTCGCCAAGCACCGTGGAGTAGATTCTAATATCGTCGATTTCTCCGATGAATCTACCACCATCCGGATACTGAGGAGAGGCCAGCCCCATATACCATTTACTATTCCCTGGAATCACTAGGCTACTGCCAAAGTCTCCGCTTTCACCTTCAAGCTGACCGTTTAAGTAAAATTTTAATTCATATCCATCATAGGATTCAGAATCATAGGAGAGCAGTACATGATTCCATTTACCATCCTCTATACCTCTGCCCATTTGAACATTTCCCGAAGCGATTAAGGAATTCATATATACTTCAAGATTGGATGTACCGGAACCAATTTGAATAGACTGTCCATCCGTACCACCCAATGATAACATGACATTACCGATTAGTTCGGGCGAACGGTAAGTACTGTTGGCTAATCGCTTAAACCAGAGAGATACGGAAAATTGTTCACGACTGAGGTTGGAGTCTGATGCCCCTAAGGCAATGTGGTCACCAATGTTTCGAAAACTGGCAGCTGTACCCCAAATAGAGTCTGCAGTCCAAGTTGTATCCCCAGCAAGGGTTCCATGACTTGTTCCCACGCTGTCCAAGACAGCTTGCCCTAAAGATTCATCAAGCCACCACCAATGAACAATATCTTTCTTGTTAGGAACTTCAGGTACCCGGGCAACTTCGTGGGTCACCCTAAGAGTATCCTCACCCTCGAAAGTTCCTGCTCCACTAGGCAGATCAAGAATTATTTTTTGGTAGGAGGTAAAGGTTGCGTTAAATTCAAAGATTCCATCTCCCAAGTCTTGCAGGCTTCCTGGAACAATTTCACCATTGGAAAGACTTGCATTAATATCATCTTCAGAAACACCCACTACTGCGACTTTACCTTGAAGTTTTTCAAATGATATTTTGATGGTAACTATCTCATCATCTGTAACAACGGGTGCATTAACCAAACCAATAATTCCAATATCGCCTTCTCCACCATTATGGATTCTGGAAATTTCTTCCGGTGTAAGGGCATTATCATATAGTCGGAGATCATCAATTTGTCCGGCAAAATACTGGTTGCTGTTAAAGGGACCAGGGCCCCCAATAAACCAATCACTAAGCCGAAGTTCGGGGAGTTTGTTTTCATTCAGAATCGAAGTGGCTACCATTTTCCCATTAACAAAAGTGGATAGTTGATTGTTAGTACGGTTCACCACCATGACTACATGCGACCATTCTCTCTCGTTGAGTGTATATTCAAAATGAGATGAGATCGGTTCGTCACCGTTTTGCTCCCAAGAACTAATGGATCGTTTGCCAGTGATTGCCAGGCCACGATCAGTTTCAATTCCAGGGGTGGAGATAATTGGAATTTGATGCCCCAAGAAAAGTAATTGTTCATGGTTGGTCACATAATCGGAACGAATGATCCTTTCGTCTGGAAGTTCAAAATTAAAATCCTGGTTTTTGTCCAACCAAAATGCATTTTTACCCGCTCCTCCTGCTCTTAAATAATAAACGCCAGGCCCAAATCCTGAGGGTTCAAATGTTAGAGAGCCATGGGCTATAATATATCCCCTCGGGTGAATTCCATAATCATTAAAAGTTGTTCCGAAAGATGAGGCAAGAGCACCAGGGTATTCAGACAAACTGGACAGAAAATCAGCACTGTAAGCCGTGCCACCATTCTCGTTTTCCAAAATCCATGGACCATCTGAAAGATTTGCATCGCTGAAAAAACCATTTGGATCAGAAATGGATGTTGAATCGTATCCAATGTAATTTAGATCCCAACCTCCTTCAGTGGCAGGGTTGTTATTTGATGCAATAGCGTACAAACTGACTGGTTCTTCAAAAATATCTGCCAATTGGTCACTACCTGGGTCAAAATGAGGGATTCCCGTTTTCCTCATCTCATGAGGCCAGGTATCAATCCGCACATCCCCTTTCCAATCTCTCCAAAAGAAACGGGCATGGGCAAAATTGAATCGATTACTCTCTGGTAATTTGGTTGGTTTGATCCATGCAGAAAGAGAGTAACTTCCCCGGGTGATAGCTAAGTCATTCGAGGCTTTTTCTTCCATGATCATGGAAATTTCTCCTGAGCTTAGTTTTGTCGAATAAACTCTTAGATCATCAATCCAGCCTAAATATCCACTTCCTCCAACGACGAGGCTAGATGGTTGTGTATTAATGCTGTAGTTGGTGGTGTTAATTCCTGATAAGAATTTTGTTTCCTTTCTGCCATCCAAATACATCTCTACAGCAAAAGAACTTTCTCCGATTGGCATCATGGCAATGGCAATGTGACGCCATTTACCGTCAAATACCTGGTAGTGCTTACCGGTTTGTTGGGCACCGTAGATATTTAGGTTCATAAACCCACCCATCCCGTTGTAACTCCTGATTCCCCAATCCCACAGCTTGCCGTCTTCTTCGATTCCCCATTTGACCAAATTGCCAGAGGGAGATCTCGTTTTAATCCACATTGATAAGCTTCGGGGAGAATTTTCGTATATACCAGGGTTTAAATCTTGAGGTACTGAGAAGCTACCCCCATCTCTTAAATCTAGTGCCTTACCAAAACGACCGGTGCCAAATATTCCGCTTTCTGAAAATTGACCATCTCTTTCATTTCCAGAATAGTCATTACCATCTCCATCGAAAGGCCACCAAGCGTGGAGAAGGTTGGATAAGGTTACTGTAGAAAGTTGAATTTCGCTATGATTGCGGTCAAGTAATTCAATTTTCCCGAAATTTGATCCACCATCCATTCCTAGAGATGAACCGAATAAACTTTGGTTACTCAAATTGTTGCCATAAAAGAAAAATGGCCTGTCTCCACCCGATTGATCCTCAAATACTGAATTAGCTAAATTACTGTCAAAAAGCTCACTGTTGAGTGAGCCGTTTCTTTGATCGTTTGTTTCACTTGTTTCCCAGGTTTGGTTGGATTCCTGATTAAAGGTCCACCAGCCCACAAGGTTTTTTGCTGCGGTTACTGGTTCGATATGTTGAATCCGGGCAAAGCCCGAAGAAGTAGAAAAATTATCGTCGTCCTTGGCGGATCCAGCAGGTATGCGAATTTTGATCCGTTGAGGCTTTTTATCGGCAATAACATAGAAACGGTAATGAGTCGCATTATAATCGGAAAACCCTGAAACCTGACCACCTGTGACTTCCAAATCGTTGTTGTTGAATCCGGAAACAGTGGAAAGTTCACCAGTGTTTTTAACGAATGAAACAAAAACGGTAGAATTTGCCTCTGGATTAACCGTTGGTGCATCAATTTTTGGGCTTGCTCCTAAGTCTCCAAAACCTTCCCCAAATGCAATTACTGCATCTTCCGAGCTTAAGGCTTCAGAGTAGTATCGAAATTCATCAATCCAGCCTTTAAAGAGATTACTGCCATCGCTAGACCCTCCAATTCCGATATCGGCATTGTCTTTTAGGGGAGTTTCGAGAAGATCGAGTATTCCCGCATTTTTCCCGTTAAGAAAAGAGCGAAGGTAGGTACCATCGTAAGTCGAGAGAAAGCAATTCCATTGATTAAGTTGATAATACACAGGGCCAGTCGAACCATACTGGCTCGATAGTCCCTCGGCACGGTACAGTGCTTCCAGGCTGGTTCCACCGGGCTTAATCTGAAAGAGATAAGAATAATTGGTTGATTCACGCTTGCTCAGGATTTGGGCGTAATCATCGGGCAGTCCGTTTGTTTTAAACCACAGGAGAATACTGTAGGATGAGCTGACCTGGAATTTTCGGTTTCCTTCTAAAACTGCAAAGCCAGTTCCTTCGCTTATATCCATTGAGAATTTTGAAAGAGCATTACCATTTTCTTCATTTCCCCATTTCCCGAGATTCATGAAGAGTGGACTACCACCAATGACCGAGTCATTAACGATTGAACCGTTACCCTCGTCAAAAGACCATCTTGCTAAAAGATTTTCCTCCCGGACCAAACCATTAGCCATGGAATTAGCAAAACAAATCCCTACCAAGATTGAACAGAGCAGTGTCAAAAGGCGCATCTAAATCCAATATAGCAGATAAAGTGCCATAAGACCAAACTTACCTGCGCATGTGAGTAAGTTATCTATAGTGGTAAATAATTACAGACTGCTTTTTTTGCACTAAATTAAAATAAATATATAGAATAAATCCACTATTCTTAGGCTAATTGGTTCAAAAATTTCTTAGTGTATGCTGAATTAGCATTTAAAGGCTAAAAAATACAAAAAATATGAGCGTAATGAAACTGGGTGTAATTTGTAAACTTTAGGTCTTAGGTGATTTTTCAAAAAACATCTTCTTCAAGATCATCTGCATACTCGTCAAATGTATCAAATGATGAACTCGGATCATCGCCTGATTGAGTATTTTCCTTGGTTATTTTGTATCCATTTATCGAGGTGAACCATTTGGTTACCCCATCCTTTCCCTTCCACTCTCTGCCATTGATTCGGGTTTGAATTTGAACTTGATCCCCCACCTTTAATTCTTTGCTTAATTCAATACTATCTTTAGTGAATTCTACTGGGATTGGGTTGTCCCAGCGACCGTCGCCAGTCTCCACCACAACTTGGTGTTTGCGGAATCCATTACTGCCAAATTCGCGCACTTCGTCCACAAAAGTTATTTTACCCTTTATTGTTACTTCGTTCATCATCTTTCATTAAATTAAAAATAAAATAGCGTCTATCTTTGGTTATTCACATCGTACAATGATAAATGATTATATTTTTGACAGGCCTCGTTTCAGGCTATTACCTCAAGTTTCAATCTTTATCAGCTGAGTTTATTATTGTTTTTTAATATGAGTGCCCAACCAAAGATTTTGTTTATTGACGACGAGGAGCGTGTGCTTAAAGGAATCGAATTAAATTTAGGCAGAAAGTATAACTTAACAGTTGCTTCGTCTGGAAAAGATGCTCTTGAATTAATCGCAAAAGGAGAAGCGTATTCAGTGGTAGTTGTTGATTATGTTATGCCCGAAATGAATGGGGCTGAATTTTTGAAGCAAATGCGACTTTATAACCAATCTACTGTTCCTATTCTATTAACCGGAGCGACTAATTTTGAGTATGCCGCGGAGTTTGTAGCCAAGGGTGGAGGGTTTCGTTTGCTTAGTAAACCTTGCCCTCCAAGTGAGTTGATTGAACATATTGAAGATGCTTTGTTTCATTTTCAACAAGTTGAGGATGAAAATCATTCAATTGGTAATGTTATGAACGCCGTTGTTCGTTCTTTTACTGCTGTTCTTGCTGCCGCTTTACCATTATATTTCGGTCGATCACAACGGGTTATGCGAATGGCTTCAGAAATTGGAAGATATTTAAGATTGAAATCCCTTTGGCGTTCTGACCCTGCCTGTGTTTTTTCTCATCTAGGTTTTGCCACCTTACCTCCTGAAGTGCAATTGAGAGCTTATCAAAATGAAGGTGTTAAGCCTAATGAAATGCAGCTGATTGATGGCTTCGAAAATTTTACGAAAGAGATGTTGTCTAGCATACCTAACATGAGTGAAGTTACAAAAGTGGTTGATTTAATAGGACAAGATTATGAGGAATCTAGTCAGAATGATAACGATACTGCAAAATTGGCTTCAGTGATCCGTATAGCTAAGCATTATGATTTTTATGCAAGCAAAGGGCAGAACCGTCCGCAAATTTTTGATTCCTTAATTAACAACAAATCTATTTATTACATGGATGCTCTTGATGCATTGAGCACAATCAGACCATACGGAAACGGTGGTCCTCAATGTATTTTATTAAATACTAAAGAATTAAAGAAGGGCATGCGTTTGCAGGAAGATCTATTTTTGGATACTGGAGTATTGTTTGCACCTAAAGGCTCTATTGTGAATCCACCACTTTTGCATGTAATGAAAAACTACAGATCATGTTACATTAAAGATCCGTTCCCACAAAGCATCTTAGTTACACAAGGCTCTAGCTTCGAAACAGACTAAGTAAAGCCACAGGAAACGGGTCTATGTTTTCACTTGTAAAAGTAAGGCATTGCAAATTACTAAAGCGATATTTTCATTCTGTATGATGCAGATTTTAATTTTGAAGTTTCTATTCTCAATAAATCTTAAGTTTGGTGTAAACAAGATCGCGAATTATGATCTATTTTAAATTAATCTCCCGTTTTAATGAAAATTCCAAGCTCTCATACTTTAATCGCCAAGATTTTCCACTGGGGATTTATCATTCTCTACACATACGGGATGGTTAAACAGTTGGATGATTTATCTCAATTAGAGGATGCGGGATTACTGTATTTTGAGGTGGTTTTCTCAATCATATTTCTCCTCATTGTGATCTTTCGTTATCTCTACATGAGGAAGTACAAAACATTCCTCGGGGCTAGTAAAACTGTACCGATGGCACACCAGTATCTGGCGAAGGTAGTTCACATAAGTATGTACCTGTGCCTTATCCTTTTGCCTTTATCGGGCTTGTGCATTGCAGGTTTATATACGCTGGGAATTACGCGCGGGTTAATGCAGGACTTTGCGGTTGGTTTGCATGAATTTTCTGCATCCCTGAGTTATCTTCTCATCATAATTCATGTGGTTGGAGCAGTTTATTCCCGAATGAAGGGTGAAGGTATTTGGACATCAATGGTCCCAGTTTGGAAGGAAGATAAATCTTCGCCACATCCGAAAGTTAAAAAATTAATTACTTGGGAAAATGAATTATTCAAGAAGCTGGAAAATTACATATCCTCGAGGAAAAATTAAAAGATCGAATATGTTTTAAATAAAGTGTGTAAGGGTAAACATTTACAGATCACAAGTGATTCTTGAAATGCTTATTTAGTAAGTAACGCCTTAAATTCTTCTACCTGATCGTTCCAAATTGTTTCAAGCTTTTAACTCGGGCTTTTGTTTAACGAGATTTTTGGATTCAGCCCGGTCCGTTTTGAGATCATATAATTCCCATGGTTGATTTTTGGCAGAGACCAACTTGAAATCTCCCTGTCGAACGGCCCGGTGTCCCTCATGTGACCACCATAGATGATCTCGGCTAAGGTC
Organism: Opitutales bacterium; assembly: GCA_029251885.1. Taxonomy (GTDB): domain Bacteria; phylum Verrucomicrobiota; class Verrucomicrobiia; order Opitutales; family Seribacteraceae; genus Chordibacter. Next base: position 10,327 of record JAQXCL010000037.1, on the reverse strand, counting down.
AATGCCGGAAGAAAAGGCAGGCAGAAGGCTTTTGCCGGGAGCGATTGGAATTTTTTGGTTTTTCCAACTCTGTGGTTTTTGAATACCTGCCATTTCCAAGATGGTGGGAACGATATCAGTGTTTGATGAATTCGTAATTTGACAACGATTCACATTATTTTCTAGGGTTAAGCTGTTATGTCTGGACCCAAGCCAAAAGTTCTCTTTGTCGATGACGAAGAAGCCATTTTAAAGGCCTTTAAATTAAACCTAGGTAGAAAGTATTCAGTATTTATCGCTGAATCAGGTAGCGAAGGTTTGCGTATCATTGAAGAAGATGGGCCTTTTAAAGTAATCGTTTCGGATTTTTCGATGCCAGGAATGAATGGTGCAGATTTCCTTGAAAAAGTCAGAGAGCAGAACAAAGAAGTGGTAACCATGCTTCTGACGGGCCAGGCAAACTTTGATGATTTGTGTGATGTTGTTCGCCGTGGAGAGATATTCCGTCTGCTTGGAAAACCTTGCTCACCTGAGGCTCTCGACGAAAATCTCCAACAAGCTCTTAGGCAACATCAGTTAATTTGTGCCGAAAAAGAATTATTGGAAAAAACTCTCAACGGTGCTATCGGAGCGATTACGTCTTTGTTATCCGCGGCGAATCCCTTGTTTTTTGGACGAGCCCAGCGGGTCAAGTCTCTGGCTATTGAAGTTGCCAAAGAACTTAAAATTGACCACGGATGGCGTTTGCAAGTGGCGGCAGATTTTTGCTACCTCGGTTACCTGACTTTGCCTCACGATTCTCAGCAAAATGTCTACGATGGAGGTGAGCTGACGCCTGAAATGCAAAAAGTTGTTGTTAGTTTTCCTACCTTTGTAAGTAACTTATTGAAAGATATACCTAGGCTTAACAGGATTCGAAAAATTATTGAATTTATTCAGGCTGATTTCGAAGATAATACTGGTGAGTTCCATGATGAGCGAAGGATTGCTTCGATTATTCGCTTAGCTCAGGAATATGACAAATATGAAACCAAAGGTTGTTCGAAGGGCGAAATTTTTGAAAACTTAAGAATCTTGGGAACTATTTTTCTTCCCGGTAGTTTAGATGCCCTGGCCAATACCCGAGAACTGCATGGTGGCTTTATGGAACCAAGTAAAGTCAGCCCAGCCAACTTAAAGCCAGGCATGCGCTTAATGGAGGAACTTGTTTTGTCGGATGGTAAGATGCTGGCTCCTTTAGGATCAATTGTTAGCCTGTCTTTTATTCAGATGGTCCAAAGTCATTTGGCAGCTTTGGGAGAAGCCGTTTTCCCAGAAACCATCGAAGTACTAGCTTAATTAGCTAGTGCAGTGCTTGAAAGAGTCTTATTTCTAGAGACTCCATTCAAGCATACGCTCGATGGGTAGTTTTGACCGTTCGATCAAATCCTCGCTCATGGAAATTGCCGGATTTTCATCTCTAAGGCAGGCAAGTAATTTGGGCAGGGTATTCATCTTCATGTATCGACAATCGTTGCAGGCACAATTACCAGTCGGACCGGCAACGAATTGCTTTTCCGGAAGTTCCCTGGTCAATCGATGCATCATTCCGGATTCAGTTAATATAATAAAGGTGTCAGATGAATGGTCCTGACAATAGGATACCATTTTTTCGGTGCTGCAAACTTCGTCAGCAAGATCCCGGACCGTTTGTATACATTCTGGGTGGGCGACCACAGGTGCATCAGGATACTCCAATCGGCAACGTTCGATGGAATCTCGGGTGAATAAAACATGGGCATAGCAACTGCCTGGCCAGAGGCGCATTTTTCGGCCGGTTTGTCCCATGACCCATTGGCCAAGGTTTTGATCGGGTACGAATAAAATTTCCCGATCTACAGGCACTTGGTTGACAATGCTTACGGCATTACCACTTGTGCAAATTACATCGCTCAGTCCTTTGACTGCAGCGGAACAATTAACATAAGCAACCACATAAAGGTCGGGATTTTCTTCCCGGTACTTCGCTAACTGATCGGCCGGACAGGAATCGGATAGAGAGCAACCGGCATCGAGGTCGGGAAGAAGCACGGTCTTCGATGGATTTAATATCTTGGCAGTTTCGGCCATGAAATGAACCCCGCAAAAGACAATTATATCAGCATCAGTTTTGGCTGCCTGCCGAGCAAGGCCAAGAGAATCTCCAACATAATCTGCGACCTGTTGGATTGGGTCGATCTGGTAATTATGACAGAGCAGGACCGCATTTTTTTCTTTCTTGAGGCGGATAATTTCCTCCTGCTCGGCCGAAAGTTTTTCAGGTTCAGCAGAACGGCGAAAGATTTGCAGAAGAGGAGGGGAGGAGGTGGCCATGTGAACAGGATGGGTGGCGGGCGGTTAATTGGTTTTGGCACAAGCTCCGTTGCTAGCAAAAGTCGGGCAACTTGCCTGTACTTGTAAGCGCTGGTCGTTTACTTCAAGACCGAGTTTTTCTGAGACTGTACGCCCATACCATTCCATGAAAGGTGCATCCACATCGAAGATACGGTCGCAGTCGGAGCAAATAACTTGGGCTTTGAAGGTGGCACTCGATTCGTTGAGAGCATAAAACTTGTTGTCTTGTCCAACATCGATCTTACGCACCGTCCCACTGCCCACAAGAAGGGGAAGGCAACGGTAAACAGTTGCCCTCGAGACGGTGTCGTCCACTTTTCTTGCATCCTGTAATAATTGATCTGCGGTAAAATGTCCGGACTGACGAAAGAGTGCATCGAATACCGCCTTGCGCTGTCCAGTCATACGCAAGCCTAAGCTGATTAAATAGTCGGAGAAATTTTCCCAGGATGTACGGTCGGGCTTGGCCATAAATAATTACCTTTCTTTTATGACTCTGCCTATCGGTGAGGTCAATTGAATTGAGACGATTTTGAGAATTGGATTGTCGTTCATCGAACCTTGGCAGGTCGATACGAAATAGGTAGGGTGATCATTATGTCGATTAAAATAAACGACCAAGTTATTCCCGATTGGGCGATTGAACGTCAAGCTGAAGCCCTTTATGAAAATGTGGCTAAGGGCATGCCAGGTAAGCCTCGTGAGATCATTACCATGTCTGCTCTCGATCTTGCCAAGGAACGGTTGATTGACCAGGCTCTGATGGCTCAGGAGAGTAGAAAAAGAAAATATCAGGTAGATGGGGTCGAACTTCAAAAAAGAATTAAGCTATGGTTGAAGCAAAATGGTGGGAAGAAGGCCTTTGAAAAAATAAACAATCCAATGATTAAGAACCATGAGGATTTGAAGCGCGAATTATCCGATCAAATGCGGTTCAACCAATTGCTCGAAGAGGAGTCACAATGTGAGGACGCTTCGAATGAGGATGCTATTAAATATTATGAGGAAAGACCGGAACTTTTTAGGATGGAGGAACAGTTAACCGCTTCGCATTTATTGAAGATGGCCAAATCGGAAGAAGAGTTCGATCAGGCTTTACAGCAGGTTGAAGAGTTGAGAAAGCGCTTAGAAAAGGGCGAGGATTTTACAGAACTTGTACGTGCGGAATCTGATGACAAGGGCAACGATGGAAACCTTGGTACCTTTGGGCGGGGACGTATGGTTCCGGAGTTTGAACAGGCGGCCTATGCCTTGGAGCCTGGTGAGTTAAGTGATCCGGTTAAAACACAGTTTGGATGGCATCTTATTCAATTACACGAAAGGATTCCTGAAAAAATCACCCCGTTTGATGAGATTAAACAAAAAGTGGTCCAGTACCTAACTGAACGGAAAAAGGATAAAATCTTTGAGCAGTTCCTCGATGGATTAAAGGCTGAGGCTAAAATCGAGGAAGTGTCTGGTATTTGATCATTTCTTCACCAAGCCCTCAAGGATCTGAAGGGTGCTTTGGGGTTTATTGAGGGCATAAAGGTGGTAACCTGGTGCACCCTTGGAAAGTAAGTCCTTAACTTGTTGGAGAGCCCAATTAGCTCCAATAGATGGCTGGTCGGCTTCGTCCGCACTTTCTAAATCATTTTCCAATTGGGAGGGAAGCCCTGCTTCGCACATAGCACAAAACCGACGGACTTGGCCGATGGAAAGCACGGGTAGTAACCCGGGTAAAACCGGGATATCAATCCCAGACTCATGGCAACGGCTCACAAAGTTATGGTAGGCAGAATTATCGAAAAATAATTGAGTGGTTATAAAATCTGCCCCGGCATCTACTTTGGTCTTGAGGTTTTGTAAGTCTATTTCCGAATTCTTGGCTTCTGGGTGCTTCTCAGGATAGCCGCCCACACCAATTCCAAAATCGGGAAAATTTTCCCGGATTAAAGAGACAAGATCAGAACCATAGGACAATCCACCAGGTACTGGTTTAAAAGTTGTCTCTCCCTTGGGCGGATCACCCCTTAGGGCCATGATATTACGAAAACCAGCTTGAGAAAATTCCTCAAGGATTTCCAAAAGCTCATCCCGGGTATGACCCACGCAGGTTAGGTGGGGCATAACTTCAAATCCGTGCTCTTGCTGTAAAAGTTTTGCGTAGCGAAGAGTGGTGCCACGGGTGCCTCCTCCCGCCCCGTAAGTAATGGACACGAAGTCTGGATTGTGTGGCTGGATCAGACTTGCTGTCTTGAGCATACGCTCGCCTCCAGCATCGTCCTTGGGTGGGAAGAACTCTACTGAGAAAAGAGGTTTATTTTGGGCAAAACGATCTTTAAGTGAATGACCTGTTATCATATTTCACATCAACGTATCATGATGCGTTGATGCGTTCAAGGAGGAAGCGACTGTACTAGAGGCTTTTTCTAGCGCTCAGGTTGAGGTTATTGATAGCTTTTAGGTAACGGGCAACTCGGGGTTGCGGGGACAAGATTTGAGCCCGTTCCAAAAGATCTGAAGCTTGTTGGTAATCCTTGGCCCCCACGAGCATGCGGGCATGACCGATTAGGGCAGTGACTTCAAATTCAGGCAACTTGGCCGCCCTTTCGAAGCGCAGGGCTGCTCGAGCATAATCCAATTTTTCTGTTGCCAGCCTTGCTGATAGAAGCAGGGCTTCTCCATCTAGGGGGTGTTTTTGGATGACTTCTTCAATGATTTTTGCGGCTTCTTCCCGCTGGCCTGTGGCAATACGGACTTCTGCTTGGAGCATACGGATTTCACGCTCGTCATCCTTGGAATATCCATTACCGAAAGTTTTTTGGATTTCTTCGAGGTATTTGAAGCCTGCCCCGTAGGACCCTCGATTGATCAGTGCCTTGGCCGCCCGTGCATAGCGTGATAAACTGAGCTTTTGTTTTTTGGCTAGGGCTTGCTGGTAGGAAGCTAGCGAAAGTTCGTTAAGCCCGAGGTTATGATAGAGATCACCAAGTGATAGGGTACCTGCGGCATCCAGTTTATTCATTCGCCTTAGGGTTTCCAAAGCAATCACCGCATCCTGTTCCCTTCCAAGTCCCTGGAGGGCCGAAGCACGGGCCTTGTGGCAAAATAGGTCGTTCGGTTTGGTTTCGAGCAATTCATCAAGTAGGGCAAGTGCCTCCGAGTAGCGGTTCGTAGTAAGCAGGCAATTGACCAGTCCATTACGGGCATCAAGACTCTGGGGGTGAAGCAGAATGCCCATTCGGTAAGCATTTTCTGCTGAAACCACCCGACCGAGGGACAGGTGGCAATAGCCCAAGGCAACGTAGCTGATACCATCCGCTTCTCCCAAACTTATTGCTTTGGCCAGATTTTGTGAGGCGCCATCGAGTTTCCCTAAGCTTAGTTGGACGAAGCCGAGGTTTTTGCGGGCCCTTAAAAATGAGGGGAATTTGACCAGTGCTTTTTCGTAGGTCTGTTCTGATCGGGTCAGTCGGCCAAGCTGGTAGTACATTGTACCGAGAGCAAAATCGAGAGCAGCACTTGTTTTAGGTTTAATTTTTTCCTCGAGATAAACGATCGCATCTTCAAGCTGATTTTCTGCTTTGGCTACCACTTCCCTCAGAATGAATTGTTCGGATTTATCGATCCGTGGCTCAACCTCGCTGCGAAAGCCGTAATCTCCCATGAAACCCCGAACAAATGCGGGATCGTTCCAAAAATCTTGGGTAAGTTCAGGAGGAGGTGCCTTGGCGGCCAGACCGAGCGAAAGACTTAAATGAGCGAAGGCTATGAAAAATAAATTATTCATTTGAGCATAGAAAAGCGAACAGGGAGGTAGAATTCAACCTTTACTGGTTTACCGTTACGGGTTGGGGCTTCGTAGACGGATCCTTCGGCGGCTTTGCGGGATGCCTCCACGAAATCTGGGTGGGTAGTGGAAACCGTTTCCAAAACCTTAACCCTTCCACTTTCATTGATTTGCACAAGCAGTTTGACTTCTCCTTCGAGTCCTTTGCGGCGCAAGTGGGCTGGGTAAATTAACGATCCCCGCTTTACTACTCCGGGGTTGCGATCAAGTTGGTGCATGGCAAAGACAAGTTCCTGAGCAAACCCGGTAGGAGTTGGATTAAAGTTTGTCAGCGAGAATAGGGCTTTAAAATCTCCAGGGCCAACTTCCAAGGTGGCAGCACTAGGCTGGTTGAGTAATTGCACTTTTGGAGTCTCCAGTGCAGGTGTGGGAAGTTCCAGTTTTTTGACCACTTCTTTTTCCATCTCCGTTCTTGGCGGGGGGGGAGGGGTGTAGGTGGGCACATCTGCCGGACGAACGATCCATTCGTCTGGCCTAACGAATTCAGATAAAGGAAGCAGGCAAAATAAACCAAAGGAGACCAAGGCTGCCAGTGCTAGGCTTTTGATTCTCAGGTTGGGTAAGGGTTCAGTTTCAACCCCTGGTGTCCATTCGATATCTAATCCATCCTTCATCGGGAAAGTGGGCTTAGTTTTACCGCCTGTGCACCCCCAAGCATTGCTTGATCCATTACTTGGGTTGCTAACCCGGCACGGGCACCGGGAGATACCCGTACGAGTACGGAAGGTGCTTTCTCCCCAGGGTTGGAACGAACCAAGGGGGCGACCTGTTCAATACCAATGGGCATTCCATTCTGCAAAAGTTGGCCTGAGGCAGGCAGATCAAAAGCAAGGGGTTCTTCGAGGTTATTAGAGGAAGAGGCGGTATCCTTGTGCTTAGGGGTTATGCCAACCTCATTAACGAAGGAGGTGGCTACAATGAAAAAGATTAAGAGAATAAAGACCATATCTATGAGGGGAGATACATTTATCTCAGTGCGTTCCGGTTCCTGAACCAATCTTCTTCTCATGTCCTAGGCTTGCGGGTGGCGATCGATACAACAGCGGATTTTTTTCGGGCCTGAGCGACAATCTTAGCAAGGATGGATGCATCTGCCCATTGGTCGACCTGAATAACCACTGGTTTGCCTTTGTCTTTGCTTGCTTGTTCGACAAGGCCGGGAATTTCTTCCAGTTGCACGGAAGAGCCAGCATACTTAATTTCATTTTTTCCGGAGAGGGCAAAAATAACAGCATTTTTTTCAAGAGATTTTCCGGTAACTGCTTGGGGTCGGGTAACTTCAATTCCTGGAAGGGTGACGAAGGTCGCGGAAACGATGAAGAAAATTAACAGAATGAAGACCACATCAATTAGGGGGGACACATTAATCGCATCGGCCTCCGTATTTTCAATGTTTCTCGAACGGGATCTCATCTGGCAATCGGGCTGGGAACTTGGCGCAGGGATAAACTCTCCAGGCGATTAATACATTGCAACCAGTCCTTCTTTCTACGGTTGAGTAGATGAATTAGGGCAATTGCTGGGATCGCAATCAATAAGCCTGCCTGGGTGGTTACCAGTGCTTGTGAAATACCTCCGGCCACTAGATCCATTTTGTAACTATCCTGCATACTCAGACCGTCAAAGGTACGAAGCATTCCTGCCACTGTTCCAAGTAGTCCAATCAGCGGGGCGGATGTTGCCAGCACGAAGAGAAAGCGTAGGCGGCGGTTGAGGAAGGAAGTTTCTCCGGTTCGCACCTGGTCGAAACGCCTCTGGGTTTCTTTTTGGTCGCGATGATCAGCAAGGCAGTAACGAAGTATACGGTCCACCCGTCCACCTCCTTTAAAAGCATCCCAACGTTCGCGTGGGAAAACTCGCAGGTCTGAGGGAATCACCGCATGCAGACGTAACCAAAGATCGAAGGATAGGTAATAAAGATAAACTGCGAGCAAGCCGAGTGCTGGCATTAGAACGCCACCCTTTTCCCAAACAAAGGCTGCTTGGTCAATGAATTCAATGACTTGGTTCATCCTTCTTAACTGGCTCAGGTGCTAGTTCCTTGGGGGCTTCCTTTTTTAGATGGACGAGACGGGCGGAAAAGCCCTCCATCTTTGAAACCAGACCCTGTAGCCTTCGGGTGAGCAGTGCATGAGCGATGAGAGATGGAATAGCTGTAATTAGGCCAAATTTTGTGGTAACGAGGGCTTCGGAAATACCCCGGGCCAACTCGCTGTTTTCGGGGTTTGCAAAGTTGGTGATTTGACGGAATACATCAATCATTCCCGTAACAGTCCCGAGTAAGCCGAGCAAAGGGGCGGTGGCTGCGGTTATGGCAATCAGAGGCATTCCTTTTTCGAGGCGGGCCTGCCAATCGATAATGATTTCGTAAAGAATTTCTTCGAGAATCTCAGGTTTTTTACCTCGGTATCCCTGGGCAGTTTTGCGAAGGAGTTCGAACGGGCCCCCGAAATTTCCCGCTAGGGTAACCGGACCTTTGGGAAAAGGGATACGTAAAACCTGAGCCGCTTTGTAAAGGGCAATAAGTACTGAGGTTAGAGCGAAGAAAAGAATCGGATAGATCCAAATTCCACCCTTTTGCATTTCTTCAATCAGGGTGGGCTCACTTCCTTCAATAACTAGGGCCTTCCCTAAACTTGGGTCGAGAGGGAGGGTCGTGAGTTTTCCGACAGGGGATTGGAGGGATTGACCGATCAATGTGGAGGTCGATTGATTGGCAACCAACAACCGGGGCGGGGTATTTCGCCTGACTGAGTCCGGGCTCATTTCAAGGGTGGAATCCTCCACCCGTTCGTAACTTTTATCAAGAAATCCTGAACTTCCCTGTTCTCCACGAAAATAAAGCACTGGTCCGAGAGTCCAAAAAATACCAGATTCGCGAACGCCTTCAGGAGGAACAATTGCGTCTCCGGAATAAGCACCGCCCCCAGCTTGTTTAAGCAGAGAGGAGGTGGATAGTTCGGCCAGCTCTAAGTAAGCGGTGAAACCACTAGCTCGGTCACCTTTTTCTTTGGCCAAGGAGGAGGAAAGATTATCAGCATGAAGAATGCGCTCGGATGATGGGATCGACTGAGTCCACCCGCGGGCATAGTCCTTGAGCAAACGGAGCGAAGTTTCAAGTGCGGCCTCGTTTTCCCGGACTTCCTCTTGTAATTGAAGCAGGGAGGCATCCCGGTTGTCCCGCTGGCGCAAACGACGGTCAATTTCCACACGTTTTCCACGGGTATCCCGTTCGAGTTGGGCAACTTTTTGAGCCAACGGAATCTTTTCCTGTTCGATTTTTTGTCTGAGAATAGCGAGCCGTTCAATAGAATCCTTTAAATCGTTGCGGGCATTTCCGCGCACTTGCTGGACCGATTGTGACCACAGGCAAGATCCCCAGCCAATGGCCATGAGTAAAAGGATAAACTTGGTCATTACCGGTTTCATTGATCAATACGTCCGGGAGCAGGCATAGGAAGTTTTAAAAACCTTGGCATTGCTTGGTTGTTGAGCATATCGACTCCGGTGGAAATTTCGCGGGCCAGTCCGTCCGACCTCGTCCATACCCAGCCTGAATTATTGGGCTGTCCATATCCAGCCACCGTTCCTGATTCATTGACAAAGTAAGCACTACCCAATCCAAAATACATCACCTGGAACTCGCGCGACTGGTTGTCATCTAAGGTAAACTCCTGGCGTTCCAAAGTTACTGAACGGTGGAAGTTTTGAATGGACTGAAGAAGAGAGACCATTGCATCAACCCGCTCTCGAAGGGGGGGCATAGGCATCCCTTTACCAGGCACTAGTTTTTTGCGGTAGGGAGCAAGTCGATCACCAATGGGCGTGGGGAGGAGAGAAAAGACACGATCCAATTTGGGTACTGCCCGATCTAGGCCACGGTGAAGGGAACTTGTTGCCTGTTGAGCAGCGTCTTTACGGGCAAGTAAATCCTCACGTTGTTTTGCTGCTCCCACCGCTTCCTCGGCGGTTTCTTGGAGCTTGGAATTCAATTCACCAATCTCCGCACTCAGGGCTTGTTCGAGATCGAGCAGGGTTGATTTTTCCACATCCCAGTCGCTCTCCTCTTCGGAGATTAATCTTTCCGTGGACACCCATTCCCCAATGATCTTATGGGTCTCTTTAACCTCGGCATGCAGGAAG
>JAQXCL010000033.1 GCA_029251885.1 Opitutales bacterium | reverse complement strand
CCGGTGCTGCGTTATCGTACGGGCGATTTAGTCCGGGCAAGTCGGGGAGTGGATGCTTTAGGATTTCCTACCTTTGATCTGGTTGGTGGTATACTGGGGAGGACGGACGATATGTTGGTCATACGCGGGGTAAACCTTTACCCTTCCGGGGTGGATGCCATTGTAGGAAAATTTTCCGAAATTTACGAGTACCAGGTAGTCATTGAAGAGTCTCGGGAAATGAATGAGATTTTGATAAGAGCTGAGTGTGATCAGAAAATTGCCCGAGCCTTGGAGGATTCCTTATGCGATGCCTATTCCTTGAGAATTCCTGTGGAAAGTTTGTCCAAAGGCGCACTTCCAAGGTTTGAGATGAAGGCAAAACGATGGATTCGCCCCGAAAAACAATCAAAATATTGACACCTATAAATGAGTAATTTTTTAGAAATCAAAAATTTATCGAAATCATATTCCGCTCCTCAGGGTGGATCTTCCAGTCTGGTGTTTTCCGATCTTAACTTGTTGGTAAAGGAAGGAAAATCTCTGGCCATTGTTGGACCATCCGGATCAGGTAAAAGTACTTTGCTCAACCTGATAGGCGGGTTGGACCGTCCTACGGGGGGGGAGGTGTTAATAGACGGTAAAAAAGTTCACCAACAGTCTTCCGAGGAGGCGGCTCGTTTTCGTAACTGTACGCTTGGGTTTATCTTTCAATCTCACCATTTACTTCCGGCACTTTCCGCGTTGGAAAATGTTATGATTCCCGCTCTGGCAGGTCATGGTGGTATAAGTGGACAGGTCTTGCAAACTAGGGCATTGGAACTTCTTCATGAGGTTGGTTTGTCTGAGCGGGCAAACCATTTACCAAGTCAATTATCGGGAGGAGAGAGACAACGAGTGGCGGTAGCTCGTGCTCTGATCAATGAACCGAGGCTTCTATTGGCCGATGAGCCAACCGGTGCCCTTGATCAGGCAAAAGCTGAAAACTTGATGGAATTGTTGGTTCGTCTTAATCGGGAAAAAGAAACCACCTTGGTTGTAGTTACCCATGCCATGTTTCTGGCTAATCAAATGGAAGAGGTTTGGGCCTTTGATGACGGATATTTAAAGAAGGTGGATTCATGAGGATTTGGCGAATTGTTTTCGCCAATTTGAAATATTCCAAGCGACAACACTTGGGAACCTGTTTGGGGGCGGCGCTTGCCTCCATGATCCTTGTTGGTGCCTTGACGGTGGGAGATTCAGTTCGGGCCACATTGTCTTACCGGGCGCACGAACGTATTGGAAAAATCACTCACCTTTTTATATCTGAGGATGGCTATTTTAACGCCGATTTGGCCAATCGTATGCAAAGCGGTTGGAAAGGTAATGAGTCTGCCCAATTTGCTTCAGTATTGATGACCCAGGGAACCTTGGCATCTCCAGATGGTAGAGTTCGGGTAAGTGGAATACAGGTCTTGGGAATAGATGATCGATTTTTTAATTTCGCTCAAGATCCCAAACAAGTACCCGATCTTGAGCAGCAAAATTTTTGGGTCAGTCCAGATCTTGCCCATGAGTTGGGAGTAAACGCTGGCACCCGAATGATTTTAAGGGTTGAAGAGCCAAGTCTTTTTTCGCGGGACGCTCCTTTGTCTGGGGAACGAGATGCCCGTTTTGTTTCTTGGAACCGTACACTTGGCGGAGTATTAAATTCTGCACAGTTGGGTAAGTTTTCTTTGCGGGCAAATATGGAACCGGTTCGTACAGTATTTGCCCCTCTCTCCCTCTTACAAGAGGACATGTTTGTAAACTTTGACCCGGTTGGAGAACGAACGGATTTTGCCAATCTACTCCTTGTCTTAACCAATGAGCCCGAAAATATTTTGGAAGAGAACATGGAACGCGTATGGACTTTATCGGATGCTGGTCTGGATATAAAAAAACTACAGTCAAATGAAGCCTGGAGTCTTCG
>JAQXCL010000027.1 GCA_029251885.1 Opitutales bacterium | reverse complement strand
AGTGGCTGATGTCCAATTACCAACTGGCCAATAAGAACCGAATATTTCACCAAGAGTTGCAGCGCGAACAACTTCCACCAAAGTTCCGGCAGGAAAATAGGTCGATACATTTGTGCTTTCACCCTGTGCAAGATTGGACATATCTAAAGTAAGATTAGTTCTAGAATTGTTAGTTATAAGAAAACATCTCCCATAATAAGTGCTATCCTCACTAGCTATTCGTGCAAAATGTGGCCCCCCTATTACAGTAAGTTCGGCAGCAGTAGTATAACCTGTCCCACCACTTACAACAGTAAAACCAGATATTTTCCCATTGCTATCAATTGCAGCCGTTATGCTTGCCGTATCTCCACCACCATCAGAAGGAGAAACAATAATTTCTGGAGCACTATCAAAACCAACTCCACTAGTATCGAAATTACTACGATAGGTGGGTGTAGAAACAGCCGTAATATTACCATCTCCGTTAATGGAAACGGTAAAATTGCCTTCCGGTAGTTGCACATCAGGCTTGAATGCACCAGCTGCAAAGAAGGGGTAAGTTGTAGCATTATTTTCATCCGTACCAGTAGCAAAAGTAATGTTTTGATCAGAGTTAGAAGATGAAGCGACCGAACCGGAAAAAACTGAATCCCCAAGAGTTGCTGCACTCACAATCTTGTAAGTGGGTTCTGAATAATTCCCATCTGCTATGGTGAAAACATTGGAGCCAGATACGCCCCCTACACTTGCATGTAATGCAAAGCTTAGAAAACAACTAATAGTTTGGGCGATTATGAAGGTATTTTGAAATTTCATAGGGACATGATAGGGCTATTGTGAAACATAGGAATCATAAGTATTAGCAGAAATTTAGAGTTTAATACAACTTTCGTCATTTTTTTGGAGAAGTAAAGGGATTTGTTGACTATGATTTAGTCATCTTTGCATCGCAAACACTCCAATACCTCCTGCAGTTAAATTGGAAATCCACCAACCGTACCCGTTCGAACCGATTAATTCCCCCACACTGGTTCCCAATAAAAAGTAAAATAAACAGATCAATACACCTGTAAAAAGGTTAGAATAAGTTTCCCGCCGACCTCGGCGAACAGCCAATGTTAAAAGTAATGGGCACAAAGCCATAGGCGCACACCCCAATGACGCATATTTGTTAAAATGAAAACAAGCCCTCTGGTAATCGGCATCATGGATTTCCTCCAGTTTCACTTTATTCAAAAACTCAAGAAAAGGCATGTGTTTAGCATCCCGATTCATTTGAGGGGTTTCTAAGCTAAAACTAATTGGTTGTTTCCATTTTTTAAAAGTTACAAAACTTGATGGTTTTAATTGATTACCCCCAGAATGATCTAGGGATTCATAATCAACTTCGCTTAGAGACAGTTCGATCGCTCCCTTATCACGAATTTTTCGCACGGTGGCCCGTTTTGAGTGCAATATAGTAAGTAATTCGTTTTGAGCACCCCATGTCAAAATGCGCACATTGTGCCATAAATCCCCAACCCCGTAACCTATGGACATAGTCGCCCTATTCATTTTTTTTTGATGACCAGAGGTCAATCCACCCATAAATTTTTGCTCACCCTCCCCATCGACTTTAAAGGCAATTTCCCGACCGTCCTCGACCCAACTCTCAAAATCCTGCCAAATCATGTCCCTGACCCGTTCCTCAAAAACTCCTCGGGAAACTGGCGATAAATGAAGGGAAGCAAAGCAACCAATAAAACTAACCGCAAGAGCGGATAAAAAAATTGGTTTAGCCCAAAGATTTCTTCTTATCCCTAGGGATTGCATAGCAAGAACTTCTCGATCAGCCGACCACCTACCCACGCAAAAGATGACCGCAAGAGAAAAACCAAAGGGCAAGCCAAGAGAGAGGGCGAAAGGGAGCATTAGCAATACAAGTTCTAAAAAGAGCAGTGGAGAAATCGCCAATGCACGAAAAAGTTCCTCATCGTTCTTGGATAAATTACCATAAAGCAAAATGGCAGTCAAAACGAGGGTAGATAAAAGCGTTGCTCCTAAAATTTCCCTCAAAACATAACTATGTATAATTTTGGACTTTGCCTCTTTCATAAACCAATTAAGAAAAGGAAAGTCCGGCCAAATCCTGAGGTGTATCGACCCCATAAGTACCATTTTTTACGATCTCTACTGAAATATGCTTTCCGTTTTCCAACGCCCTTAATTGTTCAAGTTTTTCCAGTCCCTCCAAGCAACCAAGAGGCAGGCTGGCAAATTCGTTCAAAAATTCGCCCCGGTATCCATACATACCCAAATGCTTGTAACAATTTTGCCCCACTACCCCAGCACGTTCGCGATTGTAAGGAATTGGTGAACGGGAAAAAAACAAAGCAAATCCTGAGAGACTAAGCACCACCTTTACTTGATTAGGGTCTTTAAAGTCTTCATTTTTTTCGAAAGGAGCGGCCAAGGTTGCAAGATCAGCACCTTTTCTTTTTAAAGCTTTATCAAGAGCTAAAATATGTTCACGCATGACCATCGGCTCATCCGCTTGAACATTTAAAATTTCCTCCCTTTGTAAAATTTTGTTTGCCTGGGCGACACGATCGGTACCCGAAGCTAAATCTGGATCTGTAAAAATACAGGTATACCCCTCCTGCTTTAAAGGTTGGGCAATTTCCTCACCGTCCACCGCAAAAACAAGATCATACTCCGGAACTTGATTTCGCAGACGATTGGCAGTTCTTAAAATTAGAGGCATACCCCCTGCATCGGCCAGTAATTTTTTAGGAAATCGGGAGGATGCCAACCGGGCTGGAACTACAATGGTTGGTGTTGGGTTCTTGGACATGTGAATGACTAAGTCTTTTTTTGGGTCACTTCTTGGGTTGTCGCAAGCAAATACCTGACTAGTATTACATCTTCACTATGACCGTAGAAACTAACGAACCCGCTCCCCGTTCCGTCATGCCTGATCGATTTTCTTTGCCTGATGAAAAAGGCAGGTTCGGTCCATACGGTGGGAGCTATGTGCCCGAAACACTGTACCATCCTCTAAAGGAATTAAATGATGCCTATCTAGAAGCAAGGGCTGATCCTAGCTTCCAGCATGAACTCGATCGTTTGCTCAAGGAATTTGCCGGAAGACCCACAGAATTGTATTTTGCCGAGCGCCTGACCAAAGAATTGGGCGGGGCTAAAATCTATTTAAAACGGGAAGATTTACTTCACACAGGTGCACACAAAATAAACAATGCTCTTGGACAAGCCCTGCTCGCGAAAAGAATGGGGAAGAAACGTATTATTGCAGAAACCGGAGCAGGACAGCATGGGATCGCCACAGCATCAGTTTGTGCCAAGTTTGGCTTAGACTGCAAAATATACATGGGTGCAGAGGATATGCGCCGACAGGCTCTCAATGTATTTCGTATGCGCTTGAGCGGGGCTGAAGTGCATGGAGTGGAAGCGGGTAGTAAAACTCTGAAGGAAGCAATTAATGAGGCGATGAGAGATTGGGTGACCAATGTTCGTACAACTCACTACATCTTAGGCTCGGCTTTGGGAGCACACCCCTACCCCGGTATGGTGCGAGATTTCCACCGTATAATTAGCAAAGAAACCAAAAGGCAGTTTCTTGAGACAGAAGGTCGTTTACCCGATGAAATGATTGCCTGCGTGGGAGGTGGCAGCAATGCGATTGGATTCTTTTTTGATTTCCTCGAAGAAACAAATGTCCGCTTAATTGGTGTGGAAGCAGGCGGGCGTTCTCTCAAAGAGGGTGAACATGCAGCCCGTTTTGAAGGAGGTAAACTTGGCGTACTCCAAGGCTGTAAAACTTGGATTTTGCAAAACCCGGATGGACAAATAAACCAAACCCACTCAGTTTCTGCAGGATTAGATTATGCAGCCATAGGCCCTGAACATGCATTTTACCGAGACCTCAACCGGATTGAATTCGCCCATGCTGGCGACGAGGACGCACTTAACGCATTCAGGGCATTATCTTCGACAGAAGGCATTCTGCCCGCTCTTGAGACCGCTCACGGCCTCGCTCATGCCTTCAAGCGTGCCAAAGAGATGCGGAAGGATGAATTGCTCTGCGTAAATTTAAGCGGTCGGGGGGATAAAGATGCGATGGAAGCAGCCCGCTTGATGGGCGTGAGCGGACTTCCCCAAATGCCAACTTTATGAAGAGTATGACTGGCTATGGACGGGCGGAGATTACCCTGCCTGGCTTTCATGGTGTAATCGAACTTTCTTCAGTAAATAAAAGAGGATTTGAATTTCTGCTACACGGACCCAAGGAATGGCAATTTTTTGAGAGGGAAGCACAAAAACTGATCCGTTCTTTGGTCCAGCGTGGAAGGATTCGTCTATCAATTCTACTTCAACCTCAAGTGATTTCAGCAGAAGATCCTTCTCGCGATCAAGAAGCAAGAGTTGGCGATAAATTAGACGAATTAAAAAGAATTTGCTTCAGCCAGGATCTCCCCTACTCACCATCCGTCGATCTAATACAACGGATATTGACATCGGGCTCAAGGGATCCAGTTGTACCAACGCTGGACTCAATCGAAAACATGTTGATCGACAAGACAAATATTGCCCTTAATCAGATGGTTTCAATGCGCGGAAAAGAAGGTGAATCACTTGCCAAAGACTTAAAAAAACGAGCTTACGGTTTAGGCGAAACCGTTCACTCAGTTGAAAAAAACACAGAGGGACTCGCCAGAGAATGGAGAGACCGCTTACTACAAAGACTTAAAGAAAGTGGCTTGGATATAAACTGCGATGATGACGCAGTTCGTAAGGAATTTACGGTCTATGCTGAAAAATCTGATGTATCTGAAGAGATTACTCGAGTACGCAGTCATTTGGAACAATTTGAGGAAGGTTTACAAACAAAACAACCAATTGGCAGAAAACTTGAATTTATTGTTCAAGAATTGGGCCGAGAGTTTAACACTTTGGGCTCAAAATCTTTAACTCCTACAATTTCTAATCTCGTTATTGAAGCAAAGGTAGAAATTGAAAAAATTCGTGAACAGGTAATGAATCTCGAATAAACAGGTTCCTACTGTTAATCCACCTGATTTATACTAGAATATTCTTTTGACCGTTATCTTTGGTCTTCGAATCCAAAAAACCTATAATCAGATAGGAAAAAGCCCCGATAAAAATAGCTGAGTCTGCAACATTAAAAATGGGATAATCATACTCGACCCAGGGGAGAAAAACATCGATAAAATCAACCACCGCTGCTGGATTACGAAATAATCGATCCCCAAAATTTCCTGCAATCCCCCCTGCAATCGCTCCAAAAACAAACTGCAAAGAATTTCGGTGGAGTTCCAAATGCCTGCGAAAAACAAAAATAGAAGCCAAAGCAATTCCAGCTAATAAGGTTAGAGCTTCAGGATAGTCCGAAAAAAGACTCCATGCCGCCCCCGGGTTGGTCACATAAGTAAATTCGAGAAAAGCTTCAGGTCCTTCGAGGGAATCAATTAATACGATTGGGTTCCTTCTAAGCTCAACTGCCCTCTCGACTACCCATGACTTTGACCATTGATCAAGCACAAGAATGCTGACCAATACGGTCCACAAACGTAAATATTGTACCAAAATAAAAAATTACAAAGAGGATAGGGCTACAAACCTAGTCATCTTCACCCATAGTTGAATCTGCTAAGGTAGCAAATGTCCCTGTACCTAAATCTTTTTCTTTAACTCTTCCACGCTCGTACTGGTTTTGTCCCTCCACGGAAAAACGGGTGAAAGGAACAGCCTTTAAACGAATCTTGTTAATCGGTTTTTGTGTTTCCAGGCAGATTCCATACGAGCCGTCGAATATACGATCAATCGCCTCTTCAATTTCCTCTAAAGCCTCTTGGTCATTGGCAACCATGGAAAGAGCTAAATCACGGTCAAAAGTCTCAGTTCCAGCATCACTTGAATTTATTGATAATTCTCCCGATTCTCGGGCAGACGCACCTATGGTCTCATTTGAACGCTCTCCCAGAGAACCTTTTAGTGAATTCCGCAAGGACATTAACGATTCGTAATAAGAAGCCCATTGAGTGGGCACTTTAGTTACATCCCAGACCGGTCGGCTAGGGCCCACAGATGGGGCACCAAACCCTAGAATGTCATCAATGGAAGCAGTGGTAAGCTTTTTTACTTTGGAAACTTTCTCAGGCTTGGTCTTTGCGACTTTGGGAAGTTGAACTTCTGCAGTTTTCTTGGCGGTAACCTTCTTTGGTTTTTCTTTCTTTTTGGAATGAATTAGTCCAAGAACATCATCGAAAGAAAAGGAAGTGCTTTCTGGTTTTGTATCCTCCTTCAGATTTGTCGCCCTAGATTTGGAGACAATTTCTTTAACCTTCGATATAGTTGCTGAATCTTTTTTCTGAGATGCGCGAGTTTTCGAAGAGGCTTTCGAGGGAGGTGTAGGTTTTGCCTTCTTAGATGAAACTTGTTTCTTCGTTTTGGTAACCGCAGCAGTGGGCTTCTTCTTAACAGGAACGCTCTTAGTCACCTTCTTAACAGAAGCTTGCTTCGCCTCAGGTTTTGGCTTGGCCACTTTTTTGGACGGAGTCTTGGCTTTGGGTGACACAGCTTTGTCTTTGGTTGGTTTTGGTCGGTTTGTAGAAGAGACTTTCTTTTTTGCAGTCATTATAAACTAGATTTTTGGCAGAATACGATTTCAACGAATCTTGGCAAGCACTTCGGCACAGCGAGGGGACACTTCCCCCCATGGCTCCACCTTAACAAGCTCTGGAACCCAGCGCCAACTTCGGGGACAACGTACCCCTGATGCATGACAAGCTGTAACTTTATCTACCTCTCCGGAAGGAAGATTTTCCAAGCTAACGGATGATACAATAAATAACTCAGCCAATTCATCCAAGGATCGACGTTTTAAAATATCAACGAATTTACTGTCCGTTGATATAAAAAGGGTAACGCATGCGTCCAAGGACTGACCTATCTCTTTTTTCACCCGTAAAGATTCTAATGCTTCATTTACATGTGAATCTTTAAGGTCTAACAATTCCTGTACATCGGAAACTGCAATTTGACCTTCTCCTAAATCAATTGCCTTCGGCCAATCCTGTAAACTCAATGAATCGTTACAATATTCCTCGCCCGATTGACCAAATGCCCATGCCTCATCTGCAATGTAAGGGGTAAAGGGACCGATTAATTTTATCAAAGACTCGAAAATCATCATTACAGCCGACTGTGTTGAACGGCGCAAAGGATCATTCGGGTCCAATGTGTAAAGCCTATCTTTGATGACATCGTGATAAGTTGAAGAAAGAATACTCGAACAAAATCGATTCAAACACTGGATAGCCCGGTGAAATTCATACTTTTCGCATGCATCTGTAACTTCTCGAATTAAATCATTTGTCTTCCCAAGAGTCCAAAGATCTATCGGGGACATTTGCTCGATTGGTACCGAATGCTCTGCCTGAGAAAAATCATGCAGGGCTCCAAGCTGAAAGCGTAATGTGTTACGCAGGGTGCGATAGGCCCGCACCGCCTGTTCAAGGATTTCATCGGACAAAGGAATATCCCTGCGAAAATCCTCCGAACATACCCAAAGGCGCAAAACATCAGCCCCGTATTTTGTAACAAAAGAATCTGCAGTCTGGGGTTTCCCATCGCTTTTGGAAATTTTCTTTCCTTCTCCGTTAACCACAAAACCATGAGTTAAAATTCTTCGATAAGGTGCCGACTGGGTAGAAACCATGCTCGTCCAAAGAGAGCTTTGAAACCATCCACGGTGTTGATCACTGCCCTCCAAATACAAATCAGCCGGACAGGAAACCTCCTCATTTTCACGAAGAACCGCCCGATGACTGCACCCCGAATCAATCCATACATCGAGGGTGTCTTGACCCTTGGATAATTTCCGACCTTTCCAAGAGTCAGGAAGGTCATAACCATCGAGTAATTCCTCAGCTGTTTGAGAAAACCACAAATTGCATCCATCTTGCGAGATTTTTGAGGCAAGAAATTCAATCAGGTTTGAATCAAGCAATACATTTCCATCATCATCAAAAAATACCGGTATCGGAACCCCCCAGGAACGTTGTCTCGATATGCACCAGTCTGGACGAGCTTCAAGAAATCCATGAATTCGATTTCTCCCCCACTCCGGAGTAAATGAGACTTCTTTTAATCCATTAATGCAACGGCTTCGCAAATCCTCTTTATCGAGGGAAACAAACCATTGATCCATTGCCCGAAATATCACCGGTGATTTACTCCTCCAACAATGAGGATATTGATGATCGTATTGTTTATGAGCCAATAATGCTCCTGATGATGTAAGAATTTCCAAAACTGCATGATTTGCCTTGGAGCCATCTGCCTTTTCCAAAACAGAAAGACCGACCAATTCTTTAGGGATTTGTCCATCATCCAAATACTTCCCCCCATCATCAAGAGGACAATAAATTTCCAGATCGTGTTCCAAACCGGTTAGGTAATCGTCCAATCCATGCCCCGGAGCAATGTGTACACACCCCGTGCCTGTATCCATGGTTACATACTCAGCAGTCACTATCATGCTATCTCGATCGATAAATGGATGAAGAGTGGCTTTTCCAGCAAGGTCGGCTCCCGTGCGAGTCCGACCAATTGTATGGTCGGAAAATCTACACTCCTGAGTAAATTCGTTCACCCGTTGTTCAGCGATCCAATAACTGACACCATTAGCCTTCACCTCTGAGTAAGTCTCGCGTGGATGAACCGCTACTGCAAGGTTGGCAGGCAAGGTCCAAGGAGTGGTAGTCCAAATTACTAAGTATTCGTCTTGCTCCCCTTTTATTTGGAAACGAACAAAGATAGAAGGACTCGTATGGTCAAGGTATTCAATCTCAGCTTCAGCTAGTGCAGTTTGACAAGGAATAGACCAATATACTGGCTTTTTACTGCGATAAACAAGTCCTTGTTCCACAAAATCAGAAAAGGTTCGAAGGATTTCTGCCTCGTAGGCAGGATTCATTGTTTTGTACTCTTTTCCCCAATCTGCCAAAACTCCCAATCGCTTGAACTGACTACGCTGGGTTTCAATATACGACTTCGAAAACTCTTCGCACTCCTTGCGCAATTCAACAGCATCAAACTCTTTTTTAGAGGCTCTTAATTTCTTTGTTACCTTATGCTCAATAGGTAGGCCATGACAGTCCCAACCAGGTAAGTAAGGTGTGCGAAAACCACGGGCGTTTTTGTAGCGCAAAATGGAGTCTTTAAGAATTTTGTTAAGTGCCGTGCCTACATGAACATCTCCGTTAGTAAAGGGAGGACCGTCATGGAGTACAAAAGAAGGACCATTTTGGTTTTTCTTTTGCATCTTTGCATAAAGCTCTGATGTTTCCCAATGATTCATACGAGCAGGCTCTCGCACCACTGCGTTAGCACGCATGGGAAAGTTTGTCTTTGGAAGATTTAAAGTATCCTTAAGTTTTTCAGGAGCATTCATTTGGAGTACGCCTCACGCAAAATGTGGAAAGATGAAGCAATGTGCCGTCAAGTCAAGGGCGGATGAGTACACTTGCCCGGTGAATCTACTTGCCATTCAAAACTCAGCAACCACCCTAATCGGTTTTCTTACCGATGTACGAACTTTTAGATAGTTGGATCACTCCATGGGCTAATCAATCTTACGGCCTATATCTTTGTGTATTAACTCTCTGTATAATTACAGGCTTTTTTCTTCCAACCAAAGGAGGAGATTGGCTAAGCGATTATAGTTCAAACATTGCTTACCAGCTTGGTATTCCACCTGTGGTAGTTGGATTGACCATTGTATCAATCGCCACTTCTACACCTGAATTATTTACTTCCCTATCAGCTCTTCGAAGTGGTTCTCCAGGATTGGTTCTTGGAAACATCATCGGTTCAAATATTGCAAATGTCGGACTAATCCTCGGAATAGCCCTTCTCCTAGGCAACATATCTACAAAAGGTGCGGTTTCCCAGGCTCAAAGACATTGTTTAAGCTGGATAACTATTGGTTTTTGCCTCGCTTTGGTCTTTCTACCACGCGGAGAGCTAGGAATGATCCCAGGCACTGTTTTACTTGTATTTATAGTCGTTTATTTAATTTTGGTTTCCTTCCATGCATTGAAGAACAAGGGTGCCAACAGAACATTTCAGGAATTAGGCCAAGTTGAAAACTCTCCTTCAAGCAGCCTGCTCATTTCCATAATTATGCTCATTCTTGCGACTCTTACCCTTTGGCTTGGTTCAGATTCCCTGGTTTATGGATCTAAAAGCCTCGCATTAATTGCTGGAGTGCCCGAGGAATTAATTGGATTTACCCTACTGGCCATAGGTACAAGCCTGCCAGAATTAGCTGCATCGATCAGCCTAATCCGGAAAGCTCAAACATCCATGCTTCTTGGCAATATCGTGGGATCAAATTTATTTAACCTTTCACTTATTGGCGGATTGGCTGGAGTGATGGGCCCAATATGCAGCGGAGCACCATATCCGTGGATTGATTACCTATCATTAATCTTAACCACTGGTGTATTAATCTATTGGTTAGGTGGAAAGAACCTAGTAAAAAACCACGGTGTGATACTACTCTGCCTCTACTTTTTAGCCAGTATATCCACTTGGTTACTAAACTCCTAAAAGTAATCCCCTTTAAAAGGGGATTTCCTATAAAGGTAAATTTTTAAAGATTAAGAATTGTCCCCGACTTGAAAACGGAGGAATTTTTCTACCTTAAGCTGGGATCCAATCTCTTTTCCAACTTGATCAACAAATTGCTGAATCGATTGGTCAGGATTCTTTACAAAGGGTTGTTCAAGCAAAGAAACGCCGGAAAAATATTTCTCCAACTTACCGCTAATGATCTTTTCAACAGCTTGTGGGGGTTTACCCTCAGCTTGAGCTTGGGCAATCTCCTTTTCCTTATCAACAAGTTCTGAAGGAACCTCGTCTCTTGATACACAAACAGGAGAAGTCGCGGCAATGTGCATACAGATATCTTTGGCCATTGAAACCACAAGTTCGTTTGAATGAACCTCTGAAGAATCGGAACCTACCGATAAGAGAACTGCTACTTTAGAACCAGTGTGCACATATGATTCAACAAGACCAGATGCTGCGGGAGCGAGCGTTTCAGATCTTGAGATTTTAATATTTTCACCAATCTTTGCAACCTGTTCAGTTCTCTTTTCTTCAAAATCTGCTGATGGGTTACTCAGAAGTTCCTTAGCAATTTCATTTGAAAAAACTACAAAGTCATCGTTTTTAGCAACAAAATCAGTTTCGCAATTTACTTCTACAAGTATACCCTTAGAACGATTTTCAGATATGGCTTGAGCAATCATTCCTTCGCTTGCACTGCGACCGGATTTTTTTGCAGCGGTTGCCACTCCTTTTTTACGAAGTAAGGAAACAGCTTCCTCCATATCTCCGTTACTTTCGCCCAAGGCGCGCTTGCAATCAATAAGCCCGGCGCCTGTTTTTTCGCGCAAGGCCATAACACTATCTTTGGTGATGGACATCTTAGGTAATTCGAACTTGGTAAAAAATTAGATTAATAAAGAGCTATTTACTTTGCTCCCTCTGTGACAGCATTGTCAGCGGAATCTGGACTTTCTTCAGCTTTCTTAGTACTATCTGAATCAGACTCTGCAACAGGAGCAGATGAATTATCAACTACAGGAACTGTCTCAGATGCAGGCTGTTCGTCGGCAGATTTGTCTGCCTTCTTACGGTCGTCAAAGTCCATTTCATCATAGCCTTCGGGAAGGGTAACTTCTGGCTCATTTTCGTTATCAAGAAAATCAGGTTCTTGGGAGACAGGTGTAATATCCTTACGCTTTGTTGGCGTTTGAGTGCGTTTAGTTGCCCCCGCCTGAATGGCATCAAGAATGACATCCACAATGATTCGGATGGATTTGGTCGAGTCGTCGTTTCCAGGAATAGGGTGAGAAAGAAGGGATGGGTCGGAGTTACTATCGACCAATGCAATCACGGGAATCTTCAAACGATTGGCCTCAGCAACTGCGATAGATTCGTTGAAAGAATCGATAATGAAAAGCGCTCCAGGTAGACCTTGTAGGTTAAGTAACCCCTCAAAGTCCCTGTTCATACGTGTCATTTGACGCTTGATTGATGCACTCTCTTTTCCGTGCATTTTATCTAATGTACCGTCTTCTTCCATGCGCAAATACTTTTTGTATTTCGCAATGCTTGTGGAAACAGTCTCGTAATTAGTAAGCGTTCCACCCATCCAACGATTTACACAAAAAGGCATATTGGTGGCAGCGGCAAGCTCACGGACTGGTTCAATAGCTTGTCTTTTGGTACCGACAATTAATACCTGTTTACCAGAACCAACAACTTCTTCGATCGCCTTAGCAGCTTTTTCAAGCAAATCGTAGGTCTTTTCCAAATCAATAATGGAAATTCCATGTCTATTGTCATAAACAAAGGGCTTGGATTTAGGGTTCCAACGGCGAACTTGGTGGCCAAAATGGACACCGGCATCGAGGAGATCTTTTACAGATACGTTCATAATAATGATAGTTCAAAGCCCTTCCCGAACGAGAGGATGGGAGAAATAATTTTCTTTTGAATGTTGTTAAGGATTAATAATTTGGGAGCAGGGGCAGGATTTGAACCTGCGACCTTCAGGTTATGAGCCTGACGAGCTACCAGACTGCTCCACCCTGCTACAAAAGGTCATAAAGTATAGGCTTTGCACTTTAAGGCAACGAAAAACTTTTTTCTCGCCCGCCAAACTTCCTCTCTTAAACTTAGTACCATGGTTGAATTAAACGAGGTTCAAAAATTTTGCGATCAACGTGTTTACCTTGATAAAATTACCGACTTCCCAGGAGCATGGAATGGTTTGCAGGTTGAAAACAACGGAGAAGTAACGAAATTAGGAGCATGTGTAGATGCCGGCCTCGTTCCTTTTCGACTAGCCATTGAAAAAAAAATTGACCTACTTATCTGCCATCATGGCTTGTTTTGGACTCCACCTACTCCGTTGACGGGGTCGAACTTTAAGAAGGTCAAACTTTGTATGGATTCGAACCTCGCGGTTTACGGTTCCCATCTGCCCCTCGACTGCCATCCGGAAATTGGAAATAATGCAATTTTGGCAAATAAACTTGGTCTTGAATCCTGCGGAAGTTTTCTTCCCTACGAAGGAGTTGATATTGGATTGCTTACCACTAGTTCCTACGACCGTGAGGAGTTAAGCGAACGCCTGAACGATTTGTTCCCTCAGGGATTTCATGCAATGGAATATGGAATGGGAAAGCCTGAAAAAATTGCCATTCTTACAGGGTCGGGTCAAAGTGCAGTCAATAAAATTCTCCAGTCGGGCGCGGACACTCTGATCACTGGAGAACTCAAACAGCACCACTTTAATCTCGCCCAAGAACTTGAATTAAATCTTTACGCCTGCGGACATTATGCAACTGAAAGGTTTGGAGTGGACGGACTCGCCCGCGAAGTTTCACATAAATTTGATATTCCCTACGAATTTGTTGAAACTACCTGTCCTCTCTGAACTTAGTATACGGCGTTGCGAATATTTTCCTTTTGCGATTAGATAGAACTATTATGAAAAAAATCGGCCTGCTTAACGGACCTAATCTTGACCGGTTGGGAAAAAGGGAACCAGATATCTACGGATCCCAAACTCTCGATGAAATTGTTCAAAATACCGTTTCCCTTGGCTCTACTCTTGGATGCGAAGTTGTAAACTTTCAGTCCAACCACGAAGGAGCGATGATTGACAAAATTCACGAATGGGCAGATTCTGAAGTTTCTGGACTGATCCTGAATCCCGGAGGTTTCACTCACACGAGCGTGGCTTTACGCGATGCCGTAGTAGCATCTGGATTACCAACCATTGAAGTTCATTTATCAAACATCCATGCACGGGAGGACTTTAGGCACAAATCCTTAATTTCCGGGATCGCACAGGGAGTAATTGCGGGGATTGGACCCAACGGCTACTCTCTCGCTCTTAGGCATTTATCCTTAAATAACTAAGCGACACTGTCTCCCAGAAAAAAATCATTCCCTTTGTCATCGGTGATAATAAATGCAGGGAAATTTTCCACTTCGATCTTACGGATAGCTTCCATGCCAAGATCATCGTATTCAATCACATCTACTTTCTTTATGCATTTTTGGGCAAGTCTGGCGGCAGAACCTCCGATGCTCCCCAAATAAAAGCCTCCATGTTTTTTGCATGCCTGTACCACCATCTTGGAACGGTTTCCTTTGGCCAACATAACCATCGACCCTCCTGCCTCTTGGAATTTATTTACAAATACATCCATTCTTCCGGCAGTAGTTGGTCCAAAAGATCCAGATGCATACCCCTGTGGAGTCTTTGCTGGACCAGCATAGTAAACCGGATATTGCTTAAAATATTCTGGCAACCCGTCCCCAGCGTTTAAACGATCGCGTAATCGACTGTGGGCCAAGTCACGTGCGACAATCAAGGGACCGTTCAATGACAAGCGTGTACGAACCGGGTAATTGGATAGTACCTGAAGAACTTTTTCCATTCCCATGTTCAAATCGATCTCAACGGCCTTGTCGCCGGATTGGTTCTCTTCCTCATAATCAGGAAGAAATCGACTCGGGTTGCTCTCAAGTTGTTCAAGAAATACACCTTCCGAAGTAATTTTGCCTAAAGCCTGACGATCTGCAGAACAGCTCACCCCTATTCCTATAGGCAAACTGGCTCCGTGCCGGGGAAGGCGGATAACTCGAACATCGAGGCAAAAATACTTCCCACCAAATTGAGCCCCAATTCCACGCTTCTGAGTCATTTCTAAAATTTTATTCTCCATATCCGGACAACGTATGGCATGACCACGATGATCACCCGCAATGGGCAAATCATCGAGAAACCGGGCACTTGCAAGCTTAACAGTTTTTAGGTTTGCTTCCGCGGAAGTGCCCCCAATTACAACGGCTAAATGATAAGGCGGGCAAGCCGCTGTCCCCAGTGCGGCTATTCGCTCGTCTAAGTATTCGAGCAATAATTCTTCCTTAAGTAAAGATGGTGTACCCTGGTGCAAAAAGGTCTTATTTGCCGACCCACCTCCCTTGGCCATAAATAAAAAATGATATTCAGTTCCATCCGTGTGCAAGATATCAACTTGGGCAGGCAGGTTGGAGCGAGTGTTTTTCTCTTCGAACATACCAATTGGAGCAAGTTGAGAGAATCGCAGGTTGTCAGAGGCGTAGGTTTTTTCTATTCCGTTAGAAAGCACAGACTCGTCACCACCCTGCGTCCATACACATCTACCCTTTTTGGCCAGAATGATTGCCGTACCTGTATCTTGGCACATCGGCAAAATTCCTTCTGCCGCGATTTGTGAATTCCTTAATAAATCCAAAGCAACAAAACGATCGTTAGGCGAAGCCTCCGAGTCGTCTAAAATTTTACACAACTGTTCGAGGTGTCCGGGTCGCAAAAAATGTGAAATATCATGAAATGCCTCTTGAGCCAACCGTTCCAATGCCTCGGGTTTAATCTTTAAAATCATTTCATCGCAAAATGTTGCCTGCTCCAGACAACTATCCAATCCATCAATCTTTCGCCAATCTACATTTTGGTAAGGGTCACAGGGAAACATTGTTGCTTTATCAATCGATGCCATGCCTAATCGCCTACCCCATCAGGAATGAGAAGTCGAGAAAACCTGCTTCTTCAATACAGATTTATTCTGATCAACAAAAGAAATTAACGAACTGTATCGCTCGTTGGGTTTTCAGATTGTTGGCCAGGCACAGTTCCATCCACTTCAGCTATTTGTGATTCTTCATCCCTCATCACGACTGAGCGCTTCTCTACTTTAATAGGTATAGATAGAACCTTTTCATCTCGTTTAACCTTAAATATGATAACAGTAGTGGGCTTGGCAAAAAAAGCGGCGTGTGCGAGGTCTCCACGATCTCGGACAACAACACTTCCAATCTTTTGTATACGGTCCCCCTTCTTCAAGGAAGACTTTGATGCTGGAGAACCATCTACTGTTCCTTCAACGATAATATCGAAGGAATTTTGATTATTAAGTTTCCGAGATACCGTAACTCCAAACCACCCATACTCAACATTGCCAGAAAGAAGGAGTCCGTCACGAATACGCAAGCAAGCATTGGCGGGTAAGATGAAAGATGATCTCAAATCTGGTAAAGCCGCATGTGCAACTCCAACAAATCGACCATGGAGGTCAAAGATTGGAGCCCCAATTTCGCCTGGCCCCAAGGTAACACTTGCACGGATCATTTTGGTGGGAAATAAGCTAGCACCAAAAGAGATTTCTTCGCTTTGATAAAGCCCAAAGGTAGGACCAACTTTGAATTCCAAAGCACATGATAGGCCGACTAAAATTGATCCGGGAGTCAAGTCTTCTGAATGATCACTTACCAATAGGAAGGGAAATTCCTTCTTTGCATCAACTACTTTAAGCATAGACAAATTGCAGAGATGATCATGACCTATTAACTGAGCGAGATAGAAAGATTGTTGGTATTCTATCCAAATTTGGTCAGCATTTCGAAGCAATCCAGAAGTCAATATATGACCATCCTTACTTACAAAGAAGCCAGTGCCCATCTTGAGTACACGGCTAACTTTTCCATCCACTTCGTCTTTGCGTGTCGCTTTTACGCGAACAACACATTGACTAGAATTCTCATAAATATCACGAACCCTTTCCTGGAGGGATAAAGACGGATGAGAAGTACTGGTATCCGCTTGAAGCAAAAATACTAAAGCGAAAAAACTGAAGCTTGTAACCGCAAGCCTAACCATTCATCTAAAAGGTATACTGAGCAAGAGTGCTAAGTTGGGGAGAAAGGCTAAGTGAGTGATGATTAAAATTGGTATTACTATCAGAAAGTTTTACCCTAGTATTAGCAAAGGATTCAAATGAATCCATGCTTGCAAACTGGATGGCACTAACGCGTTGAAAAGTGTTCCCATCTTGGATTAAAGTAGCAAGTTTGCTTAAAGAATCTGTTGCACTAGATACCTCCTGGTTCGTCGATACAATTGATTTATCGATTGAAAGATCCGATTCTGACTTAATCATATTCCAACCTGTAAACGATAATAAGAAAACAGGTAAGCAACTGTATAAACCAACCCTGCGAACTTTGGCAGATTTACTACGCTCTCCGAAGGAAGCAATAGTACGACCCTTGACACGGTCCTGAAAACCATTCCAAAATTCTTCATCAGGTTGATCCAACTTCTTGGACATAAAAAGATCATCGAGGGTAGGTTTGTCTTTCATTGTCTTGATATGTTATTAGTTAAGGTATTCTGACAGATAGGACTGAAGTTGTTGTTTAGCATAAAACAAACGAGAACGAACGGTACCTTCAGTACAGTTCATTATCTTGGCAATTTCTTTGTGCCCTAGTCCATCTATTTCAAATAAAACCACAATCGTTCTATGTTTATCTGACAACTTAGACAGTGCTTCGTTCAATTTTTGGTGCAATTCGTTGTTTAGAGCTTTCTTAACTGAGGTGGTTGATGTGGATGATACAGCTTCCAAATCCTTGGACATCCCGCCATCATCGCTAGCTTGATCGAAACTAAAAAACTGGCGAATTTTACGCTTTTTCAAAAAGGAAAGCGTTAGATTTACACCAATCCTGTAAAGCCAAGTATAAAAAGAAGACTTTTCCTGAAACTTGGAAAGAGAACGGAATGCCTTAACAAAAGATTCTTGTGTCAAATCTGCCGCATCCTCGGCATTCATGGTCATATTATAAATAACAGCGTATAGGCGTTGGCGATAACAAACCATCAAGGAGTCAAAAGCGGATAAATCACCAGTTTTGGCACGACGAACTAAAGAAAATACATTCTCTTCGCCATCTAAAGTATCAAGCAAACTGGAATTGCTAGAAACTGAAGAGCCAATTGAATTTTCCATTCAATAAGAATGGCTAATTAAAAGTTATAGAGCAAGAAAATTGCTCGATTTTAAATTGTTTAACTTGGTAAATTTCAATGTAAAACTCTGAATAAAAGCATTTAGATCGTCTCTCAACTGAGTATTAGGGAACTGGTCGATTAAAGACTGTGTACGAGAAAAGCTATCTTCAAAATATTGAACGCATTTGGGCAGGATTTCATACTTTTCAAAAAGCTGGAGAATTTGAGAGCGGATATTTTCATCGGGTTTGTTATTCCTTCCCGACCTAATTAAAAGATCTAGAATTTCAACCTCATCGACTGTAGCAACGTTCCTAAGTAATATCACGGGTAAAGTCATTTTACCAGTTTCCCAGTCCGACCCCAAAGATTTGTCACTGTTAACAGGATCTTCAAAGGAGTCGATCAAATCGTCAAATACCTGATAATTTATTCCAAGAGAAAGTCCGAACTCTCCTGCAAGATTAATTGATTCTTCATCTGCACCAGAGAGATATGCACCAATTTGACAAGATGCCCTGAAAAGTTCACCAGTCTTGTCGTTTATAAAACTTAGGTATTCATCTAAACTTAAGTCTGAGCGACCTCTAGCAAAGGTTTGTCTAATTTCGCCTGAACAAGTTTTGCGAGTTGCTTCTGAAACAATCGAACATATGCGGGTAGTTGGGAATTGCGAGGCAAGTTCAAGTGCGAACCCAAAAAGAGCATCACCTAATAAAACAGCAGCATGTGACCCAATTAATTCATGCATGGAAGCGAGATTTCGACGAATTTCAGCACCGTCGAGAATATCGTCGTGTATCAA
>JAQXCL010000020.1 GCA_029251885.1 Opitutales bacterium | reverse complement strand
GACTTAAAGGCTGAAGGATCAAAATACATAGTTTTGGATACACGCACTGATAATTTTGACAAAGCCAAGGCGAAGAGCAATGCCGAGGATTCCATGACCAAGTATAAAAATTTAAAATGTATGGTCGGTCTGTTTGCTTACAATCCCCCCGCCTGTATTGACGCGATTAGGGAAGCAAATAAACAAAATCAAATCAAGGTTTGTGGCTTTGACGAGCAGGATGCACTCCTGCAGGCAATTCTTGATGGAAATGCTCATGGGACGATTAGTCAACAGCCTTGGGAGTATGGGTATGAATCGATTAAAATGCTCAAGTCTATTCATGAAGGAAAGCAACCTGATACCCAATATTTTGAACTACCTTTTCTTGTAGTTGACCAATCCAATGTGGAGGAGTTTTGGGCCAAGAAGAAAGAAATGGCTGCATTGGGTAAGCCACAATAAGGATGGACGAAAAGTCCAGCCCCTTGCTTGAGGTAAGCGGATTACGAAAAAGTTTCCCTGGGGTACTAGCCCTTCGCGGGGTGTCTCTCCACTTACAAAAAGGCGAGGTTCTTGCACTAATCGGAGAAAATGGAGCTGGTAAAAGCACATTGATGAAAATCTTAGCTGGGGTTCAACCGGCTGATGAAGGCGAGTTTCGTGTATGTGGCAAAAAGGTTTCCTTCCGGAATGTAAACGACGCGATGGACAGGGGAATCGCTTTAATTCATCAGGAACTCAACTTGTGTGGGAACCTCGACTTGGCAGCCAATGTTTTTCTTGGGCGCGAGCCGACGAAGGCTGGCCTTATTGATGAATCGGAAATACGTAGGCAGACTGAAAAGTTTCTTTCTCAGGTTGGGCTTGATCTACCCGTTGATACGCTTGCCGGATCGATACCAATTGGTAAACAACAATTGGTAGAAATTGCCAAAGCTTTATCCTGTAACGCCCGTGTGCTGATAATGGACGAGCCGACGAGTAGTCTTTCGCAAAAAGAAACGGAAACTCTCTTTAAGGTGGTCAAGAATTTGCGGTCCAAGGGAATAAGTGTGATTTACATCTCCCACCGTCTTGGAGAGGTCAAGGAATTGGCTGATCGGGTAACCGTTTTTCGTGATGGAGAAAATGCCGGAGAATTAATGCAGGATCAGATTAATCACGATAATATGGTCAAACTTATGGTTGGTCGGGAATTAAGTGAATTTTACGACCGGCAAGTCCATCATCCCGGTAAGCCTGTTATATCCCTTAAAGATTTACGATGTCCATCTTACCCCCAGCATCCTTTGTCTCTAAAAGTCTCTGAGGGTGAAATTGTGGGAATTGCTGGTTTGGTGGGTGCAGGTAGAACAGAACTTTTACAAACAATTTTTGGGGTAACTCCAGCCCTAAGTGGTTCCTTGGAAATTAGTGGAGAAGTGAAAGAAATTCGAAATCCAAGAGCTGCAATTTCTGAAGGTATTGCTCTGGCTCCAGAAGATCGAAAACAACACGGTTTGGTCCTGCCCATGTCGGTGCGCGAAAATAGTAGCTTACCCAGTTTACAAAGAGATGCTTCGCATGGCTGGTTGAATGAAAATGCTGAACGAGCGGTCACCCAAAATGCGGTAAAATCGATGAAGATCAAAACACCCAATTACGAACAGATGGCGAGGTTTCTTTCCGGAGGAAATCAGCAAAAAATTGTTTTGGGAAAATGGTTAGCGATGTCTCCTAAATTATTGTTGTTGGATGAACCGACACGCGGGATAGATGTCGGAGCGAAAAGAGAAATTTACAAACTGATGGAGAAACTGGCAGGAGAGGGCATGGCCATCCTCTTTGTTTCCAGCGAGATGGAAGAGGTTTTGGGCATGGCTGATCGGGCCTATGTTATGCACGAGGGCAAAATATCAGGGGAACTTAGTCGGGATCAATTGAGTGAGAAAGCAATCATGAACTTGGCAACTGGTAATTTGGTAGCGGCCTAATTTAATAAGTTTATATGAAAAAAAATGTACTTGGTATCTTTATTCTCTTGGTCGCAATCTTTGTGATCACGGCAGTAATCAATCCTAAATTCCTCAACGCATACAATATGCAAAACTTGATCAAATGGTCGAGTTTGTACGCAGTAATGAGCCTAGGAGTTGCCTTTGTTATTATAACTGGCGGCATTGATCTTTCAATCGGGTCAGTCGTTGGCTTGGTCTCGGTGGTCTTATCAATCTGCCTTAAACTGGAAGGGATGGATCCCTGGAGTGCCATAGGAATAACCTTGGTACTATCTTTGGGAATTGGTTTGCTTCACGGACTTTTAATAACCAAGGCAAAAGTCCAGCCGTTTGTTGTAACCCTATGTGGATTATTGGTCTACCGGAGTATGGGTCGCTGGCTTACCGACAACCAATCGATTGGACCAATGCCATACGAAGATGATGCCGGGTATAAAAACTTAGAACAAATTCAGGGCCTTGATTTTCTGTTTAGTGGAAAGATTGCTTTGGGATCGTTTAATCTTCCAACTCCTGCTCTTTTTATATTGGTTCTTTCCATTGCCGCTGCGGTGTTTTTGCGTCGTACCATTTGGGGGCGCTACCTTTTTGCTTTGGGTAATAACGAGGAAGGTACGCGGTATAGTGGGATTAATACGGACAGGATGAAAATACTCGCCTATGTTCTATGCTCCTTGTTTGCAGGAATAGCGGGGATCCTTTTCGCTTTCGAGTTGGATTCTGTCCAGCCTGCTCAAACGGGCGAATTTTACGAGCTCTATGCAATTGCCGCTGCGGTGCTTGGTGGATGTAGTTTGCGGGGGGGAGAGGGTTCGGTCTTGGGTGTGGTCATTGCCGCTGCAGTTATCCGATTGATTTATAATTCCATAAATATGGTCGGTATATCGACACACCTCGAATTTGGCATTCTAGGATTGGTGATTCTTCTGGGTGTCATCGGGGATGAGTTCCTTAAGAAAGCGGTGGCCCGTAAACAGGCCGCCCAAAAAACCTAATTTTATTTATCCGAATGTCCGAGGTCTCGGTCCGGACAAATGAGATCACGGATTCTTTGCTTTAACTCCTTAGGTTGTGGAAATCCAGAATCTAACTTTCGACACCAAACGGGCTTATCATTCAACCATACCTGAAAGACTCCTGCTGTTTCTTTTACTGGTTCCAGGGAAACGGAACCAATTTCTTGAGCAAAGGTAATCAGCACTTCTTGTGCGAGCCAAGTTGCTCGGAGCATCCATCCGCAACCAGGACAATATCGAATTCGTAGGATGGGTTGTTTTGTGGGTTCGATTGAATCTTCCTTTGTCATTGCAAAATAGCTATCCTGTAGAATTAGCAAAGTGCAAGAATGGAGTTTGTTGGTTTTGGTTTTGGAGACCCTAAAAACTACTTTTTTGAAAATGAAGGTATTTGGCTTGGCTGGTCATTCCAGTTGCCAACACTCAATGGGTTGGTTTGATAAATAAGTTATGAAATTTATTGGAATCGACGTTGGTACATCCTCGATCAAGGCCTTGTTGGTTGAATCATCCGGCAAAGTCCTTGCTAGCAGTAACCCGGAGTATCCGTTTCAAACACCTGCTCCCTTGCAAGCGGAAACAGACCCGGAGGTTTGGTGGGAGGCCACATGCAAGGCATTAAGAGAATTATTAAAGGATGTGGAATCCGAATCCATTGCCGGGATTGGATTAACTGGACAAATGCACGGCTTGGTCATCCTTGATGCTCATGGACAAGTTCTTCGTCCATGTATCATGTGGAATGATCAGCGTTCTTTTAAGGAGTGTGAAGAGATGACCGAGCTTTTAGGTGAAGCTGAAGTTTTGCGTCTCACAGGTAACCCAATCCTTGCTGGTTTTACCGCTCCCAAATTACGATGGGTTGAAAAGAATGAACCAGAAGTGTTTTCCAAAATCGCCAAAGTACTTTTACCCAAGGATTATATTCGCTATCGATTGACTGGAGAATTTTTCTCCGATGTATCAGACGCATCAGGCACATCCATGCTTAATGTAGGAGAGAGAAAATGGTCGGACGAAATCCTTTCGGGGATGGGTTGGTCAAAAGATTGGTTGCCTGAACTTACTGAATCTACGATTGCATCGACCAAGATTTCCCCAGATGCAAGTTCTCAAACTGGTTTATTCATAGGCACCCCAGTTATCGCGGGTGGTGGAGACCAGGCGGCTCAAGCCGTAGGTTGCGGAATAGTTAGGGAAGGTATGGTTTCGGCAACTCTTGGTACAAGTGGAGTCGTTTTTGCTCAGAGCGATCAGTACCGTGTGGAACCAGAGGGGAAGTTGCATGCATTTTGTCATGCCGTTCCCGGTAAATGGCATTTGATGGGAGTGATGTTGTCAGCGGCTGGTTCTTTTCAATGGTATAAAAATCATTTGGGCAGAGAGGAACAATCCATAGAGGATGGGGGAGGGGAGAATGCTTATGAACTACTTACTCAATCTGCAGAACAAGTGGCTGTGGGGTGCGAAGGTTTGGTTTTCCTCCCTTATTTGTCTGGTGAGCGAACGCCCCACCCGGACCCCCATGCTCGGGGTGCTTTTGTAGGTTTGACTTTACGGCACAGCAAAGCCCATCTCACACGTGCCGTTTTGGAAGGAGTAAGCTATGGATTAAAAGATTCGCTTTCCTTAATGCAGGGACTGGGCATTCGTCCTGACAAAGTAATTTTATCCGGCGGTGGGGCTAGGTCGTCGCTATGGAAAAAAATGTTGGCCGATATTTTTGAATCACCCTGTTCCTTGGTCAATGCACGGGAGGGAGCTGCCTATGGGGCTGCATTGCTGGCCTCGGTCGGATGCGACCACTTTTCTTCAGTTGAGGAGGCATCTGATTCGTGGATTAAAGAGACCGAGCTTGTGGAGATGAGTTCAAATCCTTCAAAGTATCATAAAAACTATAAGATTTATCAGAATCTTTATCCACGGCTCAAAGAATCCTTTAGGGAATTATCTGCAGAATGAATCTCGTTAGTAACAATAATCAGGGGGGTGAAATCTATGAAACCGCGCGCTCCCTTGGAGAGTATTTACTTTTTCACTATGGATCAGAGGAGGAACAGTTTCCCTGGCCAGGTGGTCCCAAAGAAGCCCTTGATTTTGCCCGTCGAAGTGTGGAGGAATTGATCGATACATCCACATCAATTGGGCAAGTATTAGACCTTGGGTGTGCGGTGGGGAAAAGTAGTTTTGTATTGGCTAATATCTCCGATCAAGTTTTGGGTATCGATTATTCAGAATCCTTTATTGGTGCTGCTAATAGCCTGTTGAAATCGGGATCACTCAGTTATCAGTACCATGAAGAGGGAAGTAGGTGGAAAGATGCATCGGTAAAAATAGCTGATCTTCCATCCAACCTATCTTTCGAGGTTGGAGATGCGTGCAATTTACGAAAAGATCTTGGGCACTTCGATGTCGTTCATGCAGCTAATCTACTTTGTCGCTTGCCCGACCCTTTATTCTTGCTCGATCGACTTCCCGATCTTGTCAACCCAGGTGGCCAATTAATCCTTACCACTCCTTTTACCTGGCTCGAGGAGTTCACTTCTCCCGGAAAATGGTTGGAGGAGGGAGATTCGGCATCTGCATTAAAGAATATTCTTGAAGAACACTTTGATTTAGAAATGGAAAAAAACTTACCTTTTCTTATTCGAGAACATCGTAGAAAATTTCAATACAGCCTGGCCTTAGGTATGAGATGGAAAAGAAAATGTGAGTCATGAAAATTGCCGATTTTCTTTCTTTAATTGAAAAAGAAAATGTGCCTTTGGGAGAATTGTCATCACCATTGCAGGCCCTTTGGTGGGCAAAAAAAGGATATTGGGAGAACGCTCACGAAATAGCCCAGAGTGCGGGGTCGGTTGAAGGAGACTGGGTGCATGCTTATTTGCATCGCGAGGAGGGGGATTTAGGTAACGCGGCATATTGGTATGCCCGTGCAGGCAAACCTGTATGTCGCTCGAGTTTGTCTGTAGAGTGGGAAGAGATGGTTGAAGAATTACTCAAGTAATGAGGAAGTCAGACCCATTGGAGCAGGACTCGCTTATCCGTGAGGAGACTAAATGGGATTGGTTAACTCCATTATGCTTACTCGGTCTGTGTCTTATGAGTATTATCTTTATTCATTCTGCCCAAGCTTTTGGGGGTGGGAATTATTGGAAAATGCAAATTCTTTGGTCTGTAATTGGATTTTCCCTTTATGCTGTGGTTTCCGTAATTAATTACCAATTGTGGATGAGGTACGCCCATATTTTCTATTTCCTGGTAATTATTGGATTACTTTTGGTTTTTGGCGGTCCAATGATTTATGGTGCACGCAGGTGGATTGACTTCGGATTATTCAAAGTGCAACCGTCTGAAATTGCTAAGTGGTCGACCATGATATTCGGTGCAAGTTTGTTAGCCCGATCTAAAGTCGGAGACATGCAGGATTCCTTAAGAGGGATTCTCAAGGTTGCGGCTTGTTTTGCTTTGCCAATGTTCTTGATTTTTTTACAGCCAGATTTAGGGTCGACATTGGTATTTCCACCAATTGCCTTCTCACTTTTATACGTCGCCCGCATGCCAACTAAGTTTTTTATTTCCACGTTTGTCGTATTCGTGGTGTTGCTTGGTTTGTTAGGCTTCGATTTATTTAACTACTATCAATATAAACTAGAGAATCCCAAACCCTCGGATGCCGTGGTGGCATACGAGGACTCCTCACTCCTTCCACTCAAGGATTATCAACGCAAACGCATTCTTACCTTTGTTGCGCCCGAAGTCGAAGACCCACAGGGTGTGGGTTCGAATTGGAACCGCATCCAAGCCCTGATCGCAGTCGCCACTGGTGGCGTCTCCGGCAAAGGTCTCGGGGAAGGGATGCAAGCCAAACTCGGATATTTACCAACTGCGGTGGCCCACAACGATTTCATCTTTGCCGTAATTGCTGAAGAATCAGGATTACTTGGGGGCAGTCTAGCCATCGGGATGTTATTCCTTGTGGTCTTCGGTTGTCTGCGGGTAGCGGCACAAGCCGCAGATCGTTTCGGTTCGATGTTGGCTGTTGGCGTATCCGTCCTCTTGATGACTCATATTTTCATCAATGTCGGGATGACTATTGGAATCACCCCCATAACAGGGCTGCCCTTGCCCTTTCTTAGTTATGGTGGTTCCTTTATGGTCGTTTGTTTCCTTATGCTTGGAATGGTACAAAGCGTATTTCGTTATCGAAAGTCTGTCTTGTGAAACTTTTTAGACCAAATGTACGCGTTGTTCAAATGAGGGGTGGATTCTTCAACACCTCCTATCATGGCCAGAAGAAATAGGCGCAGAGCCTCCTCGAAAAACAGATCAAAACAATCCCCTGAAGATAATTCAGGAGAAGAATTGCCCAAAAACGACTTAAGTGCCGCCCCTTTGGAAAAACCTCCTATCTTAATTGATAAAAAAGAATTGAGAGATGCGGCTCTGGAGAGGGCGAAAAATCGTCCAATCCGGGAACGTATTATGTCATTCTTTCGACGAGAAAAGAAAGAGGATTACAAAGAAATCATCATTAATACAGAAGCCCTCGAACGCCGGGTAGCGATGATGGAAAATGGCATCCTTCAAGCATTTGATATCGAAAGGCTTGATAAGGATCGAATGGTAGGTGCAATTTTCAAAGGAAAGGTACAAAACCTCGAAGCCGGTCTTAAAGCGGCATTCGTAAATATTGGCTATGAAAAAAATGCATTTTTGCATTACTGGGATATGTTGCCTGGTGCAAATAATGATCCATCAGTTGAAATCGTTCTTGAAAATAAAAAGAAATCAAGCGGTAAAAACGAGGCAAAGTCCGTCTCGGATATTCCTAGAGTTTTTCCAATTGGCTCGGAAATTGTTGTCCAAATAACTAAGGCACAGATCGGTACTAAGGGACCTCGAACCACCACTAATCTTTCTTTGCCTGGTAGGTTTCTTGTGCTCATGCCTTATGCTGGACAATGTGGGATTTCTCGCAAAATAGAAGACAAGGCGGAGCGAAAAAGGCTTAAGCGTATTATTGGTAACCTTTCTCTTCGGGAAGGAATGGGAGTTATTATCCGTACGGTCGGGCAAAATAAACCTGAACGCTTTTTTGTCCGAGATCTTCATATTTTGATGCAGCAATGGGATCAAATTGAATCCAGGATTAAAAATGAAAAGGATCCCTGTATGCTCTATGAGGAACCCGACTTGATTGGATTAACGGCTCGAGATTTTCTAACCGACGATGTCGATCGAGTACAGATAGACAACCGTGAGGATTATACGCGCTTAATCGATACAATTCAGAGAATATCTCCAAAGTCCAAAGCAAAAGTTTCGTTATTTGAGGAAGAAATACCTATCTTCCAACGCTTTAATATAGAGCGTCAAATCGAACAGACTTTTATGAGGTGCGTGAAGTTACCATCGGGGGGTGAAATAGTGATGGAGGAAACTGAGGCTCTTGTATCCATTGATATCAATACTGGCAGCCATAAGGGTAACCGTAAGGACGGGAAAAACTTTATTTTACAGGCAAATTTAGAAGCTGCAGTTGAAGTAGCCCGCCAACTACGACTCAGGAATTTGGGGGGGCTGGTAGTTGTGGATTTTATCGACATGAAAAACCGGAGCGATCAGCGTAAGGTCTTTCAAAAGATGAAAGCCTCCATGTCTGATGACAAGGCCAAGCACAATGTTTTGCCCATTTCGGAGCTCGGAATTTTGCAGATCACGCGGCAACGGCATGATGAAAGTAATTCTAGCGGCGTTTACGAACCCTGTCCGTATTGCAAAGGTCGTGGAATTGTTAAATCGCCAAGATCTATAAGTATTGAAATTCAACGACTTGTTTCCAATGCAGTACGCCGAATTAAGGCAGATGGTCATGACTCTTCAACGCTTAAGGTTTTCTTACACCCATCGGTATTGCGTAGATTGCGCGGTCCAGATGCTTCACTCTTATCCAAGTTGGAAAAAAATTATGGTCTACAAATTAGTTTCCAAGGAGAGGAAAGCTACCATATGGAAAATTTCAAAGTGGTGGACGAATCAAATGGAAATGAAATCCGCTAAATTTTAAATAATCAAAAAATGCGAATTTTATCCGCATTTGATAAGTTTAAAGACTCCTTTTCAGCTCAGGATGCATGTGCTTTGGTTAAGGAAGTTGCATCTGATGTTTCTTCTGGTTTAGAAGTCATATCTTGCCCTTTAACGGATGGCGGTGAAGGTTTCGTTGAGATCTTAACCCCTAAGTACGAGGGTGAGATTATAAAAGTTCCAGCTACAAATTCTATTGGTGAAGAAATAATAGTTGAGATTGGGATGGTCTCCATTGAAAGCTTGAGTTCTTCAGTTCGTACATTGTTAGATCTTCCTGCTTCCGGAAAGTTGGCGGTCTTGGAAATGGCTTCGGTTTGTGGATTGAGCGACCTCCAACCAGAGCAACGAAATCCCTGGCGTACTTCAACGGTAGGGGTGGGTGAACTGCTCTTACATGCCAAAGCAAATGAAGCTGATTGTATCCTTTTGGGAATAGGTGGGAGTTCGACTAATGACGCTGGTATTGGAGCTCTTTGTGCTCTTGGGATGAAGCTTGGCGAAACCAATGGTCAAACGATCAAATTTCCTAGTCCGGATACTTGGTCAAATCTTTCCTTATTTGGTCAGCCTGACATTGCACCTATGCCGCCTATTCGTATTGCTTGCGATGTTGATAACCCCTTGCTCGGAGAAGATGGGGCTACCAAACAATTTGGTCTCCAAAAGGGCTTGAAGGTTAACGAGCTCAATAATTTAGAAGCTTCGATGGTTCGTATGCTCGATCAATTAAAGGAATTTTTTCCTCAAGCTCATGGATTATCTCAAATGGCTGGTGCAGGTGCAGCTGGAGGTATCGGTTTTGGGTTGTCACTGATTGGAGATGTCAAACTGGTGGGTGGGTTTGATTTGGTTAGTCAGTGGTTAGACCTCGAGAATGAAGTCAGAAAAGCTGATTTAATTTTTACTGGTGAAGGTAAGTTTGATCAAACCTCCTGTCGGGGCAAAGGTCCTTTCCAGATGCTATCACTGGCTAAGATTGCCAATAAAAAAGCGGTATTGTTTTGCGGCTCAATAGATTTTGACCTGGTGGATAATTGTAACAAGAGATTTCCAAATGTACTCTTTGTTCCAATTGCCCAAAAAAATACCCCATTGCTAGAAAATCTCAGGGCTGGACCAGACAACCTAAAGAGTTCCTGTCGTAAAGTCCTTGAAGATCGAAAAAATAATGGGGATTTCGAGCCACCGATTAGTAAAGAGGTTAGGTTTAAAAGAATTCGTAGGGTAAAAAAATTCCTCAAACCTCTTCCTCGAAGGTCGAATGTTCATCGATACCCTGTTCTTAAATGGTTTGCTGAAACTGCTTATAAAAGATCGTACCTTTGGTCATTTAAAGGCCAATCCATGCAAGCTGCTCTATTTTGGGGAATTTGGATATCAATGCTTCCAATCGTGGGTATTCAAATGATTGTGGTATTTTTCATTTCTCTACTTGTTCGAGCAAACCTTCCCTTGATTGTTGCCCTGCAGTGGATTTCAAACCCCCTAACTATGGGCCCGATTTATTTTGCTGATTATAAAATAGGAATGATTTTGATTAACTTGATGGGGTTGAAGTATCCGAAGAATAATCTTCTTAGTAGAAACTATGATTGGTCTGAGTTTTCTATGAAAGAGTTGTTGAGGCTATTGGACACTTTTCCACCCATGTTTTTAGGTGGTTCAGTTTTGGGTATCTTTATGGGAGTTTTCGCGGTCTTTCTTTACAAAATTTTAAGCAAGTTCTACAAAAACTAAATGAATAGTGAAATAACTAGATTAAGGGCGATAAATTTTCGCCGAAACTTTTCACTTTTACAGGTCTGCTTGAT
The DNA here is from genome assembly GCA_029251885.1 of Opitutales bacterium. Lineage (GTDB taxonomy): Bacteria > Verrucomicrobiota > Verrucomicrobiia > Opitutales > Seribacteraceae > Chordibacter. The sequence goes on along the minus strand of JAQXCL010000020.1, from coordinate 3,062 downwards.
CTGCTTAATTTTCGGGACCTTTACAACTTTTTGTCTGGCTAGTTCAAACATCAGGCTAGGTATTGATTATTTGCAGGATCGTGAATTTGATATTTTGCAAAACAAGAGAGTAGGGTTGCTCACTCATCCTGCTGGGGTCAATTCATTAGGGAAAAGTACCGTTTTAACTTTGCACAATGCAAAAAAGGTTAATCTTGTTGCCCTGTTTGGTCCGGAACACGGTATTTACGGAGACGAGAAAGCCTCAGTTCCAGTAGATGATAAAATTGATCATAGAACCAACCTGCCTGTCTATTCCCTTTATGGGAAGTTCCGTAAACCAACTTCAAAAATGCTCGCAGGCTTGGATTGTTTAGTAATCGATCTCCAAGATGTCGGGGTGCGTTGTTACACTTATATTAGTTGTATGCGTTATGTGATGGAAGCTTGTTTTGAAGAGGGTGTAGAAGTGGTTGTATTGGATAGACCCAATCCTTTAGGTGGTTTAAAAACCGCGGGTCCAATGATTGATTCGGAATGGATTAGTTATGTCGGAGCCTTCCCTATGCCTTTCGTTCACGGGATGACCATTGCAGAGATTGCACTTTGGTCAAAGCAGATACCTGGTGTTCTAAAAATTGAAGATAAGGTAAGAAGGAAAGGGAAACTTAGCTTAGTTCCAATGATCGGATGGAAACGAAATATGACCTGGCCAAGTACGGGATTGGTTTGGCGTCCGACCTCACCAAATATTCCAACTCTTGATTCTGTAGCTGGTTATCCAATGACGGGGCTTGGTGCTCAAATGGGAAAATTCAAACATGGAATTGGTACGAAGTATCCTTTTCGATTACTAACTTTTGACGGGAAATCACCTGAGGAGTTAAAACGGGCATTGGAAAACCTTAATCTCAAGGGATTGTCATACAAAATTAAACAAACATCCAATGTTTCAGGCAAGTCTGTTAGGGGCGTTTACCTAGTAATACAAGATTGGTCTATCTGGCGACCGACTGAGCTTGCTTTTGCCATGATGCAGTTAACTGCGCGTTGGCAAGAGCCCAGTCCATTCTCAACCGCCAAGCAATCTGAGATTAATCTCTTTAATAAACATGTTGGTTCCAGTGCTTGGTGGAAACATATTAAAACCAAAGACAGTGAAGTTGACCCTGGGCCTTTTCTGCTCAGATGGGACGCTGAGGTTGCCGCCTTTAGCCGCAAGAATAAGTCATATCTTCTCTACTAAAGAAACAGTCTATTTCTTTAGCGGATTAATTCGTCTTGGGATAGAATTTTAAGCTGATAAGCACGAAGAGCCTCTTCGGCAGTATCCTCATCTTCCATAGCAACCGCGAGTACAGGTTTACCGTTTGGCGGATGCATGAATGAGTATACATAATGAATATTTATTTCAGCTCGAAGTAAGGCTTTAGTCAGACTTTGAAATGAGTCTTCCTTCTCCAATTCAACTGCAAGTACCTTTCGCTCGGTAAAGCTAATTGATAAGCTCTTGAGTAGCCTAGCTAAATCTTTGGGATAGTTTGGAATTAAGCGGATAACCGCACTGTCCGTAGTATCAAGGACCGAAATGGCTAGTATATCAATATTCTCGTCCTTAAGCATTGAAATAAAGTCATTTAACCAACCAACTTTGTGCTCGGTGTAGATAACAAATTGCCGAATGGGTTCTTTGCCTGGGCTACGCAAGGTTGAGGATCCATCACTTGGTTCGATCATGAAAATTTAAGATGTTGAGGGTGGAAGTTTTTTTGGTTAATGAGAACTTGCGTAGACAAAGGCATCTAGCGTAGGAATAACCTATATCACACATGAATCGTATCTTTATATACCTTTTACCCGTTTTAATCGCGAATCAAGTACTTTGTGGAAATGAAGGAACCCGCTGGCTTAAGTCCGACCTCTCTTCTCTGACAGATGCGGCTGATTCTGGTGACGCGTTTGCCCAAGGATTTTTGGCTCTTTGTCATTTGCACGGAGACAAAAACCTTAATGTTTCTTTTCTCGAAGCTAGGTTTTATGCAGAAAATTCAGCCAGTCGTGGACATTGGTTGGGCAATTTCGTACTTGGGTATTTGGCAAGATATAAACCAATGGGACCCAATGCTGAATTGGTTGCTAAATATTTGTTCAAATCATTTCGTGATCCTGATGGAAAATTAATTAAACAGGCAGCGATTGGGGATCCGGTCGCGTTATATGTATTGGCTGAAATTTTTACTGCCGAGGAGGTGCAGACCATTCTCAAGCAAGATATGCGAATGGCAGCTGAGTACTATTCGGCTTCAGCTAATTCAGGCTATGCACCAGCCTGTGTTCAAAGTGCTTTAATCAATCTTCACGATCTATCCAATTCGTTGGTTGGTGATGAGGATGCAAACAGACAAAGGGGTATAAACTTATTACAACAGGGGATAGATCAAAAATTGCCTGGGGCACATCATTACTTGGGCAGATGCTACTTGGAGGGATTGGGAGTGAAGGAAGACAAGTCTCTTGCCTTAGTTCATTTCCAAGCTGCTGCAGATAGAGGGCTTGGTCTGTCCTTATTAATGGTTGCTGATTTTTATGCCTACGGTTTAACCGGTTCATCTCGAGAAGATCTTGCTTATGAATATGCAGAAAAGGCTCTAGAAGTTCACCAAGCTGGGGCTGAGGAAAAGCTCGAGGAATATGAAAAGCTCTTTAATCCTGCTCCCGAGAGAATTGAAACAGAAAATATTGAAAATATTTCCATAAATAAGGAGAAAACAGATGATTGGACCACTCCAGTCGAAACAAACTCGAATCCTGACACAGATTTTACCAGTCCCGTTGATAAACCTTTTCGCTTGCCCTCGGTATATGGAAAAACTGAGCCTGCTTTCATTGACACTGCTTCAGAATCTATCAAGGAGTCCGCAACTACGCCTTCACAAGATGGATCTACTCAAAGCAAGCCAGCAATCTTGCTTCCAGTTGACCAAATTCGAGAAGATGCCAAAAAGGTGTACTGGGGTAGTTCAAAGACAAAATCTATGGAGGATGCATTTAAATCATTTGAAAAGTGTGCTAACCTGGGAGAT
>JAQXCL010000108.1 GCA_029251885.1 Opitutales bacterium | reverse complement strand
CTCTGGGTGGCATGATTCGCATTTCCACTCTTATCGCTCCATTGGCTTATTGCATTCGATGAGTGGGTAATGGAAGAGGCATCCGCCGCATCCAACCAAAGTTTCATACTGGATACTTCAGAGGGGGAAAATAACTTCTTGGCAGTTCCGTGGCGGCCGGTACCGGAGGAGTCGTTGGCATTTTCACTGTCGAAATTCCACCGGCCCTGCAAATTGGCCACCCCCACGGGAGCAGATGGCAGGAGTATGCCCAAACTTCGGCTGACTACCGTACCCCCGGAATTGGAGGCAATTGCCCGGAAATAATAGACCTTTTCCAGGTTAGGGATGGTGATGGTGGTGGAAAAAGTGCCCGCTGCTTGGTTGGTCGATATCGTTACCTCGTTGTCCCAGGCGGTGGAGGGGGTGACAGCACTTCCCCGATCCTCATCTCCCCAGCGTATCTTCACCGTAGGGTTCTGCCCACCCGTGCTATTGAGGATGCCGGTGAGCACCGCCGTCTCCCGGGAAGGTTGCGTGGCACTCATTGAACCAAAGCCTGGAAGAATGATGGTTTGTGACCAAATGGTTGGGAGTGAAATTCCTAAAAGAAGAAAGCCAAGGGTTAGGGTGCGGCTTATGTTTGGTGTAAGTATTACCATATGATTAGGGATGCAATAGTTCGCTATAAAGTGTCGACAGGGCTGAAATGGATAAAATTTATCTATTCCTAATTAACATTCATTGGTAAAATATTACGTGAAATAGCAAAGAAATATAGATAAATTTAATTTTATAAGTAATTTAATAATAAAATCTTGTAAGTATTTTGTTATTAAGTTCGAAACTCGACTTTTTATTACTTTTATACAAGTATGTCTGCTAGGTATTTTAAAACGATTGAAGCTTCAAACTTGATAAAAGGCCCATTTTTGACATTTCAAGAGAGGATATGCTTTTTTTTTACAAACTTTTTGCTCTGACTATACTACTATCCACGCTGAGTGCGAAGGCCTCGCCCAATGTTATCTATTTGAATGCCGACGACCTCGGGATTCTGGATGTGGGATTTATGGGGACTCAACTGTACCATACTCCTAATCTCGACCGCTTGGCTAAACAGGGAATGACTTTTTCTGATGCTTATGCACCGGCTGCCAATTGTGCGCCCAGTCGGGCGGCTTGTTTTAGTGGGCAATGGGCCTCGCGCACGGGTGTATATACAGTGGGGACTTCATCTCGTGGAGATAGCAAAGAACGTATGCTAATACCCACGCTCAATAAGATGCATTTAGATGATGAGGTAATTACTCTGGCGGAAGAGTTTAAAAAAGCGGGCTATCGTACTGCCCACATTGGAAAATGGCACTTGGGCAATGACCCTACCACTCAAGGAATTGATATAAATGTGGCTGGAAATCACCGAGGTTCCCCGCCAAGTTATTTTAGCCCTTACAAAAACCCGAATTTGAGCGATGGTCCAAGGGGCGAGTATCTTACTGACCGCCTGACTTCGGAGGCCATCAAGATTCTAAAAAAATTTAAGCAAGATCCTTTCTTTATGTATTTTCCCTTTTACAGCATTCATACCCCCTTACAGGGACGTAAGGATCTTAGGAAAAAGTATGCAAATAACAAAAAGGTGCACCCGGATTATGCCGCTATGGTCGAATGTCTCGACGAGAATGTGGGCCGCTTAATGGCTGCTCTTGACGAACTAGGTCTTACAGATAATACCCTCGTTCTGTTTTCCTCTGATAATGGAGGGATACGAAAACTTTCCAAGCAGGATCCTTGGCGTGCTGGCAAGGGTTCGTACTATGAAGGAGGCATACGTGTGCCCTTGACTATACGTTGGCCCGGCGTAGTTCAGCCGGGAACTACCTGCTCGGTGCCAGTAACCGGCCTGGATTTTTATCCGACTTTTTTGGAAGCGATCGGGCAGACGGCCAGTCCGGACAAGGTGTTGGACGGAG
>JAQXCL010000142.1 GCA_029251885.1 Opitutales bacterium | reverse complement strand
GGGCTTCCAAATAAGTGACTGAACCGAAGGGCAATGGTCCGTGGTTTAGTCTTCCGCTTGGGTAGATAATCGTGGAGAACATCCTGCAGGGAGCTTTCCAAGTCTTGGGGTAGGTTTTGGGCAAGGGTGCGATGCATGACCAAATCGAGTTTGGAAAAAGCAAGCTGTCTCATCATCGCATTTCCGGCCATAAAATTTTTGGCCCGTATCATTTTGGCAAACAATTCATTTGGTATCGGATCGTTGCTTTCATGATGCTTTGCGAAGAGGTTTAGGCTTTCTCTCTCCCAGCACCAGTTTTCCATGATCTGGGAAGGTAATTCCACAAAGTCCCAGGCAACATTTACACCATTTAAGCTACGGTGGGGAACTTCTCCACAAAGATGGTGCAGGAGGTGACCGAATTCATGGAAAATGGTCTCAACCTCATAATGAGTAAGCAGGGCTGGTTTTCCGGTAGTGGGAGCAGTCAGGTTTCCACAGATTAATCCGAGGTGAGGAGATCGCTCACCGTTGTTCAAGGGTTCTCCAGTCTTAAGATAATTCATCCAAGCACCTGCTCGCTTACTCGAGCGCGGGTGCCAATCGGCATAGAAGGAACCAAGCAACTGCCCACCTTCCGAATCGAATAAATCATAAAACCTTACTTCCGGGTGCCAAACTTCAATCGCTTGACTGTTCTCTTCGCCATGGGCATGGACTTCACCCTCAAAGAGGATCGCTCGCTCCACGATTCGAAGACCAAAGACCTTGGTAACTAACGCAAACATACCCTGAAGTACCGAGTGGATAGGGAAATAGGGACGAAGATCCTCTTCATCGAAATCATAGCGCTCTTTTTTTAACTTTTCTGACCAGTAGCCAACTTCCCATGGTTGCAGCAGGTCTGAGTTTTTTCCGGTTTTTTCTGCTTTGTAAGATTCGAGTTCTTGGTTTTCCCGTTCGAAGAAAGGTGCGGTTTGATCTCGCAGTTCGGAAATAAAGGTATCTGCCCGCTTCCCGCTTTTGGCCATACGGCGAGAAAGAGCAACTTCAGAAAAATCAGACTTTCCTAATAATTCCGCCTTTTCTTGACGAAGTTGTAAAATAGAAGCGATTAAGGATTGGTTGTCATATGGTTTTTCTGAGCCAAGTGCATCGCTAGCAGTCCAAATTTCCTTTCTTAATTCGTCGTCGTCCAAATATTGAAGGGCGGGAACCAAAGAGGGAGCATGCAGGGTAAATATCCAGGATTTTTTACCTTCCTCTTCGCCCAGTTTTTCAATGGCAGTTGCCCTTGCAGCTTCTTTGGCGCTTTGCGGTAGTCCGCTTAGTCTAGCTTCTTCATTGACGACTAGTTTCCAGGAATTTGTGGCATCGAGGACTCGTTCGGAAAATTGTTGAGTAGCTTGGGCAAGCTCGGAGGATATTTTTTCGAGGCGGTCTTTTTTATTCAGGGGCAAATCAGCCCCAGACTCCCGGAAATCTGCTATAGTTTCATCCAATAGTCTGTGATCAATTGGCGAAAGATCTTGGACTTCTGGTTTTTCTGAAAAGCAACGAATAACCTGCCACAGTTTTTCATCCAAGGGGATTTTCGCACCAAATGCAGAAACCTCAGGGAGCATCTCGTTGTGAGCGGTTCGCAGTTCAGGAGAGTTGCATACGGAGTCCAGATGTCCCACGAGTCCCCAAGCATGGTCGAGATAAATCGTAGCCTGTTCTAATGCTTTTACTGAGTTATTGAAATTAGATTCCTCTGGGCTTAATAGACGAATAGCTTGCAGGTGCTCTTCTGATCTTTCCAAAGCATTGGAAACTTCAGACTTGATGAGGTCAGGGGAAAGCTCAGACCAAGCAGGTAGGTTGTCGAGGTCAAGAAACGGATGTTTTGGCATAACTAGATGGGATTATTTAGAAATATTTAAACCTAAGGAAGCCCTTAAACAAAGCAATCCTAAGAGAATTAGCGATTTAATGATTTTGGGGGTAAAAGTTGATTTTTTATCTTAGACCGAACGGACTTGCTTGATTTAGAGAAAAGCCCATTTTGATGAGGTATTAATTTTAAGTTTTTAACTCAGCATATTTTATGAAAGAACAAACCTTCACCCTTTCCGCTGCTAGAAGTCATGCCAATGAACGGGCTGCCTTTATTCGACGGACTTATTCTCACCTAGCCGTGGCCATACTGGCTTTCATCGGGATTGAATGTTACTTGGTCAATGCTCCCTTCGCTGCTCAATTAGCTATGAGTATGACCAGTGGGTTTAGTTGGTTAATCGTCTTGGGTCTTTTTATGGGAGTGGGATACTTGGCTGATAAATTGGCTCGTTCCGAAAATTCTGAACAGATGCAATACTTAGGCCTTGGATTATTTGTAATTGCCGAGGCGATCGTTTTTTTACCCCTTCTTTTTATCGCAACTATGTATGGAGGGAGTGGGCTTATACCTACAGCTGGATTAATGACTTTGTTGCTTGTGCTAGGAATTACTGCGACCGTTTTCATTACCCGAAAAGATTTTTCCTTCATGAGAGGAATTCTTTCGATCGGAGGGTTTGTCGCTCTTGGCTTTATTCTTTGTAGTATGATCTTTGGCTTTTCTCTTGGATTAGTTTTTGCCTCTGTAATGGTTTTATTTGCCGGTGGGTCCGTGCTTTACACCACTTCTAATATACTGCACCACTACAGACCCAATCAGCATGTTGCTGCCTCTTTGGCCTTGTTCTCATCTGTCGCTCTGCTTTTTTTCTACATCCTGCAAGTGCTTATGAGCCTTACGGGTGGGTCGGACGATTAATCCGTTCTTATCTTCGACTGTATGGATACAGGCAGTTAAAAAGACTGCTCTGAAAAAAGACGAGATGGCAGAAAGGGGCGTACCCGAACAGAAGCTCCGGTGATAGATATACGAACGGTAATCTCATCCTCCACATCATTAATAAGTTCTCCTGGAGATAGTCCAATTTCTGATCGGGGGATTTTGACCAAACCTTCTAGGCGTAGTAAGTCTCCATTTTTCCCCTCATATTTCCTTCGTTCTTTACGAAAGTAGTAAGTGGATAGGGGAATTTGGATAGACTTCTTAATCCCTTTAATTTTTAAAATACCCAACGCTTCCGATCGTAATTCTTTACCGTGCCAAGAAATGTTTTTTAAACTTTCGAGATCGAATGAAATTTGGGGGTATTGAGCAGAATTTAGCCATTCGGGGGCATGAGCTTTGTAGGCAACTTTAGGGTAGCTAAAACGCAAGGAGCGCGTACTTAAGGCGATCTTACCGTTCGTTTTTTCTGGGAATTCTGGATAGAAATTCAATTTTCCAA
>JAQXCL010000105.1 GCA_029251885.1 Opitutales bacterium | reverse complement strand
GCGTATAAGGACCTCGGGTTTCAGGAACTCTCGTTTAGCGATTGGATGAGGTTCGGCTTACCAGTGACTCTGGCCATGACACTGGTTATTTGGCTATGGTTAGCCCGAAGCGTATCGGGAAAGGATTCCATATCTCTACCCCATCCAGGAAACTGGAAAAAGGCGGAGGTTCGTACCCTCTGCGTATTTTGCTTAACCGCCCTCGCCTGGATTACTCGATCGGAACCTTTTGGGGGATGGAAAACCTGGCTCGACTTACCTCAGGCAAACGATGCCAGCGTGGCCTTCATTGCAGTAATTTTTCTTTTTTGTTTACCCAATGGCGAAAAAAAGGGGGAGCGTTTACTGGACTGGAAAACCGCCAATCAAATACCATGGGGCATGCTCATATTGGTCGGGGCCGGTCTCTGCCTAGGAGAAGGGTTTAAGCAATCAGGACTTAGTAAATCGATCGCTTCCGCCCTATCTGGAGTAGAGAACCTGCCTGCACTTGGCGTGTTAATCGGAATTTGTTTACTCGTTACTTTCCTAACCGAGATGACCTCCAATACCGCAACCACTAACCTTTTGATGCCCATCCTTGGAGCTGCTGCTGTGTCTGCCAATCTCGACCCAAAACTTTTGATGATCCCTGCCGCCCTTAGTGCAAGCTGTGCCTTCATGCTCCCGGTAGCCACTATCCCCAATGCAATTATTTTTGGAACCGGGCAGGTCAGCGTTTCCAGAATGGCCAGAGAGGGCGTAGTCTTAAACCTTCTCGGAGTTTTTATCATCACAGTGGTGGTTTATTTTTGCCTCTAAAATAAATATTTCACAACCTTTCTAAATCCTAATGTTTATTATAAACCTCAATCTTCACCTATGAAAATTTGTTCAGCTATCCTTTTTACTTTTCTCATAATTGGACTGCTTTGCCAGGCAAAGAAACAGCCTAATGTAATCTACATTCTGGCCGATGACTTGGGCTATGGGGAGGTGGGCTACAACGGACAAAAGATGATCAAAACGCCCGAATTAGATGCTTTGGCTACAGGTGGCATGCGATTCACCGATCACTATTGTGGCAATGCAGTCTGTGCCCCATCCCGAGCCTCTCTCGTAACCGGCAAGCACCCGGGCCATGCCTACATCCGTGCGAATAGCCCAGGCTATCCAGTAGGACAAACTCCTATCCCTGCTAGTTCCGAGACCATCGGTAAACTCATGAAGCGGGCTGGCTACACTACTGCCTGCATAGGGAAGTGGGGACTTGGTGGTTTCCATAATTCGGGCAACCCAAATAAACAAGGGTTTGATTACTTCTATGGCTACACCGATCAACGGAAGGCCCATGAGTACTACCCGGAATACCTCTGGAAAAATGATCAAAAGGTTATGCTCGATAATGCGAACGGGAAGCAAAATGATTACAGCCATGACCTGCTGACCAAAGAAGCCTTTAAGTTCGTAAATAAGCATCAGGCTAAACCGTTCTTTCTCTACTTGGCCTACACCATTCCACATGTAAAATGGCAAGTGCCTGACCTTGGCCAGTATGCGGAAAAAGACTGGCCCGAAAAAATGAAAATTCAGGCGGCGATGGTCACACGTATGGACCGTGATATTGGCCAGTTAAAAAGGCTCCTTGAAAAACTTGGAATTGCAGAAGAAACACTCATCCTGTTCAACTCCGACAACGGTGCGCATGGCCAAGGAGGAACATTGGATTTCTTCAAAACCTCTGGAGAATTAAAAGGGAAGAAAAGAAGTATGTATGATGGGGGTGTGCGCTCCCCCCAAGTTGCCTATTGGCCAAATAAAGTTCCCGCGGGCACAGTGAGTGATCATATCTCCGCTTTTTGGGATGTTTTACCCACCCTATCCGACCTGACCGGTGAACCCATCAAAGGAGAAACGGACGGGATATCCATGCTGCCCACTCTGTTGGGCAAGCCTGAAGCCCAAAAAAAGCACTCCCATCTTTACTGGGAATTGTATGAAAGTAATAAGCCTAATTGTGCCGTCCGCTACGATAAGTGGAAAGGGGTGGTGCTCGATACCCGAAAAGGATTAAAGATCGAACTCTATGATCTCTCAACCGATCAAGGTGAGTTAAAAAATGTCGCCAAGAATCATCCAGCCATTGTCAGTAAAATTGAACAAATGATGAGAAATTCTCACATCCCAAATCCTTTTTGGGACAAGGCGAATAAACCATTATATAATGCCCAAGCTGCAAAAGCTGCAACCGGACTCTAAAGGAAACTCCACCTATACTTATGCGTGCCGTTGCCCTGCTCAGCTACTTGCTTTATTCGCTCCACCTCTTCGGCCAGAACGAATCGAATAAGCCAAACATCATACTTTTCCTCGTCGATGACATGGGACTGATGGACACCTCCGTGCCCATGCTAGTGGATAAAGAAGGGAAGCCCCAGAAGCATCATCTTAACGAATTTTACCGCACCCCAAACATGGAGCGTCTGGCCAAACAGGGTGTTAGGTTTTCCCAGTTCTATGCTCAATCGGTTTGCTCCCCCACCCGGGTATCGTTAATGACCGGACAGAACTCAGCCAGGCACCGAGTTACCCAATGGATCAACCCGGAATCCAAAAACCAGGGTCCCGCAGATTGGGATTGGAAAGGACTGACGAGCAAAGACGTTACCCTGCCCGCACTACTCAAAAAGAATGGGTACCATACCATTTTTTCCGGAAAAGCCCACTTTGCTCCCACTGGTTATGAAGGAGCCGACCCGACCAACCTTGGATTCGATGTCAACATTGCGGGCTGTGCTTTTGGTGCCCCCGGGAGTTATTACGGCAAGGATGGATACGGCAACCTCGATCCCAAGCGAAAAAAACGCGCTATTCCAGGACTGGAAAAATATCACAAAACCGATGTCTTCTTATCGGAGGCGATTACTCGCGAAGCAATCACTGCCATCGATCATTCACTAAAACAGGAATCTCCCTTCTTTCTGTATATGTCGCACTATGCCGCCCACAGTCCCTTCCAAACAGACCCAAGGTTTGGAGATAACTACAAGGACTCTGGAAAATCCAGACCGGCCAATTCCTTCGCCACCCTGATCGAAGGAATCGATAAGTCACTTGGTGATTTAATGGATCATTTGGCAGCAAAGGGTGTGGCGGAGAATACTCTGATCCTTTTTGTCGGCGACAATGGATCAGACGCCCCGCTGGGTGATACCTACGGGTACTTTAGCTCAGCCCCTCTTCGTGGAAAAAAGGGAACCTGTTACGAAGGAGGTTTGCGCGTTCCTTTTATCGCCGGATGGGCGAAACCCGGCAAAGCGAACTCCTTTTCAATCTCTCAAAACGCAGTGCATCACCAACAGATCGGCACAGTGATGGATATTTATGCCACCATTCTCGA
>JAQXCL010000118.1 GCA_029251885.1 Opitutales bacterium | reverse complement strand
GAATTCACTTGGTTGCGGGCTTATTTTCGGCGTGAGGTCTTTCCCGTACTTACTCCTTTGGCAATCGATCCCACTCATCCATTTCCCTTAATTTTAAACAAGTCACTTAATCTTTTTGTATCTTTGCGCAATCTACGAAGGAAAAAAGCTCCACCTCTACGAGCTATCGTACAAGTTCCAAGAATTCTTCCTCGTCTGGTAAAGATCGAACAGGAGGGTTCTAAGTCTGAGGTGTTTATATTTCTTAGTGAAGTGGTGCGCCATTTTGTATCCGACCTTTTCCCTGGTCATGAAGTATTGGGGGCCTGGGCTTTTCGGATTACCCGGAATAGTCACTTATATGTGGACGAAGAAGAAGTTGAGAATCTTATGCTCAGTATAGAGGAGGAACTGCACAATCGACGCAAAGGTGCTGCGGTACGATTAGAAATTGATGAGCAAGTGGATCCTGAAGTTCTGAACTATTTGCTGCAGTCCATTCAATTGACCGATGGGGATGTAGTTCGAATCGATGGACCCATTAATTTATTTCGCTTAATGAGCCTGCCCGATCTCGTCGATCGTCCGGATTTAAAATTTCCTCCTTTCGAAGCCCGGATTCCGAATGCCCTGTCGATGAGCAGTAAACTATTTAAGGAAATCTCAAAGAAGGATTATTTGCTTCATCATCCCTATGACTCTTTTACTCCGATGGTCGATCTATTACGGGCTGCGGCAGTTGACCCAGAGGTTTTTGCCATTAAGTTAACCATTTATCGAACGAGTGGGGATTCGCCCGTGATCCAGGCATTAATGGATGCCGCTCAAAATGGAAAGCAGGTAACTGCCATGGTAGAGTTGAAGGCGCGTTTTGATGAGCAGGCAAATGTTACCTGGTCCCGAAAGATGGAAGAGGTTGGTGTGCATGTGGTCTATGGTCTGAGTGGGTTGAAGACTCATTGTAAATGTTGTTTGATTGTACGACGGGAGGGGAGCAAATTAAAACGCTATGCCCACTTGGGTACCGGTAATTACAATCCCAGTACAGCCAAGAGCTATACCGATTACAGCCTCTTTACCAGTGATGCTGCATTTACTTCGGACTTGGCAAATTTATTCAACACCTTGACCGGATACACCCGTAAACCCACTTTTAAAAAGATTCTGGTTGCCCCCTTTAATCTGCATTCGGAAATGATACGCATGATTCAAGAGGAAGGGGAGGCGGCCAAGAAGGGAAAGGTCGCCCGTATTTTGATTAAGGTAAATTCCTTGGTTGATCCCGAGGCCATTCAGGCAATGTATGCCGCCTCGAAGGCTGGAGTGAAGGTGGACTTGGTCGTTCGGGGCATTTGTGGCCTGGTCCCTGGGGTTAAGGGATTGAGTGAGAATATTACGGTTCGTAGTTTGCTCGGCCGGTTTCTTGAGCACAGTAGAGTTTATCATTTTCACAATGCCAGTGCAGGAAAAAGAACTTTTTTAGGAAGTGCTGACTGGATGCCCCGTAATTTTTTCCGCCGTGTCGAAGTGGTCTTTCCGGTTGGGGATAAGAATATGGAGCAGGAGGTTCTGGAGACGATGAACGGATTTTTTCGGGACAATGAATTTGCTACTGAACTACGTAGTCGTGGGAATTATGTTTCCGCACCGAAGCGGAGTCGCAAAGCATTTGGGCTTCAGGATTCTTTGGTCGAAAAATCGATCGATGCGACCAACCTTGAAGTGGAAACCCTGCGCTTAAGAAGAGCCTCGGGAAAAACCGAAGACCAAGGCGAAGGAAATTAAGAATATGCCCAACCCGATTACGGGGTCACGGGAGAGGCAGAGCAGAAGTCCTGCAACCAAGACAATAGGAGCTAGCGGGCGTTTCCAATCAAACTTCATAACGATCAGTTTACCCGAAAGGGGATTTCCAGACTAGAGGAAAATGAACCTCCGGGTGGACGCCCCAAATTTCCAACAGAGCGGGCAACTCGTAAAACCAGGGCATCAAGTGATGAGTTACCAGAAGAACGGCTAATTACGGGTCGAAGGAGGGAACCATCAGGACCAATTTGAAATCCAAGGTGAGCCGTGCCGCCGGTACCTAAATCGGCTTGGGCTAGCAGGCGTTGCCATACACTTTCCAAGCGCGATTTCACACCGGCAAGGTATTGATTGATCAGAGTCGGGGAAACGGTTGAGGTGGTTCTGGATGGAGTATTTACAACGATAGGAGCAAGCCTGAAGTCGTTCGGGTTAATTTTGATTTTTACGGGCTTTGGATTGGGCTTAGCAGGTGGGGTCTTGGGACTGGGTAAGTCGTGCTTTTGACGGAATTGATCGAAGGAAATCTTTTTTTGCTTGGGTTTTTGAACGACCGGTTTTGGTTTTGGGCTGGGCTTAGGAGACGGCTTTTTAACCACTGGTTTGGGTTTTGGGATGTTTTTTTTGACTACCGGTTTGGGCTTGGGGGTTGGTGCTTTTGGTGCTGGTTTTTGCACCACCGGCTTGGGTTTTGGCGTGGGTTTGCGAACTTGTGGAACGGATGGCGGAGGAGTAGATGCGAGTTCAAAAACATGAACGATTTCAGGTTCTTTCTTACAACTTGGAAGGAGCGAGTAGACGACTATCCCAAACGCCAAAATCAAGTGGCCGATAAGAGCCATGCGAAAGATTCGCCCCTCCTTTTGACTCATTCCAAACATTTAACTATTTACAATACCCATGTTTATTCCCATTTCCCGATCAGTAGGCCGATTTAAAAAATTAGCGGGAGCGATAAGCAAAATCAATCACCAAGCACTTGATTGAAAAATTCGTTGATACTGGAACGATATTTTATTCCCCCAATTTCGGGTAAATCGTTATGACCAGCAGCTTCAAATTCGAGAAAGCTTTTGGGCTCGGGTAGGGCATTAAATACACGCTTTCCGTGACGGAAGGGTACAACCTCATCTTTTTTCCCGTGAATCACCAAAGATGGGCAATGAATAGAGGGTGCCCGTTCCAGGTTGCGAAAACGATCCCAGGGAAGAATGGGAGTTTCTGTAACCGTTCGAAAAGCGGTCATGAATGGAGTCTCTAGGATCAAGCCACCTAGTTTTTTCTTTTCTGCGAGGTAGCTGCTAGGACCGGTTCCAAGTGATCTTCCCCAGAGGACAATATTATGAGGATTTATTCCTTTTTGTTCAGTTAAATGTTCGAAGACGGTATCAATGGCCTGATAACAACCAGTTTCTGAAGCCTTTCCCGGACTGTGCCCATAACCCGGGTAATCGTAAGTGATTACAGACCAACCTTCTGAAACCCAGGTTTTAAGAAACTCTTCAATCCTGCCAATGTCTTCCGCATTGCCGTGGCTGTAAAGCAGGGTGAGTCCTTTGGGCTTATCCGCATTCCAATGCTTGCATGCAATCTTTGATCCCTTCCCAGTTTCCAAAAAAAAGACTTCTTCATCTTGATCATAGGCTGGATTCTTGGGTGCGGGAAAAAGGATACGATCGGCAAATACCCAAGCATAAAAGAGCAGAATCAAGTAGAGAACCAAACCAATTATAGCCATCCTTCCCCAAGGGAAGTTGATGATGTCGTCGATGATGGAAGTGGAGGCCAAGGTGTAGATAGTTGTATGATCCATTCTTTTGTAGCTCTATTTCTTAATTCCTGCTAGGGATTGGGGCGATGAAAATTTGTTGTATAGGAGCTGGCTATGTCGGAGGTCCAACCATGGCGATGATCGCTCATAAGTGTTCCGATACCGAAGTCACGGTGGTCGATTTGAACGCAGAGCGCATTGCCGCATGGAACTCGGGAGATCTACCTATCTATGAACCGGGTCTTGAAGAGATTGTTAGTCAAAACCGAGACAAGAATTTATTCTTCAGTACCGATGTGAATGAGAAAATACGCGCTGCCGATGTTATTTTTATAAGTGTGAATACTCCAACTAAGGATTATGGGTCTGGTTCAGGACAGGCCGCAGATTTACGCTTTGTTGAATCTTGTGCCCGTGGAATTGCCCGGGCAGGTGGGGGTGATAAGGTTGTGGTGGAAAAATCAACTGTGCCGGTAAGAACGGCCCAAATGGTTAAAGAAATTTTGGACTCTGCAAACAATGGACATTCTTATCAGGTTATTTCCAATCCTGAATTCCTTGCCGAAGGTACGGCAATGACAGATTTAGAAAATCCAGATCGTGTGCTCATCGGTGGGGAAACTTCTCCCGCCGGACAGGAAGCGGTTCAAAAAGTGGTAAGCATTTATGCCCAGTGGGTACCCAAGGAAAGAATTATCACCACCAATTTATGGTCATCCGAACTTTCTAAACTTACTGCCAATGCGTTTCTTGCTCAGCGAATTTCAAGTATCAATGCGATTTCTGCACTTTGCGAAGCTACCGAAGCCAATGTGGACGAGGTTGCTCGTGCCATTGGTACAGACAGTCGGATCGGGCCGAAATTCCTAAAGAGTTCGATAGGTTTTGGAGGGTCTTGTTTCCAAAAGGATATTTTGAACCTTTGTTACCTTTGCAGGCATTTTGACCTGCCACAAGTTGCTGATTATTGGGAGCAGGTAATTCGAATGAACGAGTATCAAAAAGAACGTTTTGTCTCCCGTTTGCTCGATTCGATGTTCAATACAGTGTCGGGTAAACGAATTTCTATTCTCGGCTATGCCTTTAAGAAAGATACCAATGATGCCCGGGAATCTCCTGCGATTGGAATATGCAGGCGTTTGCTTGAAGAAAAGGCAAATCTTGCGATCTACGATCCCAGAGTAACAAAGGAGAGCATTCTTTCCACTCTTGGATGGACGGAGGAAGAGGCTGTGGGGAGAATTGAGTTTTCCTCTACCGCCGTTGAGGCATGTAAGGAATCTCATGCTATTGCTCTGCTTACGGAGTGGGACGAGTTTAAGGACTTAGACTACTCAGCCATCCATGCAGATATGCACCAACCTTCTATTTTGTTTGATGGTCGAAACCTGCTCGATCTTGAGGCTTTGAGAAAAATCGGCTTCCGGGCACAGGGAATTGGCAGGGCTTAGACCCGCTAATTCAAATTGGTTTAAACCGAAGGCTGGCGGTTTGGCCGACCACTCCGCTTACTTGCCTCGTCGAGTACACCGTTGAGAAATTTCCGGGAATTGTCGGAGCAGAAATCTTTACTAATTTCCAATGCCTCATCGATAACAACAACAGGAGGAACATCCAAGCGGTATAAAATTTCATAGATTCCCAAGCGCAGAATCGCGAGATCGGTCTTGGCAATTCGGGAAAATTCCCAGTTGGCGACCAATTCGTTAATCAATGAATCGATTGACTCCAATTTATCGAGAATTCCATCAACTAGTTCGATAGCATATCCGAAATATCCCTCGTTTTTTTCCAGTTTGTTGAGAAATTCGTGCAATTCCTCGATCAAATCTTCCGGCGGATTAATTTCCCACTGGTATAAAAAACGAAAAGCAGCCGTACGGTTTTGGCGTCTCGGGCTCCATTCTGGATTAATAATTAGGTCTAAGTCCATTTTTGTCTAAGGCTTGCCATTTCCAAAGCGGCGTGTGCGAATTCGCGACCGCGGTCGAGCGCACCGGTAATGCGCGTCTCGGCGGAGTTTAAGTCATCCGTTACCACAATTCCATTGATTATAGGTAAGCGGTGTTGGACCACAAGGGATTGAATGGCATTACCAGCCGATTCAGCTACAAGATGGTGGTGTGATGTCGCTCCTTTGATGACCACTCCCAATCCAATGAGGCAGGAAAATCGACCACTATTTGCAAGCAGGGCAAGCCCGGCAGGAACTTCGTGCGAACCAGGTACCCGTTCGATGACGAGCTCGGCTGGTTTTCCCTGTTCCTGTAAAATTTCGAGCACTCGATCAAGCAGGCTCTGAGTAAGAGATTCGTTAAAGCGGGCACAAACAACTCCAAAAGCAAATGGAGATGGGTCGATCTGTGGAGGGCTTGGATAATCTGTACTCATAGAATTTTAGGAGAGTAGGGTGCGTTCGACAATTTCCAACCCATATCCTTCGAGACCAACAACGCGGCGACGATCCCGGGTGAGCAGGCGTAATTTCTTAATGCCAAGTGCAGACAGGACTTGAGCACCAATTCCATAATCCCGGAAGTCCATCTTTCCGGGAGTAAGTTCAGAACCGATCATTTCTTCAGCTTCCTTGCGGCGAGGTTCTAAATAAATGAGAGCACCTGACTTATTCTTGGCAATCGCTTCCATTGCTTCAGCAATTCCGCTGCTTGGACGACCCTTGGTTGAGAGGCCAAGTGCATCGGTGAGTACATTTGCCGATTGTACGCGGACCAAAGTGGTTGAGCGTTTGGAAATTTTCCCAAGGGTCAGGGCATAATGGATGCGACGGTCAAGTACGCTGGAAAAGACATGCAAAGTAAAGATTCCATGTTTCGTGGGGAATTCTGATTCACTTATCTTGTTGATCAATCGTTCGCGCTGGTGGCGGTATTCGATCAAGGAAGCAATAGAAATCAGCTTCATTCCCCATTTTTTCTTGAGTTTAAGGAGGTCAGGCAGACGAGCCATGGTTCCGTCTTCCTTAAGGATTTCACAAATTACACCACTGGGATGTAATCCAGAAAGAGAGGCGAGATCCACGGCAGCTTCGGTATGGCCAGCCCGTTCCAAAACTCCACCGGAGCGAGCACGCAAGGGAAAGACATGACCGGGTTGGACCAATTCTTCCGGATTGCCTGTTGGATTGGCCAGGATCTGAATCGTGGTAGCACGATCGAAAGCACTAATCCCTGTGGTAATGCCTTCGGCAGCATCGACAGATACAGTAAAGTCGGTACGCTGAGCTTCGCGGTTGTGAGGAACCATGCTGGTTACCCCAAGTCTTTTTAATTGATTACTTAGTAGGGGTACACAGATCAATCCGCGGGCATGTGCGATCATATGGTTAATCGCTTCCGGAGTTACTTTTGATGCGGCCATGACCAAATCGCCCTCGTTTTCGCGATCTTCGTCGTCCGTGACTATGACCATGCGTCCACTAGCGATATCGGTGATCGCATCTTCTACGGGGTCAAATGCGGTTTTTTTTGAGGCAGGCATATTAAAAGAACTAAAGATTAAAGCAGTAAACTCTAGAATAACCTTGAGTTTTGCTCAATCCAATTCGGTGCTGTGCAGATTAAATTATAATGATTCTGGGCTTTCCAGTAATGCAAGAAACGCGGGTTCGTCGATCACATGAACCCCGAGTTTTTTCGCCTTATCAAGTTTGGAGCCTGCTCCTGGACCGGCTACTAGGCAGGAGGTTCGTTTGCTCACGCTAGAGGTGGACTTTCCTCCAAGGGCTTCAATTCGGGAACCGGCTTCTTCCCGGGTCATCGATGTGAGTGAGCCGGTTAGGACAAAAGATTTTCCTGTCCATGGAGTACCGGTTGATTCATCAATTTCGAGTTCCGGAGATAATCCGTATTGAGCAAATTTTTCGAGCATGAGTTGATTTTCAGAATTCTCAAAGAATTCTCCCACACTTTGGGCCATGATTTCTCCAATCCCGTCAATAGCGACCAAATCCGGAAGTTCTGCTTTAGCTAAGTTTGGCAGTGAGCGGAAGTTTCGGGCGAGATCTTTGGCGGCGGCAGATCCTACATGCTTAATACCAAGGGCACATATTAATCTCCAAAGCTCCTGTTCTTTACTTTTTTCGATCGCTTGTACCAGGTTTTCTGCAGACTTTTCTGCAAAGCCTTCGAGTTGTAAAAATTGTTCTTTGCTTAGACTAAAAAGGTCAGACATTTGACACACCATTTTACGATCGACCAGTTGGTCAACCACCGCTTCGCCAAGATGATCGATATCCATACATCCCCGGGAAGCAAAGTAGCGTACCCTTCCTTTTACTTGTTCGCTACAGAGCGGGTTGGGACATTTCCAGGCTGCTTCTCCATCCACTCGTTCGAGTTTGGTTTTACAAACAGGACAAATTGTGGGGAAGGTAAAGGGAGAACAGTTGGCGGGTCTTTTGGCAAGAACCACCTCTACGACCTGAGGAATAATTTCTCCGGCTTTTTCGACAATAACATGATCTCCCACCCGTATATCTTTACGGGAGATTTCGTCTGCATTGTGCAGGCTGGCCCGCGAAACCTGAGTACCAGCTAATTGAACAGGTGCAAGGTGGGCGACTGGAGTAATGGCTCCAGTTCGACCAACCTGTAAATGAATGGCTTCAAGAATGGTTTCCTGCCGTTCGGTCTCGAACTTGTAGGCAATCGCCCAGCGAGGTGATTTGGAGGTGTGACCTGCCTCTGCCTGAAGGGCAAAAGAGTTTAGTTTAATGACCGCTCCGTCGGTGGGATAACCGTAGCTATGCCTTAATTGATCGAGTTCCTGAATAGATTTCCATGCATCATTTGCATGGTCAACCTGACGAAAATATTCCACTGAGGGTACACCCCAGTGTGAAAGGGCCTGATGAAATTCAGAAAGATTGGAAAAATGGTTTTCCGGAGTGCATGCTCCCAGGCCATAAAGAACAATTTCCAGTTTTCGTTTTCTTGCTTCCTTGGGGTCGAGCAATTTGATGGTCCCAGCTGCAAGGTTTCTTGGGTTGGCGTAAAGCGAAAGTTCATTCTTTTCCCTTTCACTGTTGATTCGTTCGAACTCTTGATGGCTCATGTAAATTTCTCCGCGAATTTCAATGAGTTCAGGAAGGTTTGGTCCGCTTAGTTGATGGGGTAAATGTTCAAGGTGTTCGAGGTTTTGGGTGACGACATCTCCCTCCACACCATTTCCACGGGTGGTGGCAGTGACTAGTTTTCCATTCTTATAAGTCAGACAGATAGCGACTCCATCAATCTTGGGTTCGACCACATAGGAAAGTTTTTCGGTTTCAAAAATTCGTCTTAATCGTTGATCGAATTCAAAGAATTCTTCCTCATCATAAGTATTATCCAAACTGAGCATCGGTTTGAGGTGGCGATGCGAAGAAAAGGATTCCAGGCGATCGTCCCCAACGACGGGAGGTTGAGTCTCGTTCGAATGCTCAGAGCTTTTAGAAAATAACCCCAGAGGATCGATCTCTGCCTCTAATTCTTCGAGTTCCCGTTTTTTCTGATCGTAGAGTTGGTCAGAAATATCTGTTTGAGCTAAACGGTAGTAAAGTTCGTCGTGCCGTTTGAGTTCGGCCCGTAATTCCTCAAGCCGTTGAGTTTTTAATTTATCCGTTTTGGAAGCACTCATTGTTGAACCATGGAGGAACACGCCCGTTCCATACGATCCAGTGCTTGTCCGAGCAAACTTTTAGAGCATCCAAGGTTTAGACGCAAAAAGCCGGGAGATCCAAAGTCGGAACCGTCCGAAAGGCCAACCCCATGTTCTTCGAAAAAACGATGCGGATTCTCAGCCTTTAGTTCACGGGCATCTATCCAAAGTAAATAAGTAGCTTCGGGAGAGTAGGGAGTCAGCCCTTTCATTTTGTTTAAGCGCTCGAGGGCAAAATCTCGGTTTTTACGCAAATATTTAAGTAGTTCCTGACGCCATTCTTCTCCGTTTCGATAAGCAATTTCAGCCAAGCGAAACCCCATGGCTGGAGGGTCAGGCACGATGCCGGCCATGGCCTTCTTGAAGCGTAAACGAATGTCGGGGTTTGAAATTACCGCAAAGGAACAACCGAAACCGGGAAGGTTGTATGTTTTACTGGGAGCCATCAGGGTAATGGTGTGCTCGGCGATTTCTGGGTTCAGGTTGGCCAACGGAAGATGTTTGAGGCTTGGCTCGAGGAGGAGGTCACAATGGATTTCGTCGGAGCAAACAAGTAATTCTCTTTCTTCTGCCCAGCGGGAAAACCGCTCGAGTTCTTCATTTTTAAAAGCAGTACCTACTGGATTGTGAGGGTGGCAGAGAAGAAAAAGGTCGCCGGGTTGGGTTGGTGTCTTTTCCATGAGCTCGAAATCCATGGAGAAACGATTACCCTGAAGTCTCAGGGGGAGTTGAGTGCATGTTAAATCAAAGTTTCCCGGTGCCGATAAAAAGGGTGGGTAGACAGGTACATGCGTAAGCACCTGACTGGCACTGTCTTGTTGCATACGGCAACAAACATTGAGTGCACAGACCATGCCGGGCAACCAAACGATCCAGTTGGGATCAATTTTCCAGTCGTATAAACGGTTGCTGTATTCAAGTACGGCTTCAGTTAGTTCAGGATGGCACTTGGCATATCCGTAATTACCAAATTCGGCCTCTTTGCGAGCTGTATCAACCACTGCAGGTGGTGCCCGGAAGTCCATATCGGCAACCCATAGGGGGAGGATATCTCTCCCCGAATATTTTCCCCACTTTAAACTTGGTCTGTCCTTCCGGTCAGGACAGTCATCAAACCATGAACTAATACTCAATCGTTCCTCCCGCCTATTTTAATATATCGTTTATTGCCAAGAGTAGAGATACTTCAGAGTGAAGTAATGAAGTTCGGCCTCGAAAGCTCGTTGGTATTCCAAACTTACCCCGTGTATGGCATCAAACCACCAAGTTATGCCTGTATCTACGGTGAATTCATTTTCTCCAAATTCAGACCATAGACCTAAAAACCGGCCACCCAAATGAAGTGATAGGGAATTAGTAAATTGTAGTTCGGTACCCAAAAGCAGGCTCCAGGTAAATCCATCGTCTCCTAACTTGATCGGTCTTTCATCATCAATAAAGCCTACACCTGCACCCAGATAGGGACGAAGTCGTAATGACCTACCGCCAACACCTTGGAAATGAGCAAGGTAATCCGCCCCTAAGTTCCAGGAGGATGCATCTTGCCCACCAAAATTCATAGTCCCGTAGTCAAGATAAACACTGAGGTCTGAATTTGCATCATTGGGAGAACTGGCACTGATACGAAGAAAATCTCCTTCCCTGTTGTCTGTTCCTTCGCTTCCGTCGGCCATACTATATCCAAATCCGAGGATATATTCCCCCAATCGTGCTTTTCCCGAAAGTGAGGTGGTTATGGTAATACAAAGAAGAGCAAGATAGAGGGTTGATTTCATAGACCCTCTATCAAACCACCCGCCCACATCCCGTCAATCGACAACTCTATAATATCCAAATAATTTACAAGCCGTTTTCTTTGGCTCTTTGATGGGTAAATAGACGTAGGAAGAGCAGGGTGGATAGAGTAACCAAAGCAACTGACAACCAGGCCACGCCTTCATACCCCATAATGCTAAGCATCCAATAACCAAGAAAAGGAGCAAGTGCCCCGCGAAGTCCAGTCAGGGCAACATGGGCACCCATGTACCTGGCCTCCATTCCTTCAGGCGCAAGTTTAGTAACCCACAAACTCCATGCAATTTTAGATCCCCCAACTCCTACTCCCGCAAGCATGGCACCCAGAGATACGCCGAGTAATCCATCAGCATGAAAATAAACCAGGGTGGCTGCGATGAGGATAAGGTTGAGAGAAATGCGAAAAAACAAGAAACGAATACGGTCAAAAAGTTCTCCCCAAAGTCGTGAACTTATAATTCGGGCAACAGAAAAGATTACCACCGTGACCAGGGCAATTTGTTCATTGCTTAAATCGAGCCCCCCAGAACCGCTCAGGTATTCCACCCGCAGGGGTAAAGTCATGATAATTCCCAGACCCATAACCATCCACGCGAGTAACATGCTTGCAAACAATCGATCTTCTTTAAGCAATTTTAAGCTGTCCAATAAGCCTGGGTTTCGGTTCCCCTTAGCAATGGGTTGTGAAGGAATTAAAAAGAGTGCAACGGCAGACCCCAACGAAACCAAAGCCATGGCTCGAAAAATCCATCCGGGGTCAGCAGATTGAGTATCGAGGTAGGTTCCCCCTCCGTAGGATAGTACCATACCAATGGCAGCAGAAAGAATGAAGTTCCATGCTAATTTTTTTCCGCGTTCATTTGATCCATAGTTCCGGGAATAAACTTGAATCATGAAGCCCGGAAGTTGTGAAAAGCATACTTGGGCCAGAAATAAAGAGGTAGCCAGAGCCCAAGGGTCTTTGAGTTGAGCGGCAAAAAATAAGCAAGCCGAAGAAATTAGCATCAGCAAAGCACAGAAGCTACTGGTTGATAAAGCGGTCCAAGCCGCCAATCTTTGCATGTATGGAACAAGTAATAATCCGGCGGATACTCCAGAGGCAAGGATCGCTTTAATCGTATCGGATGCATCGAGAAAACGAATGGCAATAAGGATGGCAAAGGTTCCGAAACCCACCTCCAGTATTCCACTCATCGAACTGTTTATCAGGTCGAGGTGAAAGGTTCGCCGGGTAATGGACTGTTGACTTGGGGGAGGGGACATAAGTTTGGTTCCGATCCAGCCATTCATGAATGAAAAAGATTGGAATATCGAATGAATAAGCCTTGTTCTCGAGAATATCCTTATATTAGCTGATTCATTCTTTTAACTGTATCTGCTTTTATGAATAATCAATTGAGGAAACGAAACTTTTTACTCCTACCTTATTTTACACTTCTGTTTGCCTTGGGAGTATCGACACTGGCAGGTAAACCTGCCTTTGAATGGACGACCGATCACATGCAGGTAGGTGTGCGTTGGCAGCCGTCTGTTTCGAGACCGCTCAATAATAACTATGAAATGACCCGCCCGATCCTTGGGGAGCACAGCAGTTATGTTATGTTTTGGGTGGCATGGTCACAGGTGGAACCAAGCCAGAAGCATTGCGATTATCAAAATAATCCATCGGGCGGTTTGAAAATGTTCGATCAGGTGGTCGATATGGCAAACGAGAAGGGATTGTTTGTTGAATTTGTTTTCTTTGGTACACCCGGCTGGGCATCGGAAATTGCTCCTAATGGAGGACGCAGGCCAAAGCCCGATCATTTTAATGCCTTTCTTTCGAGGTTAGCCAAACATTTCAAGGGACGCGTACATTCCTGGCAACTCGGGCATGAAACTAATTTAAAGAGCATCCTGCCAGGTGCAGATGTTGAGTTTTTACACAATGAAATCTTTATCAAGGGAGCAAAGGCGGTTCGTGGAGTCTACAACCAAGAGCCTGCTACTTCTGTATTAATTTCCACCTCAGGAACTTCTCCTTGCCAGGGTTGTCCGGTCATTGATGGATTAAAGGGATTGGGTGGACAGGCGGTGGATGATTATTTTGAGCAGAAGATTCGCAACCATGCCCTGATTGATCTTGTAGATTCTTTAAATATAAATGTTTCCGACCACCATGACGGCTATGGGATGATGGATGGTAGTTATATTACTTCAACTTGGGGCAATTATGACTTAGTTCGGAAAAAATTAGACCGTGAGGGCTACTGGTGGAAACCAATCGTTTCAGCTGAGGCTTGGGTGAATTGGAACGACGGTAAGCTAGGGTCGATGATCCTGAGTGCTGATGTGAACGGAGATGGTCGAAAAGATGAGATCGACAGTTTTTACAAGACCCTTACCTTGATGGGGAAATCTATGGAACGGGGAATGAATGTGATGAATTTTTTATGGACTGATAATGAAAGCCCATGGGCTATGGGGCTTACCAAGAGGCGCGATTACAATGGCCGGGTGGGAGAATTGAGACCCGACTTAGTCATTCCTGCTTCCGATGGTGGCCCAGCAATCATTACACAGAAAGTTTCTCTGCGTGGTGCAGATCAGAATTTTAGAGTTTCTTATGGGCAGGGAAAAAATTTCACCATTAAAGATTATCAAAATCCTCCTGATCCTAATCATATACAGTTTTATATTTGGAAGTGGTTTTCTCAGGCAGGTGGAGGAAGAGATGAGGTTATTCGACATGCCATGGTTGGGGAGATCGGAAATGATTTATCGATTTCTGGACCCGGTTATACAGGGAATGAACGATACCGGGTTTCCACCTGGAACCGGACGAAGAAAAAATTTACCAATTTGATTTATTCTAGTGGTGGTTCGGGAATTGCCGATGCCAAGGTTTCCATTCCCGCAAAAATCCAGCAAGGTAAACGGTTTAATCATTCAAAATCACGACGGGATTTTCGAGGAGAAGGATTTACCAATGGTTCTTATTATAAGGTTGATGTAACCACCAAAAACATCAACCCAGCCACGGGAGAGGATGAGAATGTAGAGCTGTTTGAACTTGGGCCATATCGGGTACAAGATGGTGTTTTGAATGTAAGTATTCCTCGAATGAATAAGTTTACTAGGGTGGACTTTGTGCCATCCAAAATAGGAAGAGTAAGGAGATGATTGAGATGAAAAAATTAGTTGCTTTGATTTGTTTTATTGGAGCCGGTCTGTGGTTGCATGGTGAGGATAAACGCCCGGATAAGCCAAATGTTTTATTAATGCTGGTGGATGATTTGGGCTGGCAGGATGTAGTTTGTTATGACCTGGACGAACCCTGTCCTTATGAGACTCCCAACTTGGATAAATTAGCCAAGCGTGGCGTGCTTTTTCGTAACGGTTACTCTCCGGCGCCAGTTTGTAGCCCGAGTAGATGTGCGATAATGAGTGGGAAGCATCCCGCTCGTACAATGAGCACCACGGTTGCATCAGGGAAACCTCTCTCTGCTCATCATCCCCAAAATTCATTTATTGCTCCCTGGTGCCGTGGAGGTATGGATACAAAAGAAATTACCATTGCCGAGGCGTTGAAATCAAATGGATATCGAACTGGCCATGTAGGGAAGTGGCACATCGCGATCCAACATCATGCCTTTCCGCAACCAAGCGACGAGGGATTTGATTTTACCAGTCACTATGCCGGTAACCCACAAGCCCGGGGTGTTCAAAAGGGAATGCCCAATCGATTGGATAGTTTTGCTTCCAAGGAGAGGAAAGACCCTTACCGATTGGATAAGGACGGATTCCCTCGAGACCATGTGACTGAGGAAGCTCTTCGATTTCTTAGTGAAAATAAGAATTCACCCTTTTTCCTTTATTATGCCAGCTGGTTGGTTCATTCGCCTTTGCAATCAAGAAGTCAGGAACTTTTGAGAAAATATTGTGAGAAACTGGGGGTGGACTACCCAACAAATCCGAAAGGCTGGCTCTTGGAGGGCCAACGAAATCCGTATTATTGTGCCATGGTTGAATCTCTCGATCATTACATTGGTAAAATGTTGAAGTATTTGGAGCGCACAGATGATCCACGCTGGCCGGGTCACAAACTGGTGGAAAATACCTACCTCGTATTTACCTCAGATAACGGCGGTATGGAAGGACACCATGAGGAGGTATTTACGGATAATTTACCCCTGGATAAAGGAAAGATTCATATTCGAGAGGGTGGAATTCGTGTGCCTTTCATCATTGCCGGACCAAATATTCCGAGTGCCGTTGAAAGCGATGTGGTCGTCAATGGTTTAGACCTTCACCCCACAATTCTTGGGTGGACAAATACACCCCCCAATGCGGGCCAAATTCTCGATGGAAGTGATCTCGGAGATATGCTGTTAGTCGATCCCCAAGATGATAAAAGGATAATCAGTCCACAAACGAATAAAGCTAGAGAATCGATGTTCTGGCATTTCCCCAATGGATATTGTCAACAGTCCGCCCATTTGAAAAATGGATATAAATTGATTTACAATCATGTCTATGAGCGTCCGCGTCTGGAGCTTTATCAGTTGTATGACTCCAAGGGCAAGAGGGTGGATTGGGAAGAGGAAATTGATCTTACCATGAAACTCCCCGAACTTGCTCATTCGATGAAAGTAGAGTTGCTTGAATTCCTCGAGGGGATGGATGCGGGGATGACTTACTATAATCCTACCTGTACGAAGGTGAAAATGCCTGGAGCTAATCAACTTCTCTCTGTTGTTGATGAACAGAGGACCAATCGTCGGGTGCGTTTACTCTTTAAGGAAAATGGTGCCAAAGTTACCCGGGCTCAAGTAATCTACACGATGAACGGAGATAGCAGTGATAGCGAATGGTTCCCCTTAGAGGCTCAGATAATTTCGGCTAAGGGTAAACAACCTGCCAAAGTGGAAGCCACTCTACCTCCTCATGTTACACATTATGTCTTCAACCTGATTGATGAGAACAATTTTCTTGTTTCCCACCCGCAAATGAAAAAGAGAGACTATCCGGGTTCTGCCTTGAAGGTGGTTCGTTAAAACCTGATCTCGGACAATACTTGCCCTTATTTAAATTTTAAGAGCAGAATTTAGACTCGAATGCTTTTTCAGCAGCTTCGCTGCCGATCAGGATAATCTCTCCGTTTTTACAAAATTCGTCCTTAGGTGAGGGAGTGATAATAGTACCAGCATCTCCTTTAATTGCTACGATACTACAACCCGTTTTATCCCGAATTTTTGAATCCTTAACTGACACTCCAGCGAGCGACTTCGGGGTTTTTTGGCTAAATACATCTAGCCCCTCGGTAATCATAAGGATTTCTGCACGGTTTAATAAATTAAAGATGGTGTTAGCACCCATCCAGTCTTGAGACATGACAAAATCTGCTCCAGCACGGTGGAGTGGTTCGACATTTCGATGAAGGAATGCCCGGCTGACAATTTGAATATCAGGACGCAATTTTCGGCAATAAATGGTCAGGTACATATTGCTCTCATCATTATGACTGGTAATTACAACGGCAGGAGCTTTGTTTATACCGGCCCGTTCGAGGACGGCTTTTTCTGAAGCATCTCCGAGGATTGAATTGTCCACCATGCCCGCTTTTTTCTCGTCGGTTTCAATCACCCGGTAGGGCACATTCATCTCGTGCAGGGTCTTAGCCGTTTCCCTTCCCACCCGGCCAGCTCCAATGATAATGACGGGTGCGGAGTTTGAGGAAAAGTTTTTAAAGTCATGGTCATACTTGTCAAAACTGGTCTGGGTACCAGCAAGCAGCAGGACGGTGTGGTTATTAAGCATGGTGGTCGCTTCCGGGGTTTCAAAGTTCCCCCGCTCCCAAATACCCACAACATTAACTCCATATTCTTCACGAAGTGTCGTTTCCTGTAGTTGTTTTCCAACCAGGGGAGTTCCATGGACAGTTGCCTCAGCAATCAAAACTTCTCCAAATGAACCAATCACATGGGTGTTGTTATCGGTACAAGAGATTCTGCGGGCAAGAAAACTACCCATCTGCTTGGCAAATCGAATAACATGATTGGCTCCTGCCAATTCGATAATATCTTCCGAACTTGGATTGTTACAGGTGCCGACGATGGGAAGCTTAGGGTCAACATCCCGGGCCCGAAAGGCTACATTGACATTGCGGATATCGTCGTCTGTAGCCACGACCATGGCCGCATTCTTAATTCCCGCAGCCTCAAAGGTTTCCCGGTCTTCGATCGATCCAAACATCACTGGTATGCCCATGTCATGATATTTTTGGGCATCCTTCAATTTATCGATTACCAAAACAAAAGGATAGCCAAATTGACTCAGTTTTTCCATCAACGCATGACTTATGGAATCATAATGTGTGAGAATGACATGTTTTTGCTCACCACATTCGTAACGCTTAGGCACGCGGGCTCCCGACTGGTACTCCACAAAGGGTTTGTAGAGAAACTCCATGAAAGCAAAAGGGAGAACAATAAAGAGGTAGAACACACCGGTAAACATTACTGCCATCGAGAATAAGCGCCCAGTGTTTCCCGAGAAGGTAATATCCCCGTAGCCCAGGGTGGACATGGTTGTGAGTACCCAGTACAAGGACTCGACCCATCCAATGTAAGCCCCGCCACGTTCTTCGCCCATAACAGAACGGTAAAGATTCATATAAAGAACCACAAAGACTGCTAATACTAGAAACAGTTTTAAGAGGCGGGTCACATTTTTGCGCCGATTGCGTTCCCTAAATATAGAGGGCATGAAGTGGATGGAATCTTTCACAACTTTTTCTCTTTTTAGATGGAATACTCTTGGGGTGCGAGAATGTTTTGCGCCCAACCGCTTGGATGTACGAATAAGTTGCTTTCGGGTTGAAGACATGCTCCAGATCGAAGATTGCTTGTGGAGTGACTAAAATTTTTAATTTCGTATGGTTTCTCTTTTTTTGCTTCTCTTCGTTTGCTGAGGAACGATGGACGCAATTTTTGGCTCCCACACCATTATCTAAGGTTGCGGTGGTAGAAGATTGGCCACGCTTTAATGGTTTGTCAGATAATGCCAAGTCTTTGGAATCACCTCTTTTGCAAAAATGGCCAGCGGAGGGACCTTCCCTGGTCTGGTCACTAGAAAAAGGGGATGGCTATGCATCCCCTGCAATTATGGGGGATATTCTGGTCCTGTTTCATCGCATCAATGGTCGGGAGGTTGCTGAGGGTAGAAATGCGATAAGTGGTGCCCCGCTTTGGGAGTATTCCTACCCAGTTGACTATCAGGATCGTTACGGATATTCCGCTGGTCCGCGGGCAAGTCCAGTAATTTTTCAAGACCGGGTGTATTTACACGGAGTTACTGCCTGGCTCACTTGCCTGGATTTAAAAACGGGCAAGCTGATTTGGAAAAGAGACCTAACAAAGGAATATAAAGTTCCGCAGTATTTTTTTGGTAAAGGATCAAATCCAATTGTTTGTGGCGATGTTCTTCTTCTCAACCTTGGTGGCGGAGACCGGCAATGCATGGTCGGGTTTGATCGTAAAAGTGGAAAGACTTTATGGATTTTGAAAGACGATTGGGGGGCGAGTTATTCCTCCCCAGTTCTCGCCACAATTCATGGTAGGTTAGTCGGACTTGCGATGACAGGTGGCGAAAGCCGGCCAGCAACTGGTGGACTTTTGATCTTTGATCCAAAAACGGGTGAAAAGTTAATACGCTTTCCCTGGAGGTCAAAAAAATACGAGTCAGCCACCGCCTGTCCACCTGTATTTCTTGGAGATCAATATGTTTTTCTTTCGGAGTGTTATGAAAAGGGTTCCGTTCTTTTGCGCATTACGGAGCAATTTTCCCATGAAGTAGTTTGGGAAAATGCAAATGTTGGGATTCATTGGATGACCCCAGTAGAAAATGAGGGTTATTTATATGGTGTTTCGGGTAGGCACCAACAAGGAGCGGAAGCTTTTTGTTTAAATTGGAAGACTGGTGAGGTGTTATGGAAAGAATTCATTGCTTGGCAGCAAACGATTCAGGGTCGTGAACTTAAACTCCAACTCTTTCGGGCAAGTTGGTTACTTTTGGAGGATCGTTTTTTGAGTCTTTCCGAGTTTGGATCTTTACTGAGAATGAAATTTTCGCCAAGCGGTTGGAAGATTGAAGAACGGGCACAGCTATTTTTCGCCCCGGAGGCATGGACGCTGCCAACCCTGAGTCGAGGACTTCTCTACATCATGCAGAACGATACCGATCGTATGAGCGGGAGGTCGAGCCGTTTACTCTGTTACGATTTTCGCGGGCAATGAAAGAGGTTTTATCCAGTCCGGCCTTGGTCGAAGTTCTTCCCCTTGGAGGTTTTGATCACGCCCTTACTTACGGTGCAAAGAAATCCCTGTACGATTGTTTGAAGGTTGGTTCACTGGTCCGGATTCCTTTGGGTGCCCGTAGATTGATCGGAGTGGTTTCATCGTTAAGTCCCGAGCATTCTCCCCCGTTAGAAAAGTTACGCTTCGTTTCTGCTTTGGTACAACCAGAACCGGTTCTTAGTAACGAACTTGTTAACTTGGCTAAGTGGATATCTTCTTATTATGCATGCTCTTTGGAAAATACTTTGGGAGCAATGATTCCAGCCTCTGTGCGGGACGGAATGGAGGCGAGAACTCGTAGGATGATCGAAGTGATTATTATGCCCCAAGAACAGGTGGCCGATTTGGTAAAACGATCGCCTAAGCAGGCGAATGCTTATGCTCTGTTGAAAGGAAACAAAGAAGTACGAGTTGATGCAATTGTTTGGGGTCGGGAATCAAAAGTTTCCACATCCGTGATCGATGGATTGATCAAGAAAGGATTGATCAAGCAATCCATTTCCGAGGTCTCCCGGGATGCTTACACAGATGAGTGGACAGATGATGCTGACGGACTCGTAGAATCCTTACGCGAATTAACTGAAGAGCAGCAAAAAGCAACCGATGAAATCGTTGAGGATTTGGACTCAGGAGAATTTCGTACGCGTCTTTTACAGGGGGTCACTGGATCAGGAAAGACAGAAGTCTACTGCCAGGCCATGGAAAAGGCATTGGGGCAGGGTGGTGGGGTATTATTTCTCGTGCCTGAAGTAGCACTGGCCCCCCAGACAGTTGATCGGTTACGAGCCCGATTTGGACAGAGTGGCGAGGAGGTCGTGGTTTGGCACAGTCATCTTTCGGCAGGTGAACGTTTGGATGCGTGGAGGAAATTAGTCCGTGGAGATGCACGTATTGTGGTCGGTGCTCGTTCGGCTGTGTTTGCTCCTGTGCAAAACTTACGCTTGGTAGTGGTCGATGAAGAACACGAAGCTGCATACAAGCAGGAGGATGCACCCCGTTACCAAGGTCGCGATGTTGCCGTATACCGAGCCTATTTGAACGGAGCCATCTGTTTGCTGGGCTCGGCCACTCCATCCTTAGAGACTGCCCGGAATGTTAAGAGTGGTAAATATGCAAGGTCAGTTCTTAGTAAACGGATAGATGGAAGGGAACTCCCCCTGGTTCATTTAATTGATATGCGCAGAGAAGCCCTCAAGCAAAAGGTTCCGCCAATCCTCTCCCAACCTTTAGTTGAGGCTTTACGGCAAAGATATGAAAATCGGGAGCAAAGTATTTTATTTCTTAACCGGCGCGGATTTAATACGACTCTGTTTTGTACGGAATGCGGTGAAGTGGAGCAGTGTAGGGATTGCAGCATTGCTATGACTTATCACCGAACTGATCATTATTTACACTGCCATCTGTGTGGATACCGCAAGTCTGCTCCCAGAGTATGTGGTAATTGTAAATCTGTTGATATTCGTAAAAAAGGTCATGGAACACAACGGATTGAAGATGTGGTCGAATCGATCATGCCCAGACGGGCCCGCGTCGTACGGGTTGATGCTGATGTGATGACCAAAAAAAATCTTTTTCGGGAAATCCTTCGAGATTTTCGGAAAGGTAAGATCGATGTGATGGTAGGTACTCAAATGATTGCCAAGGGATTAGATTTCCCGCGGGTTACTTTGGTGGGGGTAATCGATGCCGACCTTCCCTTGCGTATGGAAGATTTTCGAGCATCTGAACGTGCCTTTCAAATTTTGGTACAAGTTGCAGGACGAGCGGGTAGGGGAGACCGAGCGGGAGAAGTTTATGTTCAGACCTATGCCCCGCATGAAAGTTGTATTCAATTTGCGAGGCGGGCAGAACTGGATGCTTTTTTGGACGAGGAACTGGCGATGCGCAAAGAATTGATGTATCCACCCTTTAGGCATCTAGTGAGGCATGTCTTTCGGGGACGAAGCGAAGAAAAAACCAAGTTTTATGCGGAACAATGGAGGAAGGAATTGGACCGTGCTAAATTAAACGGTGTGGAGATTAAAGGTCCGGCAGCAACCCCACTCGCTAAAATGAAGGGTTATTATCGTTATCACTTGTTTTATCTAAGCACATCGGTTCCTCATTGCTTATCTCAAATTCGGATTATCAGGCAGCAGTTTCCAATTGATAAAGAAATTATTGATACCTTAGATGTTGATGCCCATCAAGTATCCTGAGCTGCCTGTAATATCGGCTTAATCTTGCGAGATTGATCTGAGTGGAAGTGTGCTCTTTGTTCCGTTCGGGTGTTTACGAATAAGTAGAGCTCCCGATCCTGCAGGTATTAACAAATCATTAATCGGTGCTTCTCCACGACCCAGACTGTTCCAACCACCGGGATGAACAACAACAGTTGGTGGACTGGTGTAGAATAAACCCCCGTAAGTAAGAGAAATGGAAGTAATCCTGCCACCCTCGACAATCCCGATTGCCCGGGCACCCTGTCCACCTCCGCCCAGAATAGATAGAGAAACATTAGCGTCGTAGCCTTCTCCGGAGTCTCCTGTAGTCCACTTGGCCAAACCATTTTCCTCAAAGTCCGAACCGACCGAACAATGATTAAGTTCAAAGGTGTCTGTGCTTACATTAATAATTTCCCACCTTCCATTAATCGAAGAGTTAATCAACATACCTTGCCCAGTATCCACCTCATCGCCCAATGAATTTATTTGAACTTTTGCATCGTTGGTAAGCCTGCCTTTTGCACCGGTTATTTTAATCCAGAAACCAGGTTCCAATCCGTGGTTTTGGGCAGTTATTAAAGGATTTCCACTTGGTGGATTGGTGACAGACTGAATAGTTCCTGAAGCCATGGAAAAGTCTCTCATGGTCAAACTACCACCGATTCCACTTCCCGCTTTGGCTGAAATTACGGCCGGTTTTGAAATACTAAGATTGGTTCCGTCATGCCAATAAGTCGACCAGCCTGAAGGGTTGAGGATTTGAATGTTATCAGCTAAATCCTGTTCCCTATGAGCGAGCCAACGAGTTGAGTTTTCTTCCGCAGAAGAATTATCATCGGTGATCGTCTCGTTGCCAATAATGTCGGATAATTTTATGGATGTGGGGAATGGATTGCTTACCAGTTTTGTTCGATTAAATTCAGGGAGGTACCAGGTTGTAGGGATTGCAGGAGAAATTCCGTTGAATGTTAGGACTTTATTGGCCTCGGATCGTCGAGCGATAATTACCGATTCGTCAGGAGGTATTTTGTAATGAGAAGTTGAATCGTTTGGGGAATTAACCTGTTTCCATTCAGTACCATTGTGGAAGTGGGATATATAGTCGCTATTTTCTCCAATTTGATTTGCAGAAGATTTAAGGAGATAGATCCAGTCAGCTCGAGATGCATTAGCATCACTTTGGAGCTGAATCTCGGTGTAACCAAATAAGGAGCCTAGCGTCCATCCTGGTAAAACCTCTACCAAGGTATCTTTCAAAAGTATTGAGCCGAGGGATAGGTTTAAGGAATTGTTCAATTCCAAGACATGGTCCGAATTGGAATTAATAAGGAACGAGAGGCCCGTGAAATTAGATTCCGTATCAATAATTTTCAAATAATACGGACCTCCTTCGATGTAGACCGCTGGGGGGGTATCATATCCAATACCTTTTTCCAAAATAGAAAAACCAGTAATAATGTTGAGGGATGAATTCCACTCCGCTTCGACGGTCGCAGCTCGGTAAACGGTTGCAGAGTTGTTTGGATCAGATGGAGGAGTTAGGGAAATTCTAGGTCTGCCTCGGTATCCATTTCCTGAAAATAAAAGATTAAAATTCGAGATGGAACCATTCTCATCGAGCATGGTCGATGCACGTCCTTGGACACTACCAAGTACGCCACTAGAGAAAGGGCCTCTACGGTTTGCCGGATTATCTAGTTCAGAGGTACGATAAAATGAAACATTATTATCGGATACTAACCCTTCGATTGGACCACGGAAAATACAAGATCCGTGAATCCCTGGAGAAACGATTCTAAAACTTGGGGCTTCCGGACTGCCACCGGCTAGATTAACTGTTACCACCCCCATGGGTTCGCTAAGGTTGGATGCGAATACTTGGCTTCTAGTGCAAAGCACAAGCATCCCGAGAAATGCTTGGAGAATAAAACCTTTAACTGGTGAACCCATGGGATTGGAAACTTGTTGTAATTACTACTTTTTAGCCACCTTGTTACCGCTTTTTTTCCAACCTGAAATTCCAGCAGATAGGTGACGAACATTGTTGTAACCAAGTTCGGCGGCTGCCTTTGCCCCACGAAGGTAGGCTCGGCATGAAGGGCCGCCGCAGTAAGCAACAATAAGGGTATTTTTGTTGGCAGGTAGTAATTTCTTAAGAGCTTGTTTTTGTGATGAAAAATTGATGGCTCCGGGGATGTGCCCATTTTGGAATGATCCTTGGCCATTTACATCGATGATAGCGACCTTTTTGGCAAGAATGGCTTTTTGCAAATCTTCTATGCTTATGTCGCCAAATTCTTGGCCTTGTAAAGAAACAGCTGCCCAGATGAGAATGAATGGAATAAGTATTTTTTTCATTTTAGTTTTGTAGATTTGGAGGTTTAATATTTGTAAGGGTAAATTTTTTTGGATTTTTGATTAAGGTCCACTAAGGCTGATTTTTAATCGTAGGAAAGGTTGTGTGTTTCCACTGGGTGATTCCTCTGCAACATAGTTAACACGTTCCATATCACCACCAATCGGGATAACTTTTGAGTTTTCAGAAGTTAAGGAAACAGTCCGCCAAAACCTAAGATCGAAGCTTTCTTGGATTATGTATTGGAATGTTTCGCCAGTGGATGAGAGAGAGTTTGTGAACCGTGTAAAAGAGATTCCTGACTTTCCGTTTTCTAGATTGAGAAAATGTGGAGCATTTTGGGAATCGAATCCTAGAGAATCCATACCTGTGGCTCGTTCAAAAAGATTACTGTATCCATCACCGTCTGAATCAAAATTATCCGAATCAAATTCATATGCAGCCTGTTCAGTTGTGACAGACGAGTGGTTATTGAGTCTGTTGCTAACGAATCTTTCTTTTAATTGGGGGTACCTTGTATCATTTCTACGATTTTCTAACCATGCTACCTTAGTTGGTTTGACCACTTCCACAGTACGGGTACGGGAAAGTGCAGCCGCAAAGTTTTCATCTTCGGGGACATTGAAATTTAAAGTTACTACACCTGTTCTGTGAGCAATTATTTTATTTTGACCATAAATTTCGATAATGCTTGGGTCTGAACTTGTGAGGGAAAGTCTATTTCCATTACTGGCATAAACTCCAGGAATAAACTTCGTCCTGCTATTAGCCAAAACGGGTGCCAAAGAGCCTTCATTCTTCAAGTCTGTAAATAAAATGCTTGGGCGTGTCCGGTTGGATACAGTGATTTCCAAAGTTTGGGTGATAGCAGCATCAACAAAAGCATTACCACTTTGATAAGCGGAAATCACGATGGTTCCGGCACTTCCGTCAAGAGTGACAATCCCATGAGCATCCATTGTGGCTGGACCAGATTCTACTTTTAAAACAACCGGTAGTTTGTAGACTAAATGATTTTGGCCACTCGACTCTGCAATAGCCACAACTTGGAAAGGCGGGTCTTCGCGAACTTTTATAGGAACTTCGGAAAAAATAATTGCTTGGGTGTCTTTTTGGAATGAAGGGTCAGAGAAATCAAAAATTTCCAAAGTAACACTCTGTGGCGGGGCTGCAAAAAAGCGAATATTACCAGGCTGGTAGGCGGTAATATTTATTTCTCCGGGGCGCAATATCTTCGCTTGGTTATCAGCAATCGCCAAAACGGTTGGGTCACTGCTTGCAAAGATTACAGGCAGACCGGATGAGGCAATGGCGTTAAGTGTGAAGTCAGGATCGGTTGCTGATTTAACAGGTAGTTTTAAATCACCATCATCATCAA
The DNA here is from genome assembly GCA_029251885.1 of Opitutales bacterium. Lineage (GTDB taxonomy): Bacteria > Verrucomicrobiota > Verrucomicrobiia > Opitutales > Seribacteraceae > Chordibacter. Next base: position 138 of record JAQXCL010000118.1, on the reverse strand, counting down.
GGTCGCTTGTTCCCAACCAAGTTATCAATTGATTTCCACCAAAAGCAGGGACAGAGGTGGAGAAGGGATGCAATTCGGGTAGCCTGTTCTCTAATTGCCATTTGTGTGCTAGGTATCCTTCAACTCGTTGACGGTTAA